>JAPPEG010000092.1 GCA_028875345.1 Gemmatimonadota bacterium
CCTCGGCTCGTAGCCCAACTCGGCCCGGGCGCGCGATATATCGGCTGACGAGAAGCGGACGTCGCCAGCCCGAGGCGGAGCGAACATCGGCACCAACTCGGTCCCCAAAATCTGGTTGAGCGCGGCGATCAATTCCAGCAACGACGCGCTGCGACCGCAGCCGATATTGTAGATCCGCCCGGCGACGCCTAGAGTAGTACTGGCCCTCATATTGGCCTCTACCACATCGCCGACATAGACAAAATCGCGCGACTGGTGGCCGTCGCCGCAAAGGGTTGGCGACTCGCCGGCTCGCATCTGCGCGACAAAAATCGAGATAACGCCCGAGTACGGGGAAGACGGCATCTGCCGCGGACCAAAGACATTGAAGTAGCGCAAGCCAACCACCTCCAAGCCGTAGATCTGGCTGTACACTCGGGCGTAGTGCTCGCCCATAACCTTGGAAACCGCGTAGGGCGACTCGGGTTCGGGCGGCATATCCTCGTCCTTGGGCATTTGCGGATTGTTGCCATACACCGAGGCCGAACTGGCAAAAACCACGCGACCGACCCCGGCCTGCCGCGCCGCTTCCAACAGCCGCAGCGTTCCCACGGCGTTGACTTCCTGATCGACGAGGGGCTGCTCGACCGAAGCGGGCACCGACACGATGGCTGCGTGGTGCAGGACGCAATCGACCTGCTGCACGACCTCGGCGAGCAAGGCCGCGTCGCGGATATCGCCCTCGACGAACTCTATTTCGCTTAGGATGTCGGCCAAGTTTTCGCGCCGCCCCGTGCTCAAATTGTCGATAACCCGTACTGTGTGTCCTTCTGCACACAAGCGCTGACAGAGGTGAGAACCAATAAACCCTGCTCCGCCCGTGACTAAATACCGGCTCATATTGTCCTCGTATCAAAGTTGGCCGCGCTAATATCAACAGCAAGGCGGCTACGCACAACGTCTTGAGTGGCACAATCGACTTGTTGATTTTCGCCTGTGCTTGTATATTTGCAAAACTCACACGAGGCGGTGTGGGAGGCCATGGCGGACGCTGTGGCCTTTTTTATTTTCTCTACACTACACTATGATCCAACAACGCATCCCCGACCCCTGTGCCCTCGTCATTTTTGGTGCCTCGGGAGACCTAACTCGGCGCAAACTGGTGCCGGCCATCTGGCACTTGCATCACCAAGGTCGCCTATCCCAAGCCTTTCATCTAGTGGGCGTAGCCCGCCGTGGATGGGACGACGACCTCTTCCGCCAAAAGATGCGGGAGTCCTTGGCCGAATTCGTCGGCCCGCTCGACGACAGCGCGCGGGATGCCTTCCTCGCCAAGTTCCACTACGTGCGCGGCGATCCCGGCGACTCGGAGACCTACGCCGCGCTCAAAGCACGGCTCGAAATCCTCGACAGCGAATGCGGCACCGGGGGCAATCGCTGCTTTTACTGCTCGGTGCCGCCGCAGATATACCGCGACATCGTCGAGCAGCTAGGGCGCGCTGGCCTCAGTTGCCAACACCGAGACTGCCACGGCTGGTGCCGGATCATCGTCGAAAAGCCCTTCGGCCACAACTACGACTCGGCCCGCGAACTCAACCAAGCGCTGCACTCGGTCTTTGCCGAAGAGCAGATCTACCGCATCGACCACTACCTCGGCAAGGAGACCGTGCAGAACATCCTCGTCTTTCGCCTCGGCAATTCAATTTTTGAGCCGCTGTGGAACCGGCGCTACGTCGATCACGTGCAGATCACCGCAGCCGAGAGCGTCGGCGTGGAGCACCGCGCCGGCTACTACGACCAATCGGGGGCCTTGCGCGACATGATCCAAAATCACCTCTTGCAGGTTCTCTGCGTCATTGCCATGGAGCCGCCTTCCTCGTTTGACGCCGAAAGCGTGCGCCTCGAAAAGCTCAAGGTGCTCAAGGCGATCCGCCCCATCCGCATCGGCCAAGTTGATCGCTATGCGGTGCGCGGCCAGTACGAACCCGGCGAGGACGAACCGGGCTATTTACAAGAAGAAGACGTGCCCCCAAATTCTCGCACCGAAACCTTCGCCGCCCTCGAATTCACCGTGGACAACTGGCGCTGGCAAGGGGTGCCGTTTTACGTGCGCACGGGCAAGCGCATGGCCAAGCGCACTAGCACGGTCACTCTGCAATTCCACCAGCCCCCGCACCTAATTTTCGCCCAAGCCGACGCCCTAGCCCCTAGCACGCTCACCATCCGCATCCAGCCCGAAGAGGGCATCTCGCTTTCCTTCAACGGCAAAATTCCCGGTCCCGATGTCCACTTGGGCACCGTCAACATGGACTTCAGCTACGCCGATTCGTTCGGCGGCCGCACGCCCGAAGCCTACGAGACCCTGATCCTCGACTGCCTGCTCGGCGACGCGACGCTCTACTCAGACAGCGATTGGATCGAGCAGTCGTGGGCGCTCCTAACGCCCATCCTCGACGCTTGGCAAGCACCTTCTTCGGGTGAGGTACCCTCTTATCCGGTCGGTGCCGCCGGCCCCAAGGAAGCCAACGAACTGCTCGGAGAGGCTTGGAGAAAGTGGGCACCCCTGTGATCATCGCCGGTGATGTCGGCGGCACCAAAACGTACCTCGCCGCTTTCGACCCAGCCACCCAAGGCTTTGACTCGCTCGTCGAGCGGCGCTACCAAACTGCGTCCTATCCCAGCGCCGGTGCGCTACTCAAGACCTTCGCCGACGAGACGCAGATAGTTCCCAGCCGCACGGTCTTAGGCGTACCCGGCCCCGTCCATCAGCTTCCCGTCCGCGCCGTCAACCTGCCTTGGCTCATCGACCCCAACGAAATTTCAGCCGTGCTCAACAACACCGACGTTCACCTGCTCAACGACCTGCAAGCGACTTCCTATGGCACCTTGGTGTTGAAGCCGAACGACCTGTGTCCGCTCAACGAAGGGCAGCGCGACCCAAAGGGCAACATCGCCGTCATCGCCGCCGGCACCGGACTGGGCGAGGGAGGCTTGTGCTGGGACGAGGACCGCTATGCAGCAATCGCCTCTGAGGGAGGACACGCGACCTTTGGGCCAAGTTCCCCGCTCGAAGTCGAGCTTTGGCGTTTCCTCAACGAGCGCTACGGCCACGTTAGCTGGGAACGGGTGGTCTCAGGCCAAGGCTTGGCCGCTATCTACGACTTTCTGTGCGAACGGCATCCCGACCGCGCCGACGCCTCTCTGGCCCCCGAGACAGAACAGCCCGACCGCGCTGACGCCATCGCGCGCGCCGGCCTCGAAAGCCACTCCGCGCTAGCCGTAACAGCCCTCGACCTCTTCGCGCTCCTCTACGGCCGCGAAGCCGGGAACTTGGCACTCAAGTTGATGTCTTCGGGAGGAGTTTTCGTCGGCGGCGGCATTGCGCCCAAGATCCTCGCCAAGCTGCGCGACGGCCGCTTTATGGAGGGCTTTATGGACAAAGGCCGCATGGGCGAGCCCCTCGCGGCCATTCCCGTCCACGTCGTGCTTAACGACAAGACCGCGCTACTGGGTGCCGCCTATTGGGGGGCGCAGTTTTAGAATCATCCAAAGGCACTATAAAAATAATGATTTGAACGATTCGAGCGGTGGATCGTCTTATGCTTCCTATTCTGCGTCTATCTGCGGATCATCTTGTGAATGAGGTAGGATTGCTATGGTGAGGCTTACATGCTGGGGCGAGTCTTTAATGAATAAGGAGGCAGCGCAGATTTAGCTATCGTCGGAGTAGTGTTTTGTCGAGGAGGTCGCCGCGTAGTGGAATTACCCTTTCAGCTTAGGCATGGGCTTACGAAGGCCAGAACCGCAAAACGATATTGAGTAGGGCTAAACCGGAAGTCATCGCTACAAGCAAAATCTTGACGCTACCCTTGAGTTCGGCAATATCGGCTCTAAGATCACTCTCGACGCGCGCAATATCCGCTTTAAGATCCGTCTCAATCCGAGCAATATCGTCCTTTAAGACCGATCTCAACTCAGCAAGGTCTGCTTTAGAAGCAAGATGCTCGTACACGCCTTCAAGCCTTGCTAGACGTTCTTCAACAGTTGGGGGCACGGTAGCCATAGTCGTCGTTGCTCTCCTTTCGTTCAGGTTTGGGGTGTACTGTGAACATACAGGACAAGGTAGAGCAGCGTCAATGAAAAATCTACTTTTTGATTGCTGTCTAAAATCCCCGTAGCTTAAGGGGGTCAACAGTTCAACTTTCACTACATCTCAAGGAGTCTTACATGATGCAAAAAGCATCCATCGTCGCGTTCATCGGGCTGGTGTTGGTGTCCCATGCGGTCGCCGAGCCGCTATTGGAGGGGCAGGTACGTCTTTCTTCGGGTGAAGCGGCGGTAGCCACGCAGGTGATGGTCTTCGATTTGACGAATCTACAGCGCGGCCCGGTGGCACAGGTGACGACCGATGCAAATGGGCATTTCGCGCTGCCACTGGCGTCGTTGGACGGCCAAGCCCTGCCGCAGGGGTTTGCGCTGGGGCAGAATTATCCCAATCCGTTCAATCCTTCCACCGTCATTCCGTATCAGTTGCCCACAACAGCACATGTGCGGCTAGAAGTGTTCAACGTGTTGGGGCAGCAGATAGCGACGCTGGTGAACGAAGAGCGACCGGCCGGTATTCACACGGCGATATGGGATGCAACCGATGCGGCGGGTCAGGCCGTGGCGGCAGGCGTGTATATCTACCGACTGCGCGGCGCGGGGATGGAATTGACGCGGCGGATGGTGCTCGTTGACGGGCAGGCCGGGACAGCGGTGACCACTCTTCCAGTATTGGTCGGCGAGGCTCTCGAATCGACAGTTGGTGCGACCTCCGAACCGGCGGAGCAGACCTATGGTATCGTCGTTTCGGGCGCGGGCGTGGTACCCTACGTGGATGCGGCCTTTGAGGTGCGGGCGGGAATGGCTCCGGTGGAGTTCGTGGTTGAATCGGTGGAGAATCTGCCGCGAGGCAAAGCGTTAACCTGCGGTATTTTGGGCGATGTGAACAACGACGGTCAAGTTGACTTGGCCGACGCGCTCTTGGTGGTGGTGTTCAACCTCGACCCGTCTATCACGGCTCCGAACAACGGCAATATCGGCTTGGGCGACGTCACCGACGATGGACAGGTCAACTTGGTCGACTTACTGGCGATTATGACGTATATCACGAATCCGTCGGATACGTCCCTGCCGACGGGGATCGGACAAGCGGCAACGCGAGTGAACTGGGTGGGTGGGCCGATACGCCGCCTGACCGACGATGTTGGAGTTGCATACTACACAAATCCCGTTTGGTCGCCCAGCGGACGGTATATCTCTTTCAATGCTGAAATAGTTGACGGAGATCCTGCTATTCTCTACGTGGCAACGGAGGCGGACTGGTACGGCTATTACGACGTATATCAGGTGGCCACACGCAACTCATCAAATCTCGTCTGGTCGCCCGACGGAAGGTATGTGGCTTTCGACTCTGAGCGCGACGGCAATCGCGATATTTATTTGTGGGATTTGGAGACGGAGACGGAGCACCGGTTGACCAACAACAGTGAATCCGACTGGGCTCCCGCTTGGTCACCCGACGGAAAATACATCGCCTTTGTGTCTGATCGCAGCGGCAATTGGGACATTTACGTGATGGATGCCGATGGCGAAGACGAATACCTGCATCGGTTGACCGATACACTCATCTGGAATCTCGGGGCACAGGCTCCCGCTTGGTCACCCGACGGAAAATACATCGCCTTTGATCAGGGAGGCATTCACGTGATGGATGCCGATGGATCTAACGTGCGCCAGCTAAACCTCTGTGGAGAAAGTCCCGCTTGGTCACCCGACGGAAAATACATCGCCTTTTCGGATAGTCCTAGATGCTTCGGCACCGCCGGCGGCGCTCCTGATATTCACGTAATGGATGCGGACGGCTCTAACGATTACACACTGACCAACAACAAAGTATCCGACGGGTCCCCCGCTTGGTCACCCGACGGACGACACATCGCCTTTGTGTCTGATCGCGACGGCAATGATAACATTTACGTGATGGAGCTTCTGGGAAGCTGTAAGTAAGGCGGCAGCGCAGATGGGGTGTTTGAAGCACACAAAAGCCCCGCCGAGCAATGATCCCGGCGGGGCTTATTATTTTTATACGTTAGCTCGCGCTCGGAGCACCGCTTTAGCCGAGCAACTCCCTGAGCCGCCGCCCAATCTGTTCCGGCTCGCCCTCCTTGAGACACATCGGCCCAAAAATCACCACACCCTCGTGCACATATGTCGGGTTAGCGACGATCTGCGGCCGGCCTTCCTGTAGCGCTCTGACCAGTTCCAGCGCCGTCGTGCCCGCGGCTTCCTCATCGAGCACCAGCCGCGCCGTCGGAATCTCGGCGCGCTTGCGGTCGGCTACCACCGCGATCTCGGCGTTTCGCAGCATTCCACACGCGGCGACCAGTTCCTCCATCAGCGTATACCAGCGCTGCCGCCGCTCCGCCGGATCTTCGGCCACAAAAAGACGCAGAGCCTTCACCAACCCCGCGATCTCCTCCTTGCCGACCTTGCAGGGCCGCCCAATACCGTGCTGCGGGGCACCGG
>JAPPEG010000154.1 GCA_028875345.1 Gemmatimonadota bacterium
GACCTTGGACTGGCTGATCGGCCGCAATGTCGAGATCAAGGCCGAGGTGGTGGCCACCGACGAGAAGGAGCAGGGCTTGCGGGCCATCCTCAATTACGGACACACCATTGGGCACGCAATTGAGGCCGCCACGGATTACGGCCGCTACCGGCACGGAGAGGCGATAATTTTGGGCTTGATCGCCGCCGGAGAAATCGCCTGCCGCGAGGGGTTTTGGCCCGAAGCGGAAAGGCAGCGGCAGGATGCGTTGCTGGAGCGGTTGGGGGTGCCCGGGGGATTGGCCGAGGTGGAGGTGGAGCGGATTTTGGCTTGTGCCAAGGCCGACAAGAAGCGAGTGGATGGGCAGTTGCGGTTTGTGCTGGGTCGGCGGATTGGGGAGGTGGAGGTTGTGGAGGGAATAACCGATGAGACAGTGCGCGCGGCCATTGCATACGCGCAGCGCGTTTCGGCTGAGCTCAACGTCGAAGCCTTTTGCGAGGGATAAGATGAGCAAAAACCAGCCCCACAAAGTCCACCTAGTCAGCTTGGGGTGCCCGAAAAACACGGTCGATTCCGAGCGGATGCTAGGGCTTTTGCAGGGCCATGCCTATCAGATGACGGACGTGCCGGAAGAAGCGGACGTGGTGGTGATCAATACCTGCGGCTTTATCGAGCCGGCCAAAGAAGAGTCCCTCGCCGCGATCATGGACGCGCATCGGCTCAAGCAAGAGGGGCAGTGCGAGGGGGTCATCGTCACGGGGTGTCTATCAACGCGCTACTACGAGGAGCTCGCGCAGGAGTTGGTGGAAGCCGACAAGCTGCTGACGATCGCGGATGAAGCCGACATAGTCCACCACGTTGACGACGTGTTGGGCGTCCAGCGGCCTAGGTACTTGGCCAGCTTGCCGCGGACTTCGCTAACGCCCAAGCACTGGGCGTACTTGCGCATATCGGATGGCTGCGATCACCAATGCGCCTTTTGCGCCATTCCCGCCATTCGCGGGCGGCACGTGAGCGAGCCGGTCGAGCAGCTCGTGGCCGAGGCCGAGCGGCTGGCTGCGGAGGGAGTGCGGGAGCTGGTCTTGGTCTCGCAGGATTCGGTGCGCTACGGGGCCGACCTCTATGGTCGGCCACAGCTTGTGCGTCTCTTACAAGCGCTCGCCGAGGTGAAGGGCATTGAGTGGATGCGCTTGATGTACACCTATCCGGCGTTTTGGACCGAGGAACTGATCGACTTCTACGCTGCGTGCGACAAAATGTGCCTGTACATCGACATGCCGCTGCAACACATCTCCGACCCGGTGCTCAAGCGCATGAAGCGGGCGACGACGCGCCAAAAGACGCTCGATTTGTTGGCGCGGCTGCAGGAGCGGCTGCCGGGGGCCGGGCTGCGCTCGACGTTCATCGTTGGCTTTCCCGGGGAAACCGAGGACGATTTTGCCGCCTTGCTGGAGTTTGTGGCTGAGACGCGCTTTGACTACGCGACTGGCTTTCTCTACTCGCCGGAAGATGGGACTTCGGCGTATGAGCTTGGCGATCCGGTTAGCGAGGAGGTCAAGCAGGAGCGCTACAGCCGCCTGACGCAACTGCAAGAGCGCGTGGGCACGGAGAAAAACGACGAGCTCGTCGGCACGCGGCAGCAGGTCTTGGTCGATGCGCGCGTGGGGGATATGTGTTATGGGAGAATGGAGCGCGACGCTCCGGAAATCGACGGCCAAGTAGTAATCGCCGGGGGCACATCTCCGGTGGGTTCTTTCGTCGAGGTGGAGATCACCGCGGCCGCGCCCTACGAGCTGAGCGCTAGAGTGGTGGGAGAGCCGCGTTGAACAAGCCCAAGCCGCGCGACATCGCTGTGGATAGCCGGGCTGGCGAGTTGGTCATCGGGTGGAGCGATGGCCGCGAGAGTCGCTACGACTTGGAAGGGTTGCGGCGCGAGTGTCCTTGCGCCCATTGTCGGGAATTGCGCGACGGGAATGAAGGCGGGTTGACGCTCTTGCAGCCCGAGGCCGTGTCGGCCACAGCCGAGGTGCGGGGGGTTAGCTACGTCGGGCGCTACGGCATTCGCATCGAATGGGCCGACGGACACGACCACGGCATTTATACGTTTGAGTTTTTTCGCGCGCTAGACGCGGGTGGATGATCTTCGCAAATCGCAGTCGCGTCGAGGGCGTTGTTCAGGACTACCACCATCTGTCTCCACATCGCCGGGGCGTGGTTAGCCGAGACAGTTCCGGTGAGACATCCAGGCGAAACGTATTGGTCGCGGGACATCCAGCCAATACAGCAAAGCGGTACTCGCGTTCGCCTGAGAACTTTGGTCTTTTTGTAAACCAGATCCGGTCTGCCTCTGCGTTAGCGATATCACTACCCGACCGCACTCTCAAGGTGGAGTCCTCGTAGTGTACTGGCCCGTGGAAGACCTTTACGAACGCATCAACTTCCTTGTCGGCACCGCAGGCCCACCAATATTGGTGGCGAACAATCAAGTCAATGGCGTCTTCCTTAACGGCACGCTTCGTTTCGGCACTCTGAGCCACCTCGATTCCGAGTTGCCTCGCGAACGCGTTGTGATCGTCAACAGTGGTGACAACTGCATCGGGGCCTTTGCTCGAGAATTGTCTCTCCAGCGCTGCTGCACCAGTGGCGTCGCTTGGCCTTATCGACGTACAGAGAATCCATGGCTCCCTCAATGACGCGACTGTTCCCTCTGCGCTGAAGTTGTCCTCGCTTACTGGCATGCCGGACTTTCGTAGCTGGGTCGCGAGCATAGGAGTAAGATCCGCCGCCTGAGCGCCGTCCAAGTCGTCCCCATCTTCTAGCTTGCGGTAGAACTCTGGCGTGCATAGCTGGATGTTACCCGTCTCGCTGGGCGCATCCTCTTTCTTGGTAAACCTCGCCACACCGGGACCTATAGGCGTGCGGTTCGGACGGATGTCCACGCATTGAATCACGACGACATAGCGCTTTCCCGTTCGCAGATCGTCCACGCAGAGTTCCTCCGTCGGACCCATCGGGTTCTCGGATGGCCGAATTGGCCTGATCCTGTACTGCGTCACCGCGGAGGTGCCTCCGAACCCGTGGTGGACAGGTGATGTTTGATATGCACGTTTTGTCGGTCGCCGATCTTGGTGACCTTTCGCGTCGCCTCGACTTTAACGGAGTAACCAAGGCCCACCATCTCCGCCTCGTCGAGAAGTACTCGCGCTGCCTTTGCCAAGGCGAACGCCCGATCTGTGTCGATCATCGCGCCCATACCGCGGCCGCCGACGTTCGCTTCGAAGTATCGCCACTTGTCAAAGGTGTGACGTGCGCTCTTGAGGACTGAATCGACTTCCGGGAAATCCTCTTCGATTCGCTCCCTGCTATCCGGGGGTAGGTCACGGTATAGCTGCCACAGGTCGTGACTTTTTCGGGCCTCATCCATGCGGGTCAGACGTATGGCCTTCATCGCCAACTCGCACGCGAACGCGGACATCATGGCGATGGTCATGGTCGAGCCGAGCCTCTTCATCATCTCGTATTCGCTAGTCGTGGAATGTTCACTCAGTTCTTCCTTGGAAAGGTAGACCGTTGCCGAGCCGTCGTCGTGCATGTCGAAATCCGGGAACCGCGCCACGGACAGTTCCCTAGGCAATCGCTCTACCCCGGACATCAGAGCTCGTGCCTGCAAGAACAGGAAACCCGCAGACCCGGTGGGAAAACTGCTGCGGGTCAGCCAACATTTCTTGGTTCCTTTCGATGCTCCGACGCTGACGCGTTTGCGGAGGTCCTCTTCGGATTGACGGTCGATGTGTGGAAAAATCTTGGTGACGAACGTTGCATCGTCGCGGTACTTGAGGGGGAAGCCTAAGGCCATGTTGAGCGTGTTCCACGTGTTCTGGTCTGACATCCGTTGGTACTCTTCCCTAGCGTCAGAGCCTTCGAGCAGGATGCCGCAGACGCGGCAACGAATGGCCGTGGGGATGTGTTCGGCACCGCCCTTACCGATGAGCCCTCCCCAACAGCGTCTGCATCGACCTTTCAGCCTGAAGCGACCTTCCTCTCCCAGTGTGTACTCACGATCTCCCGCCTTGATGCTCTTCATTTCATACCGTAGATCGTCAAAGTCCCAGTTCCACTCGATCTTCACGGATCCACTCGTCTTCGGCTTGTCGGTCTTTTCAGTCGGGTCAGTCTCCATCATCATTGTTCCTTGGTTGTCTAGGTAAGGTTCACTCACGCCTTTTTGTCCTCTATGCCTCCTGCAAACCGGAACGTCGCGGGGCGCACGGGCGATCCACCGTTCGGCGAGGAGGCCGAGGGCCAAAGTCAGGAATTCGCGCCACAGCTCGCGGCCGTGGCGATTGCCTAAGACCGAGAATTACCGAGCCGCGGCGGGCCCTCTCATGACTCAAGGCCCGCGCTTGGCCTCGATACCAGCGGTCCACCACGCGCATGGCGGGACTATACTTGGACAGGGAGTGTGACCGTATTCCCTTCTATAATCATGTCAAGTGTGTCCATAAGGGTCGAGCGAAGATCACGAATATCCCTATGCAAATCCCATATTCCTGACTCACCGTTTCTCCTGCGATGGTACTCCAAAAATCCGTCAAGAGTTGGCTGAACCGCTTGAGACTGGCTTGGATTGTGATAGAGCCGCGCTATGTCAGACTGAATACGGTCAGGGAACTTGGGTATCCGCAAGTAGGTGTCAAAATAGCTCGGAGATAAATGACCACCCGATCCACCAACACCGATGAGGTCGATAAGTTTCATACGCCTGTACCAATTAAATATGCATCGAAAGAAGATAGTCCGAACGAGATTCCCCTCTTTATGCCTTGCATAAATACCATGTGCGTTGGTCGTGCAATATTCCACAGGATCAATGAGGACAACAGACCGCCCTTTCTGGAATCCCGCCTCTCCGAAAACTATATCTCCCTGTCGCAGAAGAGGCAACTTCTTTCCGGTTCCTATATACTGCATGCGATTCATCGTCCCGTATTCAGAGATATTCTTAGGAAGAATCAATCCATAGTATCCAGGCTTATAATGATCAGAGTCCAGTCGCGTATTGATTATCTTTATTTCTAAGCTAGGTCCTGGCGTCACGGTAAAACCCATCTCAGTAGGAGTTTCTGTTCCAAGATAATAGTTCTCGATCAGATAAATTCTTTCTCTGAACTCGGTGCTATAGATTGCCGCATCAAGTCTGCCAACGGTTCTAATCTGATCAAGTTTTGGGTGGCTGAACACGAATTTTGGCACCTTTATACTGCCACGTATCAACTCATCATCGATGGTCCTGATAATTTCTTCATCCTTTCTCCTAATAAGTTGCTCTTTCTCGACTATTGCTTGAGTAAGAATCGACACGAAGCGAATAACATAATCACTATTCTCTTGATTTGGGAATGGCACTAAGCATTCCAACCAACGGGATCTTGCGTGGGAGATCGTTGACCCACGAGGCGTCATCGCTGTGAGTTGTGCCTTAAAGACTGGGTGCTTTAGAAACGCGAAGAGATATAGAGGGTGAGAAGAAGGATTGAGCCGGACAATACCACTACTGAACATGTGATTGTGCCAATCGTCGTCCCATAAGATTACACTCTCACCAATATTGGAGTCCTTGGAGAGAAGTATATCTCCGGGACCAAGATTCGCATCGACGAAGACTCGCGGATTGATGGGTATTATGGCATTACCTTTTTGGTAGGGAAGGAAGGAGTGATTCTGGAGTGCTTTGGTGCGAATGAAGTAATGGCTTGAGTTGCTGCTGTACCAGATTGATCCCGGCTCGGTTCCCTTATCGAATGGATCCTCGGGGTCAAGCAACTGAGCAAGCTGCTTGGTGCGGCTAGTTGAAATCGTGGTCTGCCGATACATGCTTGGGGACAACACCGATCTTTTGGATCGGATTGTGCCAATAGGAATCTCCTTGGGATAATTAATATATCCCATCTTTATTTCTCCTTTAGGAAGAGCTGCTGCAGCAACTCTTCTTGGCCAAGAGCCCACTCCCGAAATTCAGATAGCGTTTGGGTAAATTCTTCATCTATGATTGGAGCACCATTCTCATCAAGAGCGGTGTCAAAGGTAGTTGTATCGATCTGATATAAAGTATTAAAGAATACATTCCTCTTGCTGGTGCGCTTCTCATAGCCCACACGCAGGATCTCCCGGACAAACACTGAATAGTCCTGTTGTTGTAGCTGCCTTAGCTGATTCTGGGTCGGCTTGTAGGCAACAAGAAGTGATGTGTTTACACCAGTTTCGGCAAAGACATTGGACGGTAGATCGAATAAGGCTACTATTCTCATTCGGTCCATTAACCACTCGCGAACACTTTGCCAACTCTCGATAGACATTATCGAGTTTGAGAGAACTATCCCGAGCCGGCCGTTTGTCTTGAGTAGTCGGTAGGCATTCTCTAAGAAGCGTTTTTAAAACCCCTTTTGTTGTTTGGATTTGACGTTGGCGTACTCACC
>JAPPEG010000297.1 GCA_028875345.1 Gemmatimonadota bacterium
GCTCGGCAAAATAGCTCTGCTCGGCGAAGTTGACGGCGACCCGCTGGCGGCGGAGGTCGTCGAAGTTCAAGTTGCCCATAGCATTTTCAAACAGCTCTTCGACGGTGTCCAAGCGCTGACGGGCTACATCGGCACGCCGGCGCAGAATCTGCGTGTTTTCCCGTCGGCTTTTCAGGTCGTAAAACGCTTCGACTACTTCGAGTTCAATCAAGTTGCGGGTCTCGTCGCGGTCTTGGCGCAGTTCGTGGAGCCGCGCCCGCTCCTGGGCCCCCTGTGCCAACCGCCGACCGCCTTGGAACAGCGGCAGCGAGACGTTGGCCATCACGCGCCAGCCCTCGCCCATGTCTAGGGCGGGATCTAAGCCTTGGCTGGCGAGCGAGCGGCGACCGGATCCCACCAGCTTCCAAGTTTGGCCGTTGCCGCTCCAGTTCAAGCCGAGGTCGGTGTCTTGGACATCCTTGGTCAGTTGCAGGCCGACGTGGGGTAGCCACTGCCAGAAAACACTGCGCGCTTGGTGCTGCTGTTCGCCTATTTGCCAAACGAGTTCGGCGAGGTGGGGCCGGTTGGCGCGGGCTTCCTCGATGAGGGCTGGTAGGTCCGCTTCGCTGGGGTCGAGTAGCTGTAGTTGCTCGTAGGGCGGGCCGACGATCTCGATGTCGCGGAGCGAGCGTTTGCCCACGAGGCCGATCTCGGTGAAGAGCTTCAGATGCAGGGCGCGCAGCTCGCGCTGGAGGTTGTTGATCCGCGTCTGTTCCTCTAACACCTCTAGCTCGGCCTCGTGCAGTTCCACAGGCCGCGCCAAGCCAGCGTCGAGGCGCGTTTGCACTCGGTCCATTTTAGCGCGGAAATAGGTGAGCAACTCGTCGCGGCTGGCTATTTCGTCGCGCGTCAGCAGCAGGCGGTAATACGCTTGGCGCACCTTGCTATCCACGTTGATAATGGCCTCGCGGTAGCGCGCCTTTTCCGCCTGCTCTTGATGCTTGGCGGCAAAGCGCGATGGGGTGGTAGCTCCGTAGCGCACGATCTCTTGCTGGGCTTCTAAGAAAAGCTCGCGTTGGTCGGCTTCTAAGAAAAGCTCGCGTTGGTCGGCTTCCGGCGCGTTCGCGTTGGCGAATTCGCTGCGCTCGTAATCCGCGTTCAGGCCGATAGTCGGAAGCTGCTCGGCGTAATCGAAGCGGGTGCGCGCCGCCATTTGGTTCCAGCGCGCGTGCGCCGCTCCGAGCACCGGGCTGTGGTGGCCCGCTTCGCGCTGGCAAGTCGTTAGGTCCCACTCCTCTGCGTGGACGATGCTCGTCAAGCAGCAGAGGGCTGCCAAGGCCGATCGATAAGTAGTCATCGCTTGCTCCATTGCACGGTGAAGACGGCGATGCCCAGCACGATGCTCACCAGCAAGATCACCAACCCGGTGATGCCCCAAAACGAGCCATCGCTCTTGATGTTTATGTTGACGGTGCGCTCGACCGACTCGACCCACTGCCCCTTGTGTTGAGTGCTGGCGCTGGTCTTGACTTCGTAGCGTCCTATTTCGGCGCTGTCGATGGGCCGCACGGTCAGCTTGGCTTCTATTTCTTCGCGCGGTGAGATATGGGCGATTTCCTGCGGCTCAAAGGAGACATTCCAGCCGGGCGGCGACAGGGCTTGCAGGCGGATGTCGAGCAATTCAACCGTGCCGAGGTTGCGCAAATGCCAAACGGACTGCGACTCGCCTTCGCCATTGACTGAGAGGTCGAGGTTGAGGGTGGTCAGTTCCAATTCGGCCCGGCCCGTGGGCACTAGTTGCAGTTGCTCATAGCCAATGCCCATAGCTTGCAAGCGCTCTGGATCGGCGGCGGCCAATACCTCGGCATCCACGGTCTTTGGCTCGTAGGCCAGCACCGAAAAAATTAGCGGCTGATCCACCGTGAAACTCTCGTCTTGTTCGGGGACGTACACGTTAAGTATGAGCGAGTCGCTGGAGTGGTCGCGGGAAAAGCGCAGCCGCGACAGGTTGCGGCCTCCGCTCTCGAACTCATAGCGGAAGTCGTCCGGCAGTCCGTGCGCCATGAGCTGGAAAATCTTTTCGTCTTCGGCCAGCCGCTCTAGGTGTAGCTCGTACGCCACCGAGTTGCCCAAAGGGCCTTCTTGGGAAAACTGCGTGGCGTATACGCGCACTACGTCGCGAGCCGAAGCCTTTTCTAGGTGAATGACGTGGTCGTCCGTGCGGTTGAGGTACTGGAGCTGTACCGTGAGATCCTCGACCTCGGGACGCTGCAAGCCGACCTCGACTTCGACTTCCTCGCCGAGGGCCAGCACCGGGATGTGGACTTGGTAGGGCCGGCCGACCATGACGTGGTCGGCGAGAATGGTAGCGAAGATGTTGTTCACCTGCAACAGGGAGGCGGCGTCTTGGTCGAGGCCGTTGATCTCGTAGCGTCGGCGGGCCTGATCGACCATTTGCGCCAAGTTGAGATCGGAGTCGTTGCGCAGGGTGAGCCGCACGCGGACCTTGTCGCCCTCGACGCCGTATTTTTGGCCATTGACGACCGTCAGGTGCGTGGCGTCGGCCAGCGAGTTGAGGAAGGCGCGCTGGAGGTTTAGGTCGGCCCGTTGCCGC
Source organism: Gemmatimonadota bacterium (assembly GCA_028875345.1). Lineage (GTDB taxonomy): Bacteria > Latescibacterota > UBA2968 > UBA8231 > UBA8231. The sequence continues at coordinate 2,594 of JAPPEG010000297.1, forward strand.
TCTTGGCGGGCGCGCTCGTAGCCCTCGCGGGTCATACGTAGCTCTTGGCCGGTGACCACGCCGCGCTCCTTGAGGCCGATCATCTGCTCGTACTCGATTTCGACCTCGGCCTCACGCGCTTTGGCCTGCTCTAGAATTAAGTGAGCTTCTTGGAGGTCGAGCAGGATGCGCTGCTGTTCTTTAGTCAAGTTTTCGGCTTGGGCCACGAGGGCGCATAGCAGCAGTCCGAAGATATAGAAGATTGAAGACATTGCTGTCCTCCTTTCTCAATGGCTGGTCTCTAGCGACCAGCACAGATTGTTAATTTTTCTATATCGTATATCGCAATTATCGTGCCAATTAGTAGCCAGCGGATGATTATCGCGCCAATTTCTTTGATCTTATAGTTTATAAGTGACTGTTAAATAATATCTTATAAAAAGAGAAGTAATTTTCTCGCCGATCTCTCAGGTCCTTTGCGATACCCTCTTGACGCTCTAAAGATGCGCGAATACATCGCACAAGTGCGTCGAATTGTCGCTTTTAGTGCGCCTAAACATCGCATGAGTATGGGTGGTGCGGGTTGAGGGGTAGCGGGATTTTGGCCAAGAAACGGGCAGCCCAGCCATAGGCCGGGCTGCCCGCTTTTAAGGTCTTTTCTTTCGGGTTAAGCGGCCATAGCCCTAATGACCGCTTGGCTCTGCATCTCCATACCGAGCTGTCTAAACAGGCGCAACGCCGTCACCCATTCGTTCAACGCCCGCTGCTTGTCGCCGTCCTGCCGTGCGTACAGATTGCCCAAGGACACGTAGTTGAAAGCCTGCATCCTCGCGTTTCCTAGCTGTCGGCACAGATCCATAGAAGCCTGTATATGTCGTTGCGCCATCGCTAGGTCGCCGGTGGTCATGTAGAGATCTGCTAGCAGGGTCGCCATGCCACAGCGGCCTTGAGCATGACCTTGCGTCACGTAGATGCCCAGAGCTTCGTTGCCGCTGCTCAAGGCGCGTTCCAGATGGCCTAAGTCGCGGCAGACCGAAGCGATGGACCCGAGTTGTAGGGCTACTTCGAGGGGCGTCCCTTGCTGCTGGGCCGCCGCTAGTCCCGCAGTAAAATGTCGCAGGGCCTGCTCGGGATCGCTACGGCGCAGAGCCAGTTGTCCCAAGCTGTTGAGCAGGTTGCCTGGCACGTCGTCGTCATAGAGGTCTCGGCTGCGATGGAGCCACTGTTGAGCTTCTGCCAAGTCGTTCTGCTGCATGTAGAGATTGCCCATGTTGTTGGCTATCTTGGCTGCGAGGGCGGCATCGCCTCCTTCTTGGGCGTGCTGTATGGACTTGCGGTAGTACGCGGTAGCTTCGTCAAAGCGAGATTGGCTTTGTTTGATGAAGCCCACGTTGCCTTCGGCCTCGGCTAAATCGCGTAGGGAGCGGCCCGGCGAGCAGGCGGCCAATGCCTCTTGGAAGTACTGTAGCGATCCGTCGAGGTCGCCAGCGATCTCGCAATGGTGGCCGAGCTGGGTGCAAGCTGCAAAAAGCCCCTTTTGGTATTCCTCGGCGCGAAAGAGTCGACGCGCTATTTGGTAGTGGGTGGCCGCTTGCTCGTGCTGCCCTTTTTCTCGGCAGGTATTACCCCATTCGAGCTGTGTCCACGCCTTGGTTGTTTTTGGCGGATTCATGGTAGCCTCCTTATCTCGTCAGTGCGAGTACGGGTATAACTACTTGCTCTGCACCGATTTGTACCTCTATCCCACAGTTCAGCGTACCAGCGGGGAAATCGCTCGTATTGCGGATCTGGACGACTAAGCTGTTGTCCGCTTCCCGTTGGTGTTCGATGTCCAGCTTTTTATTCCGTTTTAGACAATGCTGGCACGCAGCCATGAGCGATAGGCCAGCATGTACGTGAGCGTAGCGAAGAAGAATAAGCCGATCACATCGACGACCGCGTGCCGCAGCAAGGTCGTCGCCGACATGTTCTCGGTGAAGACCGGCAGGGTATCGGGGTCAATTTTCTGCCGCGATAGCCCTTGGGCGATGTGGATGTGCATGCTTTTGGGATCGTCGCGGTCGAGGTTGAGCATGGTCTGCTCGAATTGCTGGACGTAAGTGCGCGCCTGCTCGACAAAGCTGCGGTGGCGCGCCAGCCCAGTGCCAGCGAAGGCCTCCATGCCGTACTGGAAGCAGCCCGTTGGCGACAGGCGCACGATGTGGCGGGCTTTTTCGACCTCGCCGAGGCTGTAGGCCAAAAACTCGTCTTCCCGATTTTGGATGACCCGACGATTGGCGTGGTCGTAGTCGGCGAACTGGCGCAATTTTTCGGGGTTTCTCAGATCGCGCCTCCGCGCACTGTTCCTATATTGAGCAATTTTATCTTTTTCTGGAGTTTGGAACTCCCACTCCATTACAACTGCGTCCCCGAATTCACGGACCACCACGCGGGAGGCCAGTGCGCCGCCAGCCGATGGCCAGAGCAGCACCCCGCAGGTCCACAGCAACAGCACGCCCACCAAACTGGAGCGCGTGGTGCTGCTCCGTATCGACACCCACAGCCCCAACCCGACAAAGCAAGCTAGATACAGCAGGGCTAAGCCGACCATGCCGATCAAGCGCCCGGCCTCGACGAGGCCCAAGTTTACCTGCGAGAGTGCGATGACGATGAGCAAGTTGACGATGATGGCGAGGCTCAACACAATCGCGAGGGCCAGCATCGCACCGAGGAACTTGCCCAGCAGCAGGGTGTGCCGCGGCAGGCTCTGGGCCATGACCAGTTTGAGGGTGCCGCGCTCTTTTTCGCCGATGAAGGCGTCAAAGGTGAACAACAAGGCCATGAGGCTGAGCAGGCCGCCGATGATAAAGACCCAGTCGATGGCTCGGCTCTGCATCAGTTGGCTGGCCTTGGGTGCCCAGATACCCTCGATGTCCCAATAGATGAGTGGAAAGGGATCGTAGAACCAGGTGCCGTTGTACTGAAATTTCCAACTCGGCGTCCAGAGGTGCTCGGGCAGGGCGTCGTTGGCACCAACGGCGCAGAACATGAGGGGGCTGGGTTTTTTGTAGATATAGTCCTGCCCCCCGTGGACGATCAGCTTCCACAATCCCGTTTGGGCGTGGCTGCGGCCGATTTCTTGCTCGGCTTGAACCTGTTCGAGATAGTGGTCGCGCCGGAACTCGTACGAGCCGCCGACAAAGCCGAGGGCGTTGAGCACCATCAGCCCTACGACCAGCACGAGAGCCAAGCCGAAGCGCAGGCTGATGAGGTGATCGATCAGTTCTCGTTTTACAATGGCTGCTAGCATTGGGAAGCCTCCTTCTTTAGAGTCAGCGGCAAAGGTGGATTATATGAGGTTGAAGAGAAAGTTCTGCGGTACGCCGCCGCTGAAATATGCCTCTACATGGCGCCACATGGCCCGCTGTGGATCCCAGACCAGCCGGAAGAAGGACGGGGTGCGCCCCTGCCACGGCCAAGGGGAGACCCCGGCCGGCTCTTCGACGATGAACATGATGTCGGCGAAAATCAACGACTCGCCTGCCTGTAGAGCTTCCTCTACCTCGTCGTGTAGTTTGGGACGAAAATTCAAGGTAGCCTTGGGGATCATGCCGTGTGTCTGGAGATAGAAAGCATAGCTATCGTACGCCTCCTGCATTTCGAATACCTTGAACGCGCTGTCGAAAAAGGACACGTTCTCGAAAAAGTAATCGCGCTTCGCCATGTCGAGTATTGCTCTGTGCCCGGATGCAAACATGGCAAAGGGCGTATCGCCGATGGGGGCGTCTTTGTTAGCGAGAAACTCTTTCAGGAACTCTATCCCGTCTGGGTTATTAACGCCCTCGCGGAGGTAAAACGCGGCGGCGAGGCTGTCGCTACCCGAAGCCGAAAAGACGACTAAGAATTCATAGAGCCAATCGCGCAATGCGGCTTCTTGCGCCAGGTCAATGGGAGCACCCAGCTCGACGGGGATCGCCTCGACCGCCTGCCGCAATTCGGCCCCGGCCTCGACCTTCATCATCTCCTGACCGTGAATGTAGTCGTAGAAAATTTGCAGGCTGTCGGGGTGGGATGAAAAGCCGCCGTAGTGGGACTTAGGAGGCGCGGCCGTAAGGCTGGAGACGCCTTCCTGTTCTACGCACGCAGCCTGGGCGAACCAAACAGCGATCAGGGCGAAATATAGGACGCGAATGGATAAGGTTTTCATCGTGAACTCCTTAGTCTTTAAGCTAAGCTCCGTTGGATTGGCCTAGATGGAACTGAACAGAAAATACGGCGTCCCGATGCAGTAAACGATCTCTACATGGCGCCACATAGCCTTGTCTTGATCCCAAGCCATGCGGAAGAAAAACGGGGTGCGCGCCGCTCCCTCAAAGGGGGCGAACTCCTCGGGCTCTTCGACGATGAACATGACCTCGACAAAGGTCTGCTGTTTGCCCGCTTGGAGGTGCTCTTGAACCTCGCTCTTCATTTTGGAGTGGCTGCCCGATACGGCCGCAGGTGGGATCATGCCGCGCTCCATAAGGGACCCGATATAAGGGCTAGGCTCGGTCTTCCTCTCGGACACCTCAAGCGCGCTGTCGAAAAAGGATACCTTGCCGAAGTAGTAATCGTATTCACGCTCGTCGAGGAGTTGCTGGTGTCCCGCCTTGAGGATATCAAAAGGAGTCTCGCCTTTTAGGAGGTCCTTGCTTGCAAGCTGGTTTTTTAACTTCTCTATTGCTTCGGGGTTATTGACGCCCTCGCGGAGGTAAAAGGCGGCCGCGAGGCTGTCACTACTCGAAACCGAAAAGGCGACTAAGAGATCGTAGAGCCAGGTGCGCAGGTCGGCTTCTTGCGCGGGAGTGATAGGAGTGTCCCCCTTGACGGGGATGGCCGCGATGGCCTGCTGCAACTCGTCGCCGGCCTCGACGTTTATCATCTCCAAGCTGTTGACATAGTCGTGAAAGGCTTGGAGAATGACTTGGAGGCTGTCCATGGGCATGGCGGGGTGCATGGAGTAGCCACCGTACTGGGCTTTTGGCTCGGCAGAGACGCTGGTGGCGGCGAACCAAGCGGCGATTAGGGCGAAGGACAAAGTTTTCATCTGTACACCTCTTCTGGGTTTGGTTTGGGTTGCCCCGGAATAGCGGCGGTTAAGCCACTATCCCGGGGCGCGTTAGGGGGAGGGGCGAGTGGCCTAGATCAGCCGCCCCTGAAGGCTGATTAGGATAGGCATACCGGCTTATCGTCTTCGTCGCAATAGCACTCGACCTGAGTACCGATTGCGATGCACCAACCGTCATCGCAACTGGCAACGCATACAAGAGCCTCGGCCTTCTGCGGCAGGAAGCTGGCGATTAGGCCCGTGAGGCCAATGGTTAGGTTGACGATACGCTTTTTCATGATGATTTCCTTTGATCTGGTTTGCTGCGTTGTCTCGGAGGCGATCCCCGAGGTGAAGCATTTTAGACGATGTGTTTCATAGGCGTTACCTCCTTTCTGTTGCTGTGGACGAGTGCGGGTTGTTGCTTCGGTAAGACCTATCGCAAGTATCGTGCCAATGCGTGGCCAGTGGGCGTCAATCGCGCCGAATTCTCTGATTGTATGAATTATAACTTATTGTTAAATAATGTTTTATAAAAAGTAGGCTGAATTTATCGCAGTCTCTCAGGCCCTTTGCGAGGCCCTTTTGACGGCCTAGAAGTGCGACAATATATCGCACAAATGCGTCTAAACATCGCGTTTGATGCGCCCAAACATCGCACGGACGCGCTTGGCTTTGACGGTAGGCGGTGGATGGTACGGAACGGGTAGATGGGGATTGGGGTGGCTGGGGCTGCTTCTCAGGGACGGTGTGGCCGGACGTGAAAGCGGGCCGCCCATAAACCGGGCCGCCCGCTTTACTTGCTTATGGGATTTCAGATCACTGGGCGGCGTAGCGGGCAAAGAGCCGATTGGCGAGGACAAAGAGCACTACCGCATAGAGTAACAGGGAGGTTAGATCCGGCAAGGAGTGGCTCAGACTCCTGGCGACTGTCCAGCCGCGTTCTTTAAACCTCGGCAGGTCGCGCAGGTCGGCGCGCCAGCCGGGGTCGTCGTTGAACCACTCGCGGGAGCTGAAGGCATCGCGCTCTTCGAGAAAGGTGATGATCTGCCCGCGATAGGCACGGACTTGGTCGATAAAGTCGTAGTATTCGCGTCGGCTGGTGCCGGCGAAAGCACTAGCGGCTTGGGCGTATGCTCCGGCGGGTAGAAGACGCTGGAGATAGTCATTCCAGCGTTGGATGCGGCGGGGGAAGTCTTCGATAAGGGGGGCTCTGGCATTCCAGGCGGGTTGGACGTATTTCAGGCGCAACCGCTCGCCGGTTCGGACGATGTCTTGGAACTCGGCGAGTGCGGGCGAATCGACGACATTGGATAGATAGATAGCGGGCCTCTGCTCACCGCCAAAGTACGCACCTGTTCCCCCCCAACGTGTTATAGTCCCGCGTCCCGGCGGTGGAGGGAGTAGCTGCTCGACCATATCTATGGGGGGGTACCTGGTCTGGCCTTGCGCCCGAGCGAGGTTGGTGGCCTCTTGATCGAACTCCTTCCACACTTGTGCGGCCTTGTGATCGGCTTGCTTGTGCTTTTCACCCATGTTGGCCTGTTCGTTGAGCAAGGCCGTGATACTGGCAGGTAGCACAATCGCCAGCAAGGCCCACGTAAACAGCGCGTAGATCAAGCTGGTCGCCGAGCGATGCGTCGCGCACGAGATGGCCAGTCCAATCAGGTAGAACACTAGCAGATACAGCAGCGACAGCGCGAACAGTAGCGCCAATCGCACCCATTCGCCGATTCCGACCTCGATGTTTTCAGTGCCCAACAGCAAGATCGTCAGCAGGATAAAGCCCAAGGCCGTTGGAATGGCCAGGGTGGTCAGGCCAGCGAGGGTCTTGCCGACGAGGACTTGGGCGCGGCTGACGTTGGTCGTCAGCATCAGCCGCAGGGTGCCGTCCTCCTTCTCGCCGGAGACGGTCTCGCTGGCGATGAGAATGGCCAGCAGACAGAGCACGAGTTGAAAGATGTACACCATGTCGAAGGAGGCAAAGATGGCGAGGTAGGGATTGCCCGACTGGAAGGGGACAATCGCCTCGGTTTGGTAGGGCACTTCAAAGAGCAGAACCTTGACGGCCTGTCCCACCTCTTGTTCGACGCCTTGAGCGAATACCTCTAAGGGGCGCGGGGGCCGTAAGGCACGCGGAGCCGGGTTGGCATCGAATCCACCGCCGGCCGAACTGAAGTGGTCATGGCCTAGGGCCGAATAATAGGTGATTTCGTGGAACTTGTTGTCTTCAACGGCGCGCTGGGTGAGGTAGCTGGCCTTTTTCTGGACATAGGCTTGGCTGGTGAGCATCCCGTTGGCGATGATGAGCACCACGGCGAGGGCGGTGCACGCGGCGAAGCGCTGACTCAGCAGATGGCTGAGCATCTCTTTTTTGAACACAATGCCTATCATGGCGTGGCTCCTATCGGTGGAAGGCGAATGGCTACGGCGCAGATATAGGTCTGCGCCCCGATTTTAGGCTGCCCGAGCGGGATGCCGCATCAGCAGGGCCTCGATCTCGTTCATCTCGTCGGATTGCACCTCGCTGTAACGCTCGTGAAAGTGCAACAGGTCGCGCAAGACCAGTGCGTCAGGAATGAGCGGATCGGGCCAGATGCCAGCTCGCCACAGGTCGATCAACCGCAGCTTAGGGTCGCGGTTTTCCCGCACCATGTAGTCGATGGCTTGGTCCCGTGTGCGCTGCTCGTCGGCGATTTTGCTCGGGTCGGAAAACTCGTGATAGTGGTACAAGTGATAAGTCAGGGCGTGGCGGGCAAAGCCCGGACTGACGCCGGCGCGCTGCAACCGATAGGCCAAATCCCACCCCTCGGAAAACGGAATGTCCGCCGCAAAGCCCCCCACCTCGCAGAAGGCTTGGCGCGGCACCGCGCTGTTGTGCGGATAAAAGCCGAGAAAGCCGACCGGCGAATCTGGATGCGCCGCGTATAGCTCCTCGACCTGATCCTGCATGGCCTTCAGCTCATCAAAGGGATAACCGCCTTCTTGGGCGCGGGCATGGATGCTGGCAAAGTCGTAGCGGATTTGGTCTTCGGTGATCAGCACCTGTTCCTGACTGATCAATAGGAAGTCGGCCAAAACGCTCGGAGTGCGCTCTTCGTCAAAGATGGCTTGCTGCGGGTCGGGTAGATACTCGATGAGGGGCAGACTATACATGAAGCCGCACAAATAGCGCTGGCGTGCTCCACGCTCCCATTCTGCCCATAGGTGCTTCAACCAAGTTGGATGCGGCAAGGCATCGCCGTCGAGAAAGGCCACTAACGCGCCCCGCGCCTGTTCGACGCCGGCGTTGCGTGCCCGGCAGCGCCCCACATTGGGCCGCATGGGCACCACGTGTACATCTGGATATTCGGCGGCTAGCATAGTATCCGTACCATCGGTGCAGCCATCATCAACGATGATGATCTCAAAACGCTCCTTGGGAAAATGCTGGCAAGCCAAGCCGCACAACACCAAGCGCAGGCGCGCTCGCTGGTTGTGGGTGGCAATGACGATGGAAATATCGATGCTCATGGGATCCTCCTTATTGGCATTCAAGGGTCAAATGGCATTCGTAGTGCAGTCCCTCGGGTATGGTCAGCAGCCGGTTGGGTTCGGTAGCAGCGTTGGGGTTGGGCACCATGAGCTGCGGAATGTCTAAGACCGACTTGGAGCACATCACCCGATGGCAGTCTATATGGCCAAAGTAGTAATCGAGAAACGCCTCACTGTGTCCCTCAATGCGCTGGCGCAGCAAGGGGTCGGCGACGTTGGCCGCGGTCATGGCATGGCTGCCCAAGGCGATGCCGTGAAATTCTACCGGCAACCAGCCGGTCTCGCTCGTGTACAGCTCTACCCAAGTGTGGCCGAAGATGGGGTTGTCGTAGGTGCTAATGCCATAGCGATCCGGTCCTTGGGGTGCTACGGCTAAGCCTCCTGTCACCTCGCGGGCCGGAATGCCCAGCAGGCGGCACAGAGCCATATAAGCGCGGCTCAGGGTAATGCAGTGGCCGCTGTCGTTGCTGAGCGTCATGGATGTGCTACATGCTAGGCATTGGCACCTTTCGTTGGTTTTCTGGAAGCGTTTGCTGCGCGCTAGGCTTTCGTATAGGCGGCGGGCCTTATCGACATCGCTCAGGCTCGGTTCGTCGAGATGCAAGTCGGCGAGAAAGTCGCGCACCAGACGCGACTGGCCCAAAGAGTCTTCTACTTCGGTGTAATGGCGGTGCTCGCTAGGAGTCAGCGGCTCGGAAACGCGCCCGGCCATGGGCAGGTTATGCACCTCAACCTCGCAGGAATACGAGAATTCTAGCGTCCCATCGGCTGGCTCAATAGAGCAGGGGTAAGCGTAGAAGAAGCCGGCGTGGGGAGATAGATAAGGGCGCAATTCGCTTGGATTGCAGGCAGTAAGCTCGACGACCGGCTGCTGGGGCAGGTGCAGCGGATAGGGCAAAAACAGACGCGCCGCTCCAGTGGTCTCGCAAGAGGCTACATGCGCCTTGTAGGTGTACGTCAATCGGTAGCGCTGGCTAGACTGACGGGCCTCTAGCTTGCCATTGCAATGCGCGAGGAAAGGAGCCCGCATCTGTTCCCGCATCCGATAATCTAGCTCGAAGAAGCGCGGCTCATGGTCGTAGAGCCAATTCCACGAGGTCCGCTTGTCGTACCACACCAGCCGTCCTCGCTGCACGTGAGGTATGCCCCGCTGGCGCGCCTCGGCGAGCAGGGCGCGGAGGGTCGGCAGGGAAGAGGTGCCGGTCAGGGGGTAGAGATGGCGGATGAATTCGTCCTCTGACACCATGTTGTCCTGATCGAAAGAGTCGTTGTGGTAGATCAGTTTGTCGATTACATCGGCTGCGGTTTCCCCGCCTTTATAGGCGGACATGTGCTTGGCAAAGGCAGCACAACGGGTGCTGAATTCTTCGTAGTGGTCGAATAGGTGGCGCACCTGATGGAGTATGTCGCTTGCTTTGGCAAAGCGCTGGCGCGGCAGTTTTAGGCCCAGCCCGAGGTCACGGATTCGGTTGAGGTGGTACTCTTGATCGAGGTGTTCGGGTGCTCCTATGATCGGCACGCCCTCGGTCAGCGCATGGTAGATGGAGCCAATGCCGCCAATGCCGATAAAGAGCGCGGCTTGGCGCATGGCCAAGCGGGCGGGCAGGTAATCGACGATCCGCACGTTGGCCGAGGGTGCTTCCACAGTATAGCGGCCCGCTGTGGTCACTAGCAGGCGGTAGGGCAAGGGGGCCAAGGCCCGCAGAACGGCTGGCAAAAAGCGATCATCCACTCCTGTGCTGCCAGCGTTGAAGTAAATGAGGGGCAGCGAGGTGTTCCAGCCCTCGTCGGATAGGGCCGCGGGCGGTTCATCGGCTATTGGCTCGTCTTCGATGAGTGGGCCGACGTAGTGATGGGAAGCAGGCACCGGCCCAGCGGACGGATGGAACTGAGGCACATCGGCCATCAGGAACGCGCTGTGGTGGGGCCGCTGCTCGGCGAAGTTCTGAGTTAGGTATTCGTCAAAGCAGCCGGCCTGCACCGGGAAGTAATCAGGCAGGCGGATGGCGCTGGAGTAAGTGGGCAGATTGTACGCTGCGTCTATAAAGGCGATGTCAATGCCCTCCAAGGCGGCCGTTAGCCGCAACGTGGGCCGCAAATCAGCGATGAGCAAGGAGGGCTGCACTTGGCGCACCAGAGCTTGCTCGGCTTCGACACAGCGCCTGATCCACTCGTCGTCATAGTACTCGTATGCGCCCCGCGCTAGGTGCTCGTCCATGCGCTGTTGCGGCATGGTTTCGACATCGTAGAGCGGGAAGCCTTCGTCCGCAATGCGCTGGGCGTGCGGTCCCCGCCCGGCGAAGATGACCTCGTACCCGCGCTGGCGCAGCGCACGCGCCACCACAAGCGGGCGAATCACGTGGGCCAAACTGTAGCCGTGAAAGAAGATGAGGAGGCGATGCTCGTTGCGCTGGAGGGCCGCATCTCGCTCCATTTTGGCCAGAAAGACGTTCCAAATGGTCAACCAATCCCACAGCTTTTTGTTGATTTGTGCTAGCATGGCGCTCTGCTTTCACCAAAGGGGTGCAGGGTATCGCTTCTGCTAGCACTATTTGCAAATGTCGTGCCCGTCGTGTGTTTGCGGCTGGTAAGCGAGTCGCAAAAACTGATCTAACTATCCGCTAAATAAGGATTTGTGAAATTAACAATAATTTTGTCGAGCCTTTTACCGCGACTGCTTGACTCTATGAAGATGCGATAATATATCGCAGATATGCGTCTAATTATCGCATTGATGTGCTTAATCATCGCACGGGTCAGTTAGTGCGGTAGGGTAGAAGTCACGCCTAAAGGCGCGGTGAAGCGCAGACGAGGATGTCTGCGCCATGTTTTGGCTGCGGACGCGAGTCCGAAGGGTGGGGATGATCGCCTTCAGGGCCGGCGGCTGTATTGGCTCACGTCTATGTCGAACTGCTTGATCTTGCGCTGTAAGTTGCGCCGCCCCAACTGGATTTGCTGGGCGGCTTGGCTGATGTTGCCGCCCGTTTTCTCGAGGGCGTCGCGGATGAACTGCTCCTCAAAGCGCTGGCGCGCCGCGTGGAAGAGCGCGTCGGACCGATCTATGACTTCCTCCTCTACGGCTGCTGGCTCATCCTGACGGCCAGTATTCTCTACGATAGCCGTCGGCAGGTCCTCCACCTCGATTTCTCGTCCCTTGGCGAGGGCTATGGCGCGCATGATCGCGTTCTCCATTTCGCGCACATTACCCGGCCAATCGTAGGCTTCGAGATACTCTAGGGCCTCTTTGCTGACCCCTTGGATCTGTTTGTCGAAGCGGTCGTTTAGGCGGTCGATAAAGAAGTGGCAGAACAAAGGAATGTCGCTCTTGCGCTGGCGCAGCGGCGGCACGTCGATGGTGACTGCGTTGAGCCGGTAGAACAAATCCTCGCGGAACTGACCCCCAGCCACGGCCTCCGTCAAATTCCGGTGGGTCGCGGAAAGGACACGCACATCCACCTTGTGGGTCTCGGTTGAGCCCACCATCTCGAATTCCCCTTCCTGCAACACGCGCAAAAGCCGGGTTTGCAGCCCCACCTCCATATCGCCGATTTCGTCGAGGAACAGAGTGCCGCCGTCGGCCTCCATAAAACGCCCTTTGCGGTCGCGCACTGCGCCGGTGAAAGAGCCTTTTACGTGCCCGAACAATTCGCTCTCTAGTACGCCTGGGTTCAAAGCCGCGCAGTTGCAACGTACAAAGGGACCGGCGGCGCGGTCGCTGGCGCGATGGATGGCCGCAGCTACGAGTTCCTTGCCGGTGCCACTTTCGCCGCAGATTAGCACTGGCAGGGGAGTGGAGGCCACGTCTTGAACCAGCCGGTAGATTTGCCGCATCTGCTCAGTCTCACCGACCATGCCCAACCCCGTGCCTTGTGTTTGGCGCAGACGCTCGTTCTCGGTCCGGAGCTTTTGCAGTTCGCGGATATTGCTGATGTGGCTGAGGATTTCTTCGGCGTTAAAGGGCTTGGCCAGATACCCATACGCGCCGAGCTTGACGGTCTCTACCGCGCTTTGGAGATCCGCATACGCCGTTAAAATTAACACTTCCTCGGGCCGCTCGCGCACATTGAGCTGCCGCAGAAATTCGAGGCCACCCATCTCGGGCATGTGCAAGTCGAGCAGGATGATGTCAAAGGATTCTTCTCGCAGGAGCGCGAGGGCCTCGCGTGCGTCTGAGCGGGTTTCCACCGCGAAGCCTTCTCGCTGCAAGATGCTGCTCGACAGCTTCAGCAAGTCCTGTTCGTCGTCAATCATGAGTATTTTGCCGTCGTATTGGGCCATATCTATGCCTTTTCTTCTTTATTGTAAGGTAGCAAGAGCGCGAAGCAAGTGCCTTTGCCAACGCGGCTGGTAACGTCTATGTGGCCGCCGATTTCTCGTAGCTGGCGCTGGGCGATGGCCAGCCCCAAACCCGTGCCTTCTCCTGGGGCTTTGGTAGAAAAGAACGGCTCAAATATGCGGGAAAGTTGGGTTGGATCAATGCCAGTGCCAGTGTCGCAGATTTTTATTTCGACGCCTTCCTGTTCGGAGCGGGCACTCACCTGCAAGCGGCCACCTTGGGGCATGGCTTGGAAGGCGTTGCGGATGATGTTGAGGTAGATGTCCTTGAGCATGTCGCGGTTTACGAGCACGGCTGGCACCGGCTCAAACTGTCGCTCAATCGAGATGCCGAGGTGCTCGGCGTGTTTGGTCTCCAAGTCGAGCAACTGCCCCAATACTTCGGCTGCATCTATCTGCTCGACTAGGTGCTGGGCCGGGCGGGCGAAGTCGAGCAGGCTGCCGACGCGATCGTTTATGCGGCGGATGGCCTCGCGCATCATGCGCAGGGTCTCGTCGCGCTCCTTTTCTTCTTCGGGACCCAATCGAGGCAGCAGGTCGCAAGTATTCTGCACAATGGCGAGGGGGTTTTTGATTTCGTGCGCTACGCCGGCGGCTACCTCCCCGAGCGCCGATAGTTTTTCGGCCTGCATGTAGTGCAGTTCAAGCAGATGCTGCTGAGTCCGGTCCTCGACGACTAGCAAGACCTTGCCGCTATGGCCGTGGCTCAACTCGGCCTTGTGCAGGTCCCAGTAACGCATAACGCCCTCGGTGTCCTCGATTGCCAAGTCATCCACGACTTGTAGATGCGGGTGGGCCTTTAGCCAAGCGCGTACTTGGGCTCCAGCGTGGGTCGCGCTCAGTTCGGCGTCCTGTTCCGGTAGCAGTAAGCTGGCCCACGCTTTGTTGCTCTGCACGATGCGGTAGTCGGCGTCGAGTACGGCAATGGCGAGGGGATTGTCCTCAATCAGATGGCGCTGCAAGTCCAAGGTGCTTTCCAAGTCCCGCTGGCGCTCGGCCAGCGTTTGGTCCATCTCGACAAAAGCGTCAGCTAGTTCGCCGATCTCGTCGCGGCGCGTAACGGGCGTTCCTATGAGGGGATAGCCGTCCCGGCGACGGCGCACAGCGTGCGTAAGCAAGACGAGAGGCGCGACGACTGAGCTGCGCGTCAGCCCGCCCAAAAGCAGTGCCCCTAGTGCAGAAAACGCGATGATCGCATAGATGGAGTACAGCACGACCGTGTACGGAGCATACGCCTCGTCTTCGCGCTGTTCAATGGCGACGATCCAGTCCCAGTCGCGCACGGGAGCAAAACCCGAGACCCACTCGGTGCCCCCCACATCGCGCCACAAGAGAATTCCCGCCGGACCGCGCATGGCCTCTATATGCGGGTGGTGTAGCCACGTGTAGAAGGACTGGCGCATGGGCCGCGCTAGATAGTGTCCATCGTCGGCGTGGAGCAAGGTCGCATAGCCGGTCCGACCGATGCGGATGAGATTTATTTTGCTCCAGACTCGGTGAAAGTCGAGGCGAGCTATCAGGGCTTGTTGGGGCGGCTGGCCTTCCCGTTCCACTGGCAGCGCGACAAAGAGCTTGGGCGTCTCCTTGAATTCTTCGATCAGGACGACGTATAGGCTGTTTGCTGCCATCTTCACCCAGGTTGCGTCCCAGTCGTAGGAAGCGGGTAGAGCAATCGCCGTGCTCGCGGCCTGTATTTGGTTTTGGGCGTCTACTAGATAGAGCGTCTCCACTTCGCTGGATTCGAGTCCAGCCTCTTTGAGCAAAGTGTGCCAATCCTGCGGCTCGGTTCCCACAGTGCGTGCGAGGCCTTTCAAATCGGAGATAATCGGGGAAAAGATGTGGGCGATTTCCTCGGCCGTGCGGTGCGCCATTTCGCGGCGGCTGTCCAGCACGGCCTCTTCTATGGCATCGCGGGCCGTGTTCAACACGAAAAGATCGACTAACAACACGGGCACTAGTCCCAAGGCGAGGTAATAGCCCAGCAGGCGCAGCCACAGCCGTTGCCTTTTACCGCGCCAGCCTTTAAGCCTCACGGCCCAAGTCTTCAGGCTTGAGATCATCTGTCGCATGTGCTGTGCAACCACGAAAAAGCTGCTTTCTCCGTTTCTCGCTTCCGAAGCCCTTCAGCGACCGACGATGGCCGACGAAAAAGTGAGGGTGCCGAAACGGTTGGCGCGGTGGAAGTCGGCTTGGGGCGTGCCGGTGTCGGACCACAGTCCAAATTGGCCTTGGTAGCCCTTGGTGCGATTGAGTCCGGCGCGCCATTGGTCGCCGTCTTGGGGCGGGATCTGCCCACCCAAGTGGCGGAAGTTGTCGTGGGGGATGGCGATTTCGAGAATCCAGCTTTGGTCGGTGTCCGAGTGGTCGTTGAGCGTGCCGTCGTAGGTCGTGGCAATGACCACGCCTTCGCTCTGCCAGGATGGGTGAATGGCCTTGGTGCGCTCCTTGCCGCCGCGGAAGGCGATGTAGTCGAGCAGGGTGCCGTTGATGTTCATCTCATAGCCATAGTAGTTGCCGGGGACTTCCATGTTGGGGGTGGCGAAAATTTCAACGGCGTCCTCTTGGTACACCGCTCCATCGTGCTCGGTTACTTCTGAATGTAGATACGGATCGACGCACTCGTAGATGATGTAGAGGTTGTCGTCGTCCCACAGCAAGCGTGCCGTCGTGGATTGCGGTTGCTCTTTTTCGAGGTTGCTCCAAGGCATTACAAAGGCGATGGGCGCGGCGCGCTGCCAGTCGGCCTCGTCGAGGCGACCATCGACTTGGATGCCTTGGTCGGTGCGGAGGACTTGGTAGGTGGGCAGCTCATCAGGCACAGCTTGGAAGCGAGTGGACTCTTGGGCACTGGCAGAGCCAGCGAGGACGATGGCGAAGAGCAGGCTGTAGAGCATGGTCAATCCTTTCGGTAGTGGTCGGGTCAAGCGTTGTGCAGGGAGAGCGTCTCCCCGCGCGAAAATGCTTGGGCGATCTGGTCGCAGCGTTCGTTATCTGGGTCGCCAGCGTGGCCTGGGGTGTACTGCCACTGGACGGCGGGCGTATTGAGTTGGTCGAGAGTGCACCACAGGTCTTGGTTGAGCACGGGCTTTTTGGCAGCCGTGCGCCAGCCCCGCTTCTTCCAGCCGTGAATCCACTCGGTGATGCCCTTGCGCAGATACTCGCTGTCCGTAACGAGCGTAATAGCGATGTCGGATGGGACGGCGCGGAGACCTTCGATGGCCGCTTGCAACTCCATGCGATTGTTGGTGGTCTCTGGAAAAAAGCCGCCCAATTCCACGACGCGGCCATCGCCGTAGAGCAGCCGCGCTGCCCAGCCGCCTGGCCCTGGGTTGAACGAACAAGCACCGTCGGTAAAAATGGTCACGGTTTGCGCGGGCTTCGACCTGAGCTCAGCCGAAGGATTGGATTGCTGTTGTAGCACTAGATTTGCCTTTATTTAGGGGACGCCGCTAGTTTGCTACGATAAAACATGGCGCGAGTAAGAGCAATCGAGGCGGGTATTCGCGGTTATTTGCCAGTCCTATTTGTGCCCAAGGTAATTGCCTTTAGATTAGGGGCTTCCTTTATCTGAGCTTTAGAAAGAAAATGCAATATGGCAGCGTATGATGTGGTAGTTATCGGCGGCGGCCCAGGTGGGTATTCAGCCGCCATTCGCGCGCGGCAGTTGGGATTAAAGACCGCGCTGATCGAAGACGCCGAGTTGGGCGGCACCTGTCTCAATTGGGGCTGCATTCCCACCAAGGCCCTGCTCAAGCAAGCCGAAGTGTACCAGCTTTTCTTGCGCGCCGACGAGTTCGGCTTGCGCGTTGATAAGCCGGCAGTGGATTGGGATGCGGTCATTGGCCGGAGCCGCCAAGTAGCAGCGCAGTTGTCCAAAGGCGTGGCCTATCTGATGCAGAAGAACCAAGTCGAGGTGTTCGCCGGCAGGGGCCGGTTGACGCCTAGCCGCCAGATCGCGGTTGAGGACGCCGAGGGCGAGGTGGCGGCCGAGTTGGATGCCGCACACGTGGTGCTAGCTACTGGTGCCCGCCCCAAATCCATTCCAGGCGTGGAATTCGATGGCGAGCGGATCATCGCCAGCCGCGAGGCCATGGTCGTGGCTGAGCAGCCCGCTTCTCTCGCGATCATTGGGGCCGGAGCCATCGGCGTAGAATTCGCCTATTTCTACCGCGCCTTTGGTAGCAAAGTGCTGCTTTTGGAAGCCCTGCCCCAGATCTTGCCGCGCGAAGACGAGGAGATCGCCGCGGGACTGGCCGAGAGCTTGGCGCAGCAGGGGATCGAAGTGGTGACTGAAGCTCGGGTCGAGGAGGTCAAAAGACAAAAGCGCGGGATCGCGCTGCGCTACCGGGCTGGCGAAGAGCAAAAGACGCGGAGGGTGGAGCGAATACTGGTTGCCACTGGGGTCCAGGGCAATATCGAGGGACTGGGGCTGGAAGCGTTGGGCATCCGCACCCGCGACGGCGCGATTGTGGTTGATGAGCGGATGCAGACCAGCGCCAAGGGCATCTACGCGATTGGCGATGTGGCTGGTCCACCGCTGTTGGCGCACGCAGCCGCGCAGGAAGGGGTTGCGGCCGTCGAGTTTATAGCGGGCCGCGACCGGCCCACCTTGGACCCGCGCCAAGTGCCCAACTGCATCTATTGCCAGCCACAAGTGGCCAGCGTCGGCCTGAGCGAAAGCCAAGCGCGCGAAGCTGGGTACGATGTCAAGGTCGGGCGCTTTCCGTTTGCAGCTAGCGGCAAGGGACAAGCGGCTGGGGAAACTGAAGGACTAGTCAAGCTAGTCTTTGACGCGCGCTACGGCGAATTGTTGGGCGGGGCCATTCTGGGAGCCGAGGCCACGGAGTTGATCGCTGAATTGACGCTGGCCCTGCGGCTTGAAGCCACCTATGAAGAGCTGTTGTTGACCTCTCACGCCCATCCGACGCTGTCCGAGGCCGTGATGGAAGCCGCCGGACAGGCGTTTGGCGAGGCTATTAACTACTAGGAATTGAGAATTAAGAATTAGGAATTAGGAATGGGGAATGTAGAGTCGCGTGGCATAGAGCCCCCTGAGTTGCCATCGTTGGACCAGCTCCTTCCAGCCGAGCCGTTGCTGTTGATGGGAGCTGGGCCGGTGCCGGTGGCGACGGAGATCGCGCGGGCGGGCGGCATGGTCATCAACCACTTGGGGCCGACCATGGATCGGCTGGTCGAGCACATCAAGCAGTTGGCTGGCTATGCCTTTCAGACGGGCGACGAGCACATTTTGGGGGTTGGAGGGCCGGCTTCGGCCGCCATGGAGATGGCGATGGGCAATTTGCTCTGGCCGGGCCGCCGCGCCTTGGTGCTGCAAAACGGGTGGTTTAGCGGGCGCTTTGCCGAGATGGCGGCTGGGGTGGGAGCGGAGGTCGAAGTGCTGGCCGTGTCGGAAGGGCAAGCCATCTGCGCCGAGCGCGTTGCCGAGCGCCTCAAGAGTCAGCGCTACGACGTGGTGACGATGGTGCAGGGCGAGACCTCCAGCGGCGTCTGCACGACCGAACTGCCGGCGATTGCTCGCTTGTGCCGCGAGCACGGGGCGCTGGCAGTCGTCGATGCGGTCTGCACCTTGAGCACCATGCCATTGGAAAAGGACGCTTGGGGCGTTGACGTGGTTTTCACGGGCAGTCAGAAGGGCTTGTCGTCGCTGCCGGGCGTGGCGCTAATCGCCTTTTCCGATGTGGCTTGGGAGCAGGTGCAGCAGCATCCCGGTCCTAAGCCGCACTGGTGTTTGGACGCACTGCGGGCAGAAAACTTTTGGCAACAACACCAGTACCACTACACGGCTCCGGTCTCGGGGTTGTTAGCCCTGCACGAAGCCTTGCGGCTGGTCTGCGAGGAGACGTTGGAGCGCCGCTTTGCGCGGCATCGGCACTCGTCGCTGGCGCTGCAAGCTGGCATTGAGAAGATGGGCCTAGTGCTGAATGCGCCGCGTCGCATTCGCCTCAATTCGGTGGTGGCAATCCAAGTGCCCGCTGGGGTAGATAGCGCCCGAGTGCGCGCCGATATGTCAAATCGCTTTCACGTCGAGATATCCGGGGCCTTTGGCCTCGACATTGTGCGCATCGGCCAGATGGGCGAGCAGTGCCGAGCACCGCACCTGTTTCGCGTGTTGCACGCCTTGGGTGGGGCCCTCGCGCACGAGGGAGCCAGCGTGAATACCAGCGCAGGGATGGCAGCGCTGGAGTATTATTTGACGGGTTATGCGGACGATTTGTTTTGACTCCCTTTAGATCCTCTCAGCGTGGATAAATTGATCTAACGGCGTTTCTGGAGAAGGGCTATTAATGAGCGGCCAACTAGCGTATCCAACCTACGAAAGCCTCGGCGTGCGTCCCTTGGTCAACTGTCGAGGAACCTTTACTATCATCAGCGGCTCGTTGATTTTGCCCGAAGTGCGGCAGGCCATGGTCGAGGCCTCCAAGCAATACGTCCACCTCGACGAGTTGATGGAAGCTGTCGGAGCGCGCATCGGCGGGTTAATGCAGTGCGAGTGGGGGCTCGTTACCAATGGTTGCGCTGCGGCGCTGTGCCAAGTTACAGCCGCTTGCGTGGCCGGCACGGATCCCGAGAAAATGGCGCGGTTGCCCGACACTACGGGCATGAAAAACCAAGTCCTCGTCCAGCCGAGCCACCGCCACGTGTACGATCACGCCGTGCGCATGGTCGGCGTCGAAATAATTGAGGTCGAGACACTCGCCGAACTCGACGCGGCCTTGTCGGATCGCACGGCCATGCTGTTGGTGTTTGGCGATGCGGCCGAGCGGGGGCCGATCTCGGTGGCGGATATGGCAGCGGCTGGGCAGCGGCACGGCGTGCCGACGTTTGTCGATGCCGCGGCCGAGCGGCCGGATGCGCCTAACTGGTATCTGGAGCAGGGAGCCGATGCAGTGGCTTATTCGGGCGGCAAGTGCCTGCGCGGGCCGCAGGCGTCGGGCTTGGTCTTGGGGCGCAAAGAACTGTTGCAGGCGGCCTTCCTCAACGGGGCACCGCACCACGCGCTGGGGAGGCCGATGAAGGCGGGCAAGGAAGAAATCATGGGGCTGTTGGCCGCGGTTGAGCAGTGGGTGGTGCGCGACCACGAGGCCGAATGGCGGGAGTGGGAGCGGCGCTTGGCCGTGATAGCGGCGGCAGTGGAGCCGTTTCCGTCGGTGGCGACGCAAGTCAATCAGCCCGGGCGCTCGAATGTCGCGCCGAACTTGGCGGTGCGCTGGGATCGAGACCAGCTAGCCATCAGTGGTAACGAACTAGCGCGCCAACTATCGGCTGGCCAACCGCGAATCGAGATCGCCGCCCACGAGAGCGGCTTTGGGATCAATCCCTATATGATGGAGCCTGGCGAGGAAGACATTGTGGCGCGGCGGGTGAGTGAGGTTTTGGCCGCAGTTGATTAGTGGTTAGTTAGGCCGCTCGCCCCGGCGCAAGGCCACAGACAGCGGCTCAACCCCGTCCTTGTTGGGCTCTGAACTCACCTCGCCGGTGAGGGGGTTCACGCTGTAGATCATCACGGCCTCGGGCACGTCAAAATCCTTTTCCGGCCGCCCTTCATTTATGGCGATCATAAAGTCCGTCCAGATGGGCACGGCACCGCTGCCGCCAGTGATTTGCACTCCACGCGTATCCACCAGCTTATGGGTGCGGCGGTCGTCGAACCCCACCCAGACGCTGGCGATTAAGTCCGGGGTGAAGCCAGTAAACCAAGCGTCGGTATTGTCGTTGGTCGTGCCGGTCTTGCCAGCGGCTGGCCGCGCGAAGCCGCGTTTGCGGACTTGGTGCCCGGTGCCGCGGTCCACGGTCTGGCGCAAGAGGTGGACCATCTGCGCGGCGAGGTCGGGTGCGATGGCTTGGCGGATCTGCGGCTGGTGGGTAAAGATCTGCTGGCCGTCAGCATCGACGATCCGCTCTATCAAGATCGGCGGCACCTGCAAGCCGTAGTTGGCAAAAATCCCGTACGCCGCGGCCATTTCCAACACGGTGACTTCGGCGACGCCCAAGGCAATGCTCTTGTAGGCTCCTATTGGCCCGGCAAAACCCAAGCGGTGGGCAATCTCGACGACGCGGTCCGGGCCGACGAGTTCGGAGATTTGTATGGCCGTGGAGTTGGCCGAGCGAACTAAGGCCCATGCCGCGATCGTCTGTCCCAAGTAGCGTCCGCCGTAGTTGCGTGGTTGCCACTTTTTCCCGTTGTCGATATAGGTGCGCGGCTCGTCGTTAAAGACGGTGACTGGGCTGATCTCACCCGCTTCCAAAGCTGCTAGGTAGGCAATCGGTTTAAAGCCGGAGCCGGGCTGGCGGCGGGCGGTGAGGGCCCGGTTGTAGTAGCTGACGAAAATGTCCCGGCCCCCGACCATGGCCAGCACTTTCCCAGTCGGCGACAGGCACACCAACGCGCCTTGGACGTAAGCTGGGCGCTCGGCCATCGACGCTTCCGCATAGGGCTTAAACCCCAGCCGCTCATCTAACTCGACCATCCCCTTAGCTACCGCTTCTTCAGCCGCTTCTTGCATTGTAATGTCCAAGGTGGTATAGACCTTCAGACTCCCGTAGTGCAGGGCCGACGATCCCCACTGCCGGACGATTTCTGCGTTGATGGCTTCGACCCAATAGGGTACTGGGTTGCGGGGCGGGTAGCCGGGGTTGATGAGGTCTTCGGCTCGGAGGGCGGCGTATTCCCGGCGCGTCGCCGGGTCGAGGAAGCCGCTGGCGACCATGCGGTCGAGCACGTGTTGCAGCCGGGTGGTGGCCCGTTGGGGGTGCCGCAGGGGATTGTACTTGGTTGGGGCGTTGACTTGGCCGATGAGCAGAGCGGCGCGGGGCAGGCTGAGCGAGTCGGGGGTGGTGTCGAAGAAGGTGATCGCGGCGTCGTGAATGCCGTAGGCGTTGGTGCCGTAGAATACCTCGTTGAGGTACAGCTCTAGGAGGCGATTTTTGTAAGCGGGTTGCCCAGCGGCGTTGGTGTCTGGATACGAGGCGGCAAAGAACGCCTCTAGTTGCAAGGCGAGGAGTGCTTCCGAGAGCTTGCGCGTAAAGGTCTTTTCCGGCGAAAAGAACAGGCGCTTGACGAGCTGTTGGGTCAAGGTGCTGCCGCCGCGCGTAATGCTGCCCTTGCGCAGGTTGTCGCGCACCGCGCCGCCGATGGCCAGCAGGTCGATGCCTCGGTGGTGGTAAAAGTGCCCGTCTTCCGTGGCGATGAGCGCTTGCACGACGTGGGGGCTGATGTCTTCGAGGCGCACCCATTGGCGGCTCTGATTGAAGGTGTAGATGCGCTCGCCAGAAGCCGCGTACATCTCCGTGCCAGGGCGGATGCCCAACTCGTGCGGATCGGTGGGCAGGCTGGGCAAGTTAGGGGCTATGCGCCAGATGGCGTACCCCACTCCCGCCCCACCCGCCAAGATGAAGAACACAGTCAAGACCACGCCGATGAGTAGCGCGCGGCTCATTGTTCTTCCAATCCGAGGTGTTGTTGCACGGACTGGGCCGGCAGCACGAGCGCTGTGGCCTCTTGGCCTGGCACGAGCGCGTACGCGGCGAATTGGTCTTCGTCTCCAGTGCGGGTCAGACGAAGTTCAAAACCGTCTGCGCTGTCCCAAGCTGTGAGTAGATGCTTGGTCTCGCCTTGGCGCAGCGAATCGGCCCACGCTTGCACGACCTCCGCTAGGGCGGCTTTGATGATCGGTCCGGCATCGCTTTGCACGCGCTCGGGGTCAGGACCCAAAAGCGGCGCTAAGTGCTGACGCCAGTAGGCCATGTCTTCCTCTTTCATCTTCAGAAAGGTCCAAGCTTCGGGCTCGTCTTTAGCCAGTAGGCATTTGTGAAGCTGGTAGAAGAGCGAGCCGTCCTCTAGGGCTATTTGCGCGCCGACGAGGGCGCGGAGATACGAACCGTGGTCGGGTACGATGGCTTGGGTTAGCAAAGAGCGGCCCTGCTCGTAGATCTGCAGGGAATAGGCGAGTTCGCGTAGGTTTTCCGGACTGAGGAGATCGGGCTGAAGGGCGGTGTCGCGCCGCGCGACCGCAAAGAACGCCGCGTGGGTGCCGTGGTACTGAAGTTGATAGTGATTTTGCAAGACCGGCAGCGGGGCTTGGCGCGGCTCTAGCGGCACCTCGGCCAGCGAGTCGGATAGGGCCATGCGAGTCTGCCGACTGGCGAGAATGCCCTGCCAGAGCGCGCCTCCTGGCTGGCGTTTGGAGTTTTGCTGCATCAGGTATTGACCGATGTAGCGGGCCGCGTATTGGGTTTGGTATTCGAGTAAAAAAAGTACGCCAGCCGCTCCTAAAGGCACCAGCGCACACAGGGCGATGCGGACGAGGCCGTAGAGCAAGGATAACATAGCGACACAATAAGTTCAGGACAGCTACTTGTCAAAAGTGCTTGCCCATTTTGGGCGGCTAATGGTACTTTTGGCTGAGAGGCGATTAATCTATCTGGGGAGGTAGAAAAACATGAAACGCCTAAAATTTGCATGGATTGCCGTCGTCGTTGGGTTGTGGCACTGCGGCGACGAGGGCGAAAAGGGCACCAGTCCCGTCGCGACCATTGATTCTCCGCAGGCACCGCGCGCGCTAAGTGTAGAGCGCATCGGCGACGGCGAGGTATGGCTCAATTGGCAGGCTGTCGAGGGCGGGGACGAGGTGCTCTACGTCGTCTATCGCTCGGTCGGAGACGACGCGGCCGTGGCCATTGACTCCACGTTTGAGACCCGATACAAGGATCAGGGGCTGCGATACGAGCTGGAGTACACCTATCGAGTAACCGCGATAAACGGCGGCGGCGAGAGCAGCCCCTCGAATGCCGTCAGCGGCCAGCCCCTCAACAGCTTGACGCCGCAGCGGCCGACCGCGGTGCGCGCCGTAGCGCATCACCTCGAAGTACTCGGCCAGCTCGACATCGCACTCGACTGGGCTGACAACGCGGAGACCGATCTCGCCGGTTACCGGGTCTATCGCTCGACTGAGCAGGGCTTCACTCCGACCCTTGGGCATTTGCTCATGCAGGTATCGGGGCCGAGCTTCATCGACGCGGAGGTCGCGGTGGGCACGGTGTACTACTACCGAATTACGGCGATAGATCTCGGCGGCAAGGAAAGCAAGGCCTCCGAGGAAGTAAGCGACGTCGCACTACCCTCGCCGGTGCCGTTGGTCCCGGTCGCTGGAGAAGAAGCCGCGGCACCGTTGACCTTTACTTGGAATCGCCTGCCCGAGGCGCGCGCATTCCGGGTGATCGTCACTACCTCGCTGACCAGTGGCGAAGTGTCGGACATACCGCTGACTAGCGATACCACGGCTGTATTTACCGGTCGCATTAAGGATGGGCGTCTGGTCGCGCTCGAACCCGGACAAATGTACTACTGGAAGGTCGTGGCCAGTACGCACACCGAGGGGATTGAGAATTCGGTGAGTCGGGTCGAGAGTTTTAAAGTGGCTGAGTAGGATGGACGCGGATATAGACGCTGGGGCACTGCGCGTTGTCGAGACCTTGCGCCGGGCTGGCTTCCAAGCTCTGCTAGCCGGTGGTTGCGTGCGCGACTTGGCATTGGGACGCGTGCCTAAGGACTGGGATGTAGCTACGGATGCCGGGCCAGAAGAGGTGGCTGCGCTCTTTGAGCACACAGTGCCGGTGGGCGCGCAGTTTGGTATCTCATTGGTGGTGCTCGACGAGGGTGACTACGAGGTAGCGCGCTTTCGCAGCGACGGCCCGTACCGCGATAGCCGCCGTCCCGCATCCATCGAGCCAGCCGACGCCCGCGCCGATGCCGCGCGCCGCGACTTTACCATCAACGGTTTGTTCTACGACCCGGAGAGCGGTGAACTGCTTGATTACGTCGGGGGGCAGCAAGATCTCGACGATAAGGTCATCCGCGCCATCGGCGACCCGGCCGCGCGCTTTGCCGAAGACCATCTGCGCTTGTTGCGGACCGTGCGCTTTGCCGCTCGGCTCGGCTTTACCATCGAACCTGAGACGTGGGACGCGCTCTGCGTCCAAGCCGAGAGCATTGCCGACGTTAGTGCCGAACGCATCCGCGACGAGCTAACCTTGTTGTTGACCGAGGGAGGGGCTGTGTACGGCTTGCGGCTGTTGGACCAGTCGGGTCTATTACAAGCCGTGCTGCCGGAAGTCGCGGCCATGCGCGGCGTGCCGCAGGAGGCTGAATTCCATCCCGAAGGCGATGTGTGGACCCACGTCCAGCTCCTGTTTGAACACCTCGACGAGCCGTCGGCTGAGTTGGCTTGGAGCGCATTGCTCCACGACATTGGCAAACCGTCAACTATGGTGCGAGCCGAGCGCATCCGCTTCCACGGCCACGACGCGGTTGGGGCCGAAATGGCGGCGGCGATCTGTGGGCGGTTGCGGATGTCCAACGAAGCGCGGAGAGTCATCGGTACGCTCGTGGCCGAACACATGCGGATAAGCCACGTGCGCCAGATGCGCCCGAGCACGCTCATGCGCCTGTTGCGCGAGCCGCACTTTCACGAGTTGCTCGAATTGCACCGCGCCGATTGTTTGGCCAGCCACGGCAAGCTCGACCTGTACGAGTTTTGCCAAGAGCAGCTAGCCGCTCTAAAAAAGGAGCATCTGCGCCCACCGGCTTTGCTCACGGGAAGCGACCTCATCGCCATGGGTTTTACTCCTGGACCCTTATTTAGGGAAATTCTCGCCGCGGTCGAGGATGCCCAGTTGGAAGGGCAACTTGATAGCTATCGAGCCGCGCTGCGCTTTGTGCAGCGCAAATTCTGCGCTGAGCCTGCTGCCTAATTCACAAGATGATCCGCAGATGGACGCAGTAGGGTGGTTTGTGCGACGTGTGTTCAGTCTAGACCTCGCTTGAGTACCTCTAGTACCGGCTGGTGCCCTGCTGGCGACATCAGGTACAGTCCGCTCCAGCCCTCCGTGCGGACTTGACGCACTTGCTCGGCAGCCAATTCGACACCCGCTTTAGCTTGGTCGGCCGGGTCTGCATACGCGGATAGCTCGGCAAAAATCGCTTCCGGCACAACCACTCCGGGCACCTCGGCAATGCGCCGGGCGTGTTCCAGCCCTCGCAGCACCATGACTCCCACAATGATCGGCACCTGAGCGCGATAAGTGGTCAGGGGCGCTAGGGCCTTGCGGTCAAAGGTCGGCTGGGTCATTACGTAATCGGCTCCCGCGTCGATTTTGTGCGCCAGCCGCTCCCACTCGCGCTGGCGATCGAGGGCTTCTGGCTCGCAGCCTGTGCCAATGGTAAAGTGGGTGCGGGGGTTGCGGTGCGAGCCGAGCGGTTGGCCGCCAAAGTCCAGTCCGGCATTGAGAAAGGCGTGGGCATAGCGAATGAGGGCGGTGGAGTCGAGGTCGAAAACAGCGGTAGAGCGCGGATAGGTCGGGGCCATTTTCGGGGGATCACCGGTGATGAAGAGTACGTTGTGGATGCGATTGGCCCAGTAGCCGATGAGCTGGCTTTGCAACCCCATGACGTTGAGGTCGCGGCAGGTGCAATGGGGAATTAGTTCGAGGAGGTCGCGCTCCCAATGCAGGCGGCGGCGGATGAGGTGGATGAAATCGCCCGGCGGCATTAGGGGGATGCCGCGCGAGCCATCGGTTATGTCAAGGGCATCGGCCAAGCCCGAGGCGGCCAACTCGGCGACAAAAGCGAGCCGGGCCTTCAGGCCGCCGGTGCCGCGCGGGGGCAGCAGCTCGACGCTGACGGCGAATTGGCCGTCGATGAGCTTGCGTGAGAACGGGCCATTGCGGCGCTTGGTGGTTGCGTCGGTTGGTTGCTGGTCCGGTGTCCTTGCCAACTGGACGATGCGCTCCCCGGCCGCAAGGCCGTGGAGGTAGTTGTGCATCTCGTGGATGTGGGGGGGATGGACTTCGCAACAGCCGCCGATGAGGCGAACGCCCTTGTGCGCCATTTCGCGGGCAAAGCGCCCCATGCACTCGGGGTTGACGCCCGTCAGGTAGCGATGGCCCACGCGCCGGAACTCGCCGCCGTTGGGCATGACCGCGAGTTGGACTTGGCCGTCGCGCACGGATGCACATCCTTGCACCGCGACGAGGAAAGCCCGCGCTTCTGCGAGTGCACAGCAGTTGATGCCAACGACATCTGCGCCCAAGGACGCGGCGGTTTGGACGTATGTTTGGGGAGGTTGCTCCCACGTGTCGTCGCGCTGGTGCAAGGCCATCTGGACTATGACTGGCGCGGGGTTGTCGAGGTCCTGTAGGAGTTCTAAGAGGGCGGCGACCTGATCGAGGCAGGTAAAAGTTTCCAACAGCAGGGCATCGACACCGCTGTCCACGAGGGCCTCGACTTGGGCGCGGTACAGGTCGCTGGCCGTGCGCGGGGCTTGGGCCGCTGGCAGGGGCGGACCTAGGGAGCCGAGGACGAACAAGGGATCGCTACACTGGGCCTGCTGGCAGTATTGGTCAATGGCCTCGCGTGCCAAGCGCACAGCCGCCGCGTTGAGCTCGGCGATGGACGCAGCCGGGGGATAGGTCGCGTTGGCGGCAAAGGAATTGCTGGTCAGGCATTGGGCACCGGCTTGCAGATATTCGCGGTGGAGCTGGCGGACGAGTGCTGGGCGGGTGAGGTTGAAGGCTTCGTAGAGGTGATTTTGTTCGGAGACGCGGCCGGTAAGCGCGAACAGATAAGAGCCCAAGGCACCATCGGCTAGCAAGGGGCGGTGGTGGAGGACGGCGAGGAATGGCTGCATGGGGACAGTGGGGTTGTCCACTAATGCCCGTGCTCGTCGTGAATGTTAGCGGCGTATTCTGCGGTTTTGGCGTCTAGTTGCTCTCGGCTGAGCAAGCCCTTGGCAATGATCAACTCTTCAAGCGAAGCGATCCAGCGGGTGTAATAGTTAGCTGGGTCGTCGTTTTGGTCGGCCGCGGCGATGGTCGCCGCTAGTTCCGCACTGAACTCGCGCCACTCGTAGAGTTCTTTCTGGTTAAGTGCAACGGCAAGACCAAAGGCGCGTGCTTCCCAAGGGGCCTGAAAAATTAGTTCGCCATTTTCTCGCGGCAGGGCGATTTGTGCTTCCATTGAGGAAATTTGTCGATCGGCTTTTTGCGTCATCCCGGACTTACTCTGTAGGAGATTCGATCGCAGCCACGCCGATCATCGAGTCGCGCGTGACGAGCGCAACGAGTTGTTCTTCGGTATGGTCTTCCGCGCCAGCAGGGCGTTCGGGCAGCACCATGTAGCGGAGATCCGAGTTGCTGTCCCAGACGCGGATTTCGACCGAATCGGGTAGGTCGAGGTCAAATTCTCGCAAGACCGCTCGCGGCTCACGCACCACCCGAGCGCGATAGGCGTAGGATTTATACCAACTCGGCGGTAGGCCGAGTACGGACCAAGGATAACAGGAGCAAAGGGTGCAAACGACGACGTGGTGGACGCTTGATGTGTTTTCCAAGACGACGATTTTGCTGCCGTGTGCGTCGCCGAAACCTAGTTCGGCAATAGCTGCGGTGCCGTCTTCGAGGAGCTGTCGCTTATAGTTTGAGTCAATCCAGGCGCGGGCAACCACTTTGGCACCATTGAGCGGACCTACGTCTTGTTCGTATTTCTGCACGACTTCGTCTATGATATCGGTTGTCAGCAGTCCTTTTTCGATCAGGAGCGATTCGAGCGCTCTGGTGCGCAGGGCGGCATCTGTCTCGGTGTAGGCAGTTTGTTGAACGTTGTTCATAACAAAATCCTTTTGCGATTGGGGATTGGTTACGCCGGTTCTAGGTAGCTTTCCCACATATCCAAATAGACAGCATTTTTTGTTTCAGCGGCGTTACCCCACAGTTCTGCGGCGTCAAAGCGCACGGCATATAGGGGTTGTTGGCGAATTGCACACCCTGTGGGTAGTTCGGCGTCTTGGAGGTTGTAGATGCCGTAGAAATCGGTGACCGTGCCGTGTTTATCCCGGGCGTAGCGGGGAAGCCGGGTGTGGCCTGTGGGGTGGATATTGCGCGACCGGACGCGATCGCCGGTGGAAAATTGCGGCTGGATATCCATTTTCTGTGGGGATGGAGCCGCAGGACGCGAGCGCTTGAATTCGGCGCGGACGGCATCGGGGTCGGGATGCACCGGGGTTTCGGCATTGGGATGATCCCGGAGAAGAGCCATCCGCGTTTCCAGTTCTTCTTGGGTTAGTACGCCGGCGTCAATCAGCCCTTTGATGCGGGAGTGTAGCCATTTTTCGTAATAGCTGGACGACAGATAGTGGGCTGGGTCCATGTTTTCGATGTTGTTGCGGGAGCCGCCGGGGATCGGTACAGGTGTCGCTACAGTCATGGCAAGTACCCGGCCCTCCCAAGGATGGTGGAATAGAGGTTCGTTTTCCTCGCGTATAATGGGGCCAAATCCGTGCATCCCGCCCATGTCGTGAATGCCGTCCATGGTTGCTCCTAGGGTTTAGCTATCGTGGATGATTGGGTTTCCGAATGTAAGGCTCACTTGATCGTTTGCCCAGTCGCGGACGGTTCAATCTGGTCCAATAAATGTATGACGTCTTTGGGCTGGACTTTGTTGCGAAAAAAGAAGACCCCGCCGGGCACGTTTTTAAAATCGTCCTCGCTGACATTGAGGTTGGACGAGACGGCCACGAGCAAGTCTTTGCGCTGGGCTTGGCGCAGCTTTTCGAGCTTGCGCCGTAGATACTCCGGTCGCCAGTAGCCCATGATTTCCAGCAGAGCTATGCGGCCGTCGGGATGGCGGAAGGTGAAGTCCGGGATCATTACCGTCTCTTTGAGGTTGACCACTTCGCTCTCGCGTTCGAGTTGCCAGGCGGTTTTGGCCTTGGCAAAGCGCGAGGCAAACGTCTCCTCCAACAGCGAGTCGTACAAAGTCTGATCTTTGTAGTGCGACACTAGACCCGATTGGTCGTCGAGGACGAAGTGTTGGCGGCGACCGTCTTTACGCAAAATGTCGGCTTGCATTGACCAGCGGGTACACAGCAATAAGGCCGGGAGGAAAATTGCCATTTGCAGGCCGTATTTTTGCGAGTGGCGGAACATGCTCACCGGGCCGTCGAGCCCGATCTCATAGCCGGCATCGACATCGCCTTCGATGGTGTGGATCAGCCGGTAGAACTTGATGAATTTGAAGAGTTGCTTGTAGCGTACCGGCAGGTTGCGATACACGCTCAGGCGCAAGACTTCGCAGCGGTAGAGCATGGCTTGGGCCAATGCCACGTTGTAGCGCAGCAGCAACTCGTTGGGCGAGGGCGCGGCAAAGGTGGCAAGCTGGTGGTTTTCAGGTAGGTCGGCGTATAGTCCGTCGAGCACGTCTTCGCTGCTGATCTGGTGTTTGAGGGCGACCTGTTCCAGCAGATCCTCGCGTTTGACTGGGTAGATGAGGCTGGTCTCGCGGACGACTGGATGATGGGCGCGGGCCAGCGTAAAAACGGCGTGGCGCAATTCTTCAGGGGGCTGGGGACTGGCGACGTGGAATTCGCAGTAGTGGTCGCAAAGTAGCTTGGCTAGGCCGCGTTGGATGCGGTAGTCGGTGCGGTCCCCGGCGAGCAAGTGGAGGGCGTGTTGTAATTCTCGTCGGGTTTTGCCTTGGTGTTCGACGTGGATGTCGATGAGCGCTTGGGCTAGGTCAATGAGGGCTGGGTCCTCAACGGCGACATAGCGCGGTTCGATATAGGGGCCGCGCGAGCGGGTCAGCAGGAGGTCCGAGGTCAGCACGGTGCTTACTCGTAGGCTTCGTGGCGGCGGCGACGGTCGCTGATGCGATCTTCGACCGTGTCCTTAGAAACCACTTCGTAGAGCACGGCTTCCTTGCCTTGGCGACGGCGGAGGATGCGCCCGAGGCGCTGGACGTGCTCGCGGATGGTCCCCGAGCCGGAGAGGACCACCGCGACGTTGGCTTCGGGGATGTTGACGCCCTCGTTGAGCACTTTTGAGGCGACGAGGGCGAGGTACTCCCCCTTGTTGAAGGCTTCGAGGATGGCCTTGCGCTCGCGCGTGCGGGTGCGATGGGTAATGGCCGGGACTAGGAAGGTGCGGGAGATCTGATGGACGGTCTCGTTGTCGTTGGTAAAAATCAACACGCGGTCGCGCGGGTGGGCCTTGAGGATGTCTTCGAGGACGCGGAGTTTGGCCGTCGCGCCGAGGGCGATCTGGCGGTGGCGGCGGTAGGCGTGCATGGCCCGTCGGCCGCTGGTGCTTTTGGCCGAGAGCATGACGAAGTGCCGCCAGCCGTCTTTGGTGCCGAGGCGGATGTTTTTGGCGGCGAGGAAGGCTTGGTACTCGTCGCGGGCGGCCTCGTACTGGATGCGCTCTTCGGCGACCATATCCACTTGGCGGCGCTCGACGCGATACTCGGCTAAGTACTCGCCGGACAAGGCGCGGATGCCGCGCTCATAGGCTATGGGGCCGACGAGAGTGGCGAGAAGTACGTGGCGGCCGTCGGCGCGTTCCGGCGTGGCGGTCAGCCCTAGGCGGTAGGGCGCTAGGCACATTTCGGCGGCGTGGCTGTACATTTCGCCGGGCAAGTGGTGAACCTCGTCGAAGACTATGAGGCCGAAGCGGTTGCCGTAGCGGTCCATCTGCATATAGGCGCTGTCGTAGGTGGCGACGGTCAGGTCGGCTAGTTCGTGATAGCCGCCGCCGAGCAGGCCAACCTCGACGGCAAACGAGCGGGTGAGCAGGTCGTACCACTGGTTCATCAGGTCGATGGTCGGAGCGACGACGAGGGTGCTGCGCTGGACTTCTACCATAGCCATGAGCGCGACTTGTGACTTGCCCGTGCCCGTGGGCAAGACGACCACGCCGCGACAGCCGTGCTGTTGCCAGGCGGCGATGCTTTCAGCTTGGTGCGGGTGTGGCTCAGGCGCGGTGTGCAGTTGCAGGGAAAGGGTGTTATAGCGCGGGGCCGTATTCTTGAATGCGACTTCGTGCCGTTTGAGGTGTTCTACGCTTTCGCGGTAGAAGTGGGCTTGGGCACGCCAGTGATCGACTCGCGCGTCCCAGACAAAGGCTGGGGGCGCGTCTGGGCCGACGTAGTCGCGCAGGAGCAGGGTGCCTTCTTCAAAGGTCAGACGCATAGACACAGATTGATTAGGAGGATGAGAAATGATACATTGGGGCCAGAGAGCGGGCAAGGTATTATCAACCAAGGAGACATGCAATATGGACACAGCCCGAGTGGGTTTAGCACGCGCCGGTGCGCGGCAAGCCAACGTATATCAAGCGCTAAATTTAGTGCGCGAGGACGTCGAGCCGAAGCTGGCCGCGCAAGTGATGCTCAAGCCGAACTTCCTGTCCAGCGAAAATCCCCTCGCTTCGACCCATGCCGACGCCATGCGTGGTGCCATCGACTTTTTGCTCAGCACGCCGCAGCCTCCCGAGGAGATCGTCATTGCCGAAGGCGGCAACGAGAAGTATTCGGGCGAGGCGTTTGCCAATTTCGGCTATGATGCGCTAGTCGAAGAATACTCAGTGCCGATTCGCTTGGTCGATCTGCATCAGGAAACGCGGTGGGAAGAGACCACAATTCACATGGCCGGCGGCGTCGAGGCGACCGTGCGGATGCCGAGCGTGGTCCTCGAATGCCCCTGCACCATCTCGGTGGCTGTGGCCAAGACCCACGATGTGTGCGTGGTTACGTTGGCGCAGAAGAACATGATCATGGGGACGCTGCACAAAGAGGATCGCATCAAGATGCACGGCTATCCCTCGCACGCCGAGCGCGTGTTGCCCAGCGAAGCCGAGGTGCTCAACGTGAACTTGATTCGCTTGGCTCAGTATCTCAAGCCGGACATTGGGATCGTCGATGGCACGGTGGGCTTGCAGGGCAATGGCCCTGGGGGAACCGATGCGGTGCCCATGGCTGCGGCTGCGGCGTCGGCCGATGTGTTTGCCGTGGATGCGGTCATGGCCAAGGCCATGGGCTTTGAGCCAATGGAACTGGGCCTTTTGCACTACGCCGACACTTTGGGCTACGGCGTGGCCGACTTGGAGCGAATCGAGGTACGGGGCGTGCCCATTGCCGAGGTCGCCTGCGCCTTCAAGCCGCACGAGACGACCGCGCAGCAGATGCAGTGGCGCAGCGCGGTCGTGGAGCAGTTTTTGCCATGACGCTTCCCAACATCCTCTGGATCTGTACGGATCAGCAGCGCTACGACACGATCGGCGCTCTCGGTTATGCTCACGTCGATACGCCGCATGTCGACCGGCTGGTCGCCGAGGGCGTGGCTTTTACGCACGCCTATTGCCAAAGCCCGATCTGCACGCCGAGCCGCGCGAGTTTTCTCACCGGCCAGTACGCCAGCGCCGTCCACATCAACGGCAATGGCCTCGACAGTTTTCCCGACCACCCGCCGCTGGTCACGCGGCAGTTGGCCGAGGCCGGGTACGACTGCGGGCTGATTGGCAAGCTGCACTTGGCCAGCGCGTATGGCCGCATTGAGCCGCGCGTCAACGATGGCTATCGCTACTGGGAGTACAGCCACGCGCCCCGCGACGACTGGCCGCAGGGGCACGGCTATGCCGATTGGGTGCGGGAGAAGGGAGAAGTCTTAGGCGAGCTGATGAAGCAA
Organism: Gemmatimonadota bacterium; assembly: GCA_028875345.1. GTDB lineage: Bacteria > Latescibacterota > UBA2968 > UBA8231 > UBA8231. The sequence goes on from JAPPEG010000297.1 coordinate 36,038, forward strand.
TATCCCCATGGGCTACCCGCCGAGTTCCACCAGACGACGTGGTGCGGCGAGAAAACCATTGAGTTTATGAGCGAAAAACGCGATGGGCCTTGGCTGGCCAGCGTCAACATTTACGACCCACACCCGCCGTTCAATCCGCCGCAGAGCTACCGCGATCGCTTTGACCCAGCGGCCATGCCCGGGCCGTTGTTTGCCGATAGCGATTTGGCGCAGCAGGAAAAGCTGGCGGCGATTGATTTCCAATCCAAGGGACGGCGGCCCGACCAACTCGACATTCGCGATCCCTTGCACCAAGACCGCCCGATGCCTGGGGCCGACGCGCGCGTGTTGCAGGCGGCGTACTGCGCAATGATCAAGCAGATCGACGATCAAGTAGGGAGGATGTTGGCCGCGCTCGAAGACACGGGCCAGCGTGACAATACCGTGGTGATTTTTACGTCCGACCACGGCGAAATGCTCGGCGACCACGGGCTGATCCAAAAGGGATGCCGCTTTTACGAGGGCTTGGTGCGGGTGCCGCTGATTTTTTCTTGGCCGGGGAACTTTGAGGCAGGTTTAGTGCGCGACGATCTAGTCGAGTTGGCCGATAAGGCACCGACGCTTTTGGAGCTGGCCGGGCTGGAGGTGCCGGATCGGATGACTGGTCGCTCGCTTGTGCCGATCCTGCGCGGCGAGAGCGAGCAACCGCACCGCGACTTTGTCCGCTGCGAGTATTACGATGCCCTAGACGCGCCCGATGGGACCTTTGCCACCATGTACCGCGACGAGCGCTACAAGCTAGTGCTCTATCACGGGCACGATTTAGGTGAGCTGTACGACTTGGATGAGGACCCGGGTGAGTTTGAAAACATGTGGGACGAGCCGGAAGCGCAGCCGCTCAAGTTGGCGCTGATGCAAAAGAGCTTCGACGCTTCGATGCTGGCGATGGACCGGGGGCCTCGGCGCGTAGGGCCAATGTGATGGAGCGGCAGCAGCGGGTGACGCAGCGGCCGATCTGGCGTTTCCGCGAGGCGGACAAAGCAGCCGAAGACGACCAAGTAACGGTCGAAGAGCCGCTGGAGATCCGCGTGGAGGAGACGCCGATCGCGGTAGTTATGCGCACCCCGCGCCACGACTTTGAGTTGGCGGCTGGCTTCTTGTGTACCGAGGGTCTGATCCAATCGCCGCAGGAGTTGGGCGCGATTTCGTACTGCACGGCCGCGGAGCCGCCCAACGAGGAGAATATCGTCGAGGTCAAGCTGGCCGCTGGCGTGGAGTTTGATCGGCAGCGGCTCCAGCGCAACTTCTATGCCTCGTCGAGTTGCGGAGTCTGCGGCAAGGCCAGCATCGAGGCCATCACCTGCGAGGCTCCCGCGCTGACGGACGATTTTACCGTGCCGCTAGCCATGCTCTACGATCTTAGCGACCGCATGCGTCAGGCACAGGATGTATTCGAGCAAACCGGATCGCTGCACGCGGCGGCGCTGTTTGATCAGGCGGGCGACTTGCTCGTCCTGCGCGAGGACGTGGGCCGGCACAACGCAGTGGACAAGATCATAGGCCACTACGCGCTGCGCAACGAGCCGGTGCCAGCGAAGAGCGTACTGATGGTTAGCGGGCGCACCAGCTTTGAGATCGTGCAGAAGGCGCGGATGGCGGGGATTGCGGTGGTTGCCGCTGTATCCGCGCCGTCGAGCTTGGCGGTGGATTTGGCGCAGGAATCGGGGATGACGTTGTTGGGATTTTTGCGCGGGCGGGGGTTTAATGTATATACCGGAGAAAAGCGAATTATCGTTTAATTTTTCCACGTAAAAGGAGAGGATCATGGCTAAGAAAAAGCAGGCTAAAAGACCGCAACTCAAACTCTGTGCTGCGGCGTGGACGTTGACCAATTACCCGTCCGAAGCCAAGCAGTGGTCGATGGACCGCAAAGTCCGCGCGGCCAAGGAAGCTGGTTTTGCCGGCTTCAGCGCTGGGGCTGATCCCGAGATCGCCGAGGCGTGCGCCAAGCACGGACTACAACTCGTCGGCGGGGTCGATATAGCCACAGTAGAAGAAGCCGGGCCGAAACTGGCGGCTTTTAAGGAAGCTGGTGCCGAGCACATAAACGTTCAGCTCTGCGACCACGATACCGAGATCCGCAAGGCGGTGACCGTGGCGCGGGCGGTGATGAAGGCGGGCAAAGAGCTCAAGCTCAAACCGGCGATTGAATGGCACCGCGACACGTGTACTGAGACCCCGGAGAAGGGGCTGGCGCTGGCAGCGCAGTACGAGAAGCGCTACAAGGAAAAGCTGCGCACGAATTTCGACCACTCGCACCCGGCGATCATCAAACAACTCCGGCCCACCAACTTCTGGGAGCGCATCGCCGAGTATCGCCCCGACCTGCTCAGAATGAGCGAGTTGATTCACTTCCGCACCTTTACGGGCAGCCATTGCCAGACGCCGGTCACCAATGGACGCGGAGTGCTGGACGCGGATTTTATCTCTTGGCGCGACAACTTCCTCAAGCACTTGCTCTACAACTGGGTCAAGGGACAGCGCGGCGCTACCGAGCTATGGGCTGTCGTCGAGCTGGGGCCGAGGGGTTCGGGCTATGCGCTCGACTGTTTCCCCGACGTGTGGAAGGACGCGATCGTTGCGCGCGGTGAGATTGAGAAGGCGTTTAAGGGGGCGCTGAGGAAAGCGAAGAAGTAGCGTCTTACGCGGCGGAGTGTTGCGAGGCAGGCTCGGTTGCTCAGTTTGAGTCGTCGAGACCTGCCATAGCTGAGCCTCCGTGTTCTCTACGAGTGGATGCGCATGGTCAATTCTATGCCGCATAGTGTGGTTCTTAATCTGCTGTTTTGAAAGCGTCATCTGAAGCTTACAAAGCCGAAACGATTTCGTTTCAGGTCAGCTAAGAATTGTTGGCCTTCATCGTTCAGTGTTTTTTTAAGCCACAACTGATAGATTAGAAGCCAAAAGCGATCCTTCTCTCGGGGATCCGTACCCTTCAGCTTATCCGCACGTCTTCGAATATCCTCCCGAATGCTATTAACCCCGTAGCGTTTTGCGTACTCTAACAATAACACATTCGAAAGGCAGTCATCTATCTCGATAACCTCTCGAAGCTTGTCTTCCGGCGTACTCAACTGAAGGTTATGTTTGAGTGAGTGATACAAGGCATGTGCGATGGCATCCGGAAAGATTCTCTGAATTCCAATCACTAGGAGTTGCTCGATGAAATCAAGAATGGCTTTCTCGATTCCATCATAGCGATGCTTATTGAATACGTGTTCTTCTAGAATTGGAGCAAGATATGGGTAGATCAGGGCCAAGTTGATAGTCTCCTGAACGAAAAGACGTTTAGCTCGACTATCGAGATTCCGAGGCATCATCTTGATAGCGTAGTTCAAAACGGCATATGTCTCCGCTCCATGAGCTAGTTCCAGTGCTAAGTCTAGGAGCGAACGAACTGTCCCAAAATGAACGGTTGCGCCTTTGGCTGGCAATCGGAAGCTGTTCAACTCTCTAACCCAATCTTCTTTGATTGGAAGTGGCATTGGCAAGATTTCAGTTTTACGGCCGTTTAGAGTAAGTTCGTATTCGCGCAATTGCATACCAAGGTCATGGATGAATTTTTCAGCTTCATTGTGGTCTTTCGCGTAAAAAGTGTAATCATCAATATAGCGGTAAAACCGCTTGTATCCCTTCTGAACCATGTTGTGATCAATTCTGGTCAGTATTATCTCGGAGACTACGTTGGAGGGGTGTGGCCCGATTAAGAGCCCATTGGTCTGTCCATCTCGGGTTCCTCGAGTGACTTTATCCAGAAGGTTGCCTTCCAATAAGACCGAGCGGTTCTTTTTTGACTTACTACGCCCATGCAGTGCCCATGGGATTGAGTGAGTATAGATGCTGGGAAAGCAATTCGATATATCTGTGTGAGCCACATAGTGTGCGCCTGTCATTTTGCGAATGTCTGCTTCTTCGTTCTCGAGATGTTCCTTTCCTTTGTAATTCATCCGAAAAACACGCTTACTTGACATTTTGCGAACAAAGAGACGGCTCATGGGTGTCTCCGGTTTTGCACAGTGTCTTTTGATTTTCGCCCAATGCCGCTTTAGAGCTAGACACTGGACAATATGGCTTTCGGGATGGGGGATCCCTATCTGACGAGTGATATTGACTTCGCGTAGCGGCTCATAACGGATGAAATCGTGTTCTCGGTTCTTAAGGAGCTTATTTAATTTTTTTTCGTCAGTTTCTGTTATTAGCTTTAGAAGAATGTTCGGTACATAGTCTGAAAGCCCTTCGGAGGTAAAACATGGCGGAAGCTTTTCGCTGAATAGGCCATAGTCGACCAAGCCCATGAATGCTTCGTCCTCCGAGAGGCCAAGCCCTGTTGTTTGTCGCCTTACCATTACACTGTGCTACGCTCCTTTCATAGCCTCTTTACGCTTCACGCTCTTCCCGAAGTGCCCACCGATCATGCAGGCCATGGGTTGATTACCTCAATACCACAGCGCTCGAAATGCCCAACATTTCTGGTAGCGATAGCCGCCCCGCGACAACGGGCGATGGCCGCGACCTGACAGGCTGCGTGGCTGATTGGCTGGCCAGCGGCTCGTCGGCTAGCCCCGATCTCGGCATAGATGCATGCGGCCTCGCTATCAAAGGGCAGAATACGTCGGGCGAAATCTTTTTGGAGCATATCCTCGACTGCGGCAGCGATCCGATCACGGCGTTGGCCCGCTGGCAGGATGGCGACGCCGTAGCGCAGCTCGGCCTCCGTAATGACCGAAAGGAAGACATTTGCGGCGGGTTGGCCGGCGAGCCAAGCCGCTACACTAGAATCAGGTTTAGGGCGCATCAACTCCGAGACGACATTGGTGTCGAGCAAGATCATCCCAAACCTTAACCGAACTGAGGTGGATCGCGCATCGGCTCACGCGGTGGTATGTCTAGTTCGACACCGCCTAAAGGCGCGAATCGAGCTCGTATGGCGCGTGCCAGATTGGTGGGGGACGCAGGCCCGGTGAGCGCCGCACGCAAGATCGCCCGCGCTTCCTCCTCCATCGAGTGGCCGTGCTCGGCCGCTTGGACGCGCAGACGCTGCTTTATGTCATCGTCGAGGTTGCGGATTGTCATACTAGCCATTTTCTTCACCTCCAAGTCTAAGAAAATACGCAATGATGTCATTGCATGCAATGATATCAAGGTTCCATAACGAGTTCAGAGAGTGATAGGGACATGTTACCGAGAGCATGGTCAGAGGGACAGATCGTCGTACGGACGGTCGAGGTAGCTCAGACTCCGGCGCTGCATGCTGCGGTTACGGAATGCGTAGATATCGTCGCGCTTGATCCCACTTTTGCCGAGGTGCCCGAAAGCGAGGTCGGTGAGTTGGTGGAGCAGTCGGTAGCGGAGGAGGCGCAGGAACGCGGCTTCCGCATGAGGAGCATTCACGTCGGTTCGGCTGAAGAGCTGGCCGGGTACTTTCATCTTATGGAGGACGTTCCCACCGCGGGGGACGCTTGGCTCTCGATCCTAGCGATCCGGCCGCGATTCCGGCGCAGCGGCGTTGGTACAACACTCATCAAAAGCCTCAAGAGGGTGCTGGCCGCCGAGGGTTTCCGTTTCGCCTTGGCGCGCGTCTATCTGGCCAATATTCCGGCCTTGCAATTCTGGACTCGATTGGGTTTCACCGAAATCGTTCCCCATCGCGGTGACTACATCGGCCAAGATCTAGGGAAGCCCTGTATCGTCCTGCGAGCATCGCTCGGCGAGTAGCCGATCCTGCGAGGGCCGACGAAGCCCCGTCATCAGAAAAGCGGCACCTGTCGGTTGCCGTAGAATGGCTCTGTCGGCGGCGGCAAGGCCGTTACCGCGGCCTTGCCGCGCAGATCCACATGTGCCTCCACAAGCGGTATCTTGTTGACAGCATTCCAAAGAATATCGCCACCTGCGGGCAACCCCTCGCCGCCGAAAACGGCTTCAGTGAAGACGACCTTGTACAGCGCGGGATTTCGGTCGTATGGCACGGAATGGCCGAACGTCTCTCCAGGTGGCAGATACATCGGAATCTCCGCAATGTACATCTCCGTTGGCACGACATAGTTCAGCAGATGCGTTTTGCCGGATAGGATTGCCTGTACTTCAGGTGCTGAACGCGCAGTCGCTGCTACGGCGGCGAGGTCTTCGTCTGCAATCTCGACGATAGACAAATAGATGCCCTCATCTCCCTGATAGGTATAAAGCGCGTTCATTGAGAGAACCCGCAAGCCGAATGCAGCCAAGAGCGCCAGCCCAAGGACGATTGCGTAGGTCAGCGCCCATCCTGCAAACCGCTTTAGCTGGCTGTCACCGAATCGCAAGGAGACGTTGAGGTTGAACCACTCTGGAAGAAACATGCCGGTGCGCTTCATGTAGTCGGCATATCCGGGAAACTGGCGCAGACAGATGCCTTCTTCGGCCTTGGCTAGGGCAATGTAGATGAAGATTACCGTTACCGTCAGCACGAGTACCAGATAGCGCGGCCAGATCAACAACATGCCAATACTGGCCACGATCAGCGCAAGGTATTGGGGATGCCGGATATGTCGGTACAGACCTCCCATCACTGCATCATCCCGGCGCAGCTTGGCGCGATAGATTTGAATCACCCCTATGGCGAACCCAGCTAACCCGCCGGTGAGCAATATCATTCCTACTAATTCGTGAATATCAATCAGGACGGAACGCGTTTCCTCGACCAGATGCGGCATGAAGAACTGGATGATCCAGCTCGCCGGACCCGAGGCCTGCAACCAATCGAGTCCCGGACCATAGACTGCGTAGAAATACGCAGCGAATGGCGAGGCCATGTAAAAGAACTCAAAAGCGATAAGGACGTAGAACGCAAACGATGCCCACAAGGCGCGCCGCGCTTGGACGGTTCCTTTGCCCGTTTCTGTTTCATTGGTCATGCCAGTTATTCCTTTATGCCGTAATCCGCAAATTCATTCCCAATGCTCGCGTGATCCGCATCACCGTCGCGAACGTGGGATTGCCGTCCTCCGACAAGGCCTTGTAAAGCCCTTTGCGGCTCATTCCCGCCTCGCGGGCTAGCCGACTCATGTTCCCCGCCCGGGCGATGTCGTTCAAGGCCGCGCAAATAAGACTCCCGTCGCCTAGATCTTCCTCGGCGCATGCTTCTAGGTAAAGACGCGCGTCTTCTTGGGTGTTCAGGTGCTCTGTGACATCCCATTTCGTGAACGATTCGGTCATGTCTGCCTCCAGTCTTTCGCCAGCCGTCTGGCGCGTTCGATGTCGCGCTGTTGACTATCCTTGTCGCCTCCGCAGAGTACGATGACCGCCGCTGCGTCGCGTAGACAGTAGAGGCGGTAGCCCGGTCCGTGATGCACACGAAGCTCAAACAGCCCACCTCCGAGCGGCTTGGCGTCCCCGGAATTGCCCAGCGAGATGTTTCGCAAACGTGCATTGATCCGTGCCACCGCGCTTCGGTCGCGCAAGCCGCGAATCCAGCGCCGAAACGTAGCGCTTTCTATCACCTCAATCACTTGAGAAATGTAAACTGTAGTTCACATTTTATCAACCGCATCCTGAAATTCGAGACGGATATATCGCAGCGGTGCGTTATTTTTTTCCGGTCTTGAGCATTTATAGGGCGAGTGCAGTCGAAAAAAGGAGTTTTCGTGAACGACGCCCAACTGGTAGAGGCGTGCTTGGAGGGGGATCACCGCGCCTACGCGATCCTGGTCGACCGTTATCGCTACCCCGTCTTTGGGCTGTGTCTGAGCTATGTCAAGGATTTCGACGCAGCCGAGGACGCTGCGCAGGAGGCGCTGATCGCTGCCTACCTGAAGCTGGAAAGTTTGCCCGAGCCGCAAAAATTCGGCCCTTGGCTGCGGACCATCGCCGCCAATCAGTGCCGCATGTGGCTCCGGCGTCAGCGCCGACAGGTTGCCATCGACGAAGAAAAGGCGGTCGTCGATCCCGCCCCGTCGCCGGCTGAGCAAGTGCTTTTGCGCGAGCGCCGGCAGCGGGTTCTGGCCGCCGTCGCCCGACTGAGCCGGCCGCAACAACAGGCCGTGGTCCTTTTTTATCTCGAGGGCCTCTCACTCAAGCGGATCGCCGCCTTCCTCGATGTCGCGGTACCTACCGTCGAGCAGCGGCTCTACCGGGCGCGCCTCAAGCTAAAAGAGGAGATGGCAACTATGGTCGAGGAAAATCTGCAAGAACACCGCCTACCCGAGGACTTCACACAGGAAGTAGTGCAAGAGGCCCTGACCCGGGGACAGGACCTCTTGCAGGAGCGCCAGTGGCCCGAAGCCCGCAAAGCCTTCAACTGCGTCGTCGCCGCCGTGCCGGACCACCTCGAAGCCCACCGAGGTTTGGCCTTGGCCTTTGACGGCGAAACCCGCGAGGCTCTGAAACAGGACGAGCACTTTAGCGACGGTCGCCTGCTCGACAATACCTTCGCTGCCTTGCACAAGGTCTGCGAACTGGGTGCCGACGATCCAGAGATCGTCCGCGCGTTCGGCCAGCTCTATTCGCACTATGGCCGCCACGAAGAAGGCGGCCAATCCCTCGAAAGGGCTGCCGACCGCCTCGACGACTGGCGGCGCAGCGTGCCGTTGTACAAAATGGCCATCTCCGTCTACTACCACGCCCATTACACCGGACGCGGCGACCATATGGAAGCCTGCGTGCGCTGCCACCGCCGCGCTCGCCAGCTCGTGCCCGCGGACTGGCCGCCGCGCCGCCGCTTCGCGCTTTGGCAGCCCTCTGGGATGAGCATGGCCTACGCGCATTTGGGATTGAGCCAAGAAGTCTTCGACGAGTTGGACGTACTCAAGGCCCAAAGCGAGGACGAGTGGTCGGTGGAGGAGCACTTCCAATACTACGGCATCTGCTCCAACCAGTACCGGGAAATGGGTCGGTGGGACGAGGTGGAGGAGCACAGTCGAGCCTATGTCGATTGGGCCAAGGCTCTGACCGGCGACGACCCGCGCCTCCAGATCCGGCCCTTGGCGCTCACAGAAGAAGGCGACGAAAACGCTGGCGCACACAATGGCGATGACTTCCGCTGGTGGACGGTGTGCTACGCGCTCGCAGACCGCATTCTGCGGGCGAGGCACGAGGCGGGGCGCGCAACTGCGGACATCCTCGCCGAACTCGACTGGGCGCTCGACCAGTACCAGAGCGCCGGATCCTATTCCATCGCCGGACAATCCGCCTGTGAAACCGGCCACTATTCGGAGGCTCTGCGCTATTTGCGCAAGGAGGAGGAACTGGGCGGTCGGCTCGCCAACCGCGGCGACATCTATCTGGCCGCCGCACTAGTCGCGCTAGGGCAGGTGGAGGAGGGGAAAGAGCGGCTGCGCAACATCTACGGCCGACTCGTGGCCAACGGCCAATGCCGGAGTTGGTTCGGCAAGCTGTCTGCCTTTGACGCGATCCGCGGGGACGCGGACATGGTCGAACTGGTCGATGAATGGGAACGGGTCGAGCGCGTCGGCGCGCCTACAGCGAGCGCAAATCCGCAAGTTATGCGATAGGCTGTAGGTTGTTGAGGAGGTTGGATATGGGAATTTTGTCGAAGCGTTGAGAAAGGGGACTCGCCGTATGACTAATTTAGAGCGTGCGTATCTTGATGGAGCAAGGGACGATAAGACCGTGGAGGCTCTTGGCCGGATCTATATCAAGGAAGGACGTTGGACCGATGCTGCTCTTCTCTACGAAGGTGCTGCAGAAGACCCCTCGCGAGAGTGGAAGAGCAAAATATGGTACCTAAAACGCGCATGTGCTAGATACAACCGCGTGAAGGACATGAAGGCATTTGTCAGGTGCCACCGGAAGGCAAGATCACTTATACCGGATGAGGTTGACGCAACGCTGAAGTTGGATATTTGGTGGCCGCCAGGCTTGGCAACGGCGTATCCGCACGTTGGTGCCGCTGATGAAGTTCTCTCCGAATTGAGTGCCGTAGAGGAAGTAATGGAGGAAGAGTGGACCATTTACGGCCGCTTCGTATTCCACTTTGCCCGTTCTCTCGTATACAGAGAACTTGAAAACTGGGACAAGATGATCGACGAGTGTACTCAGTTCCTCGTTTGGGCAGAGAACTTGTCCGAAGCCGATAGCCAGTTCCAGCGAATGCACATCAACATCGATGAAGATGGGGCACCCGAATTAGTTGGCGAGTCAGGCAGATGCTACTGTGCCTGTTCTGTCCTTTTCGAAGGCATAATCCCGGCTGAGCGGAAGCTTGGTCGCGATTCAGGCAATACACTTGACGATTCGGACCGATGGTTGACGCGGTATGAGAAATTCTATCAATCCACGCAGTGCGAGTCGGACGGCAATCCCAATGACTAGGGCCTACATGCACTTGCGAAGAGATACAAGAATCGCGTCGCAACCTGCTATGGCAAGGCTGCTGTCGCATTGTTCGAAACTGGACAGACTGCGAGGGCACTGGCGTATTTTCAGCAAGCGGAACGTCTGGGGGGTAGAATCGACGGTATCTGGCAATTCTACAAGGCAGCCGCTCTGCTGTCTGACGGCCAAACGTCTGAAGCCAAGACATGCCTGCAAGAGATTTCCGGGCCGGTTGTGTCCGATGGTAGTGGTTCAGCAATCTTCGATAAACTCAAGGAGTTCGACAGTATCAGAAACGACCCGGATATTGTCGATCTTTCAAAACACTGGAAGAATCGCAACGTCAGGCTTTGAGTCAGACGATTCCCCACTGCACTCGTCCCAACTCGCGCGACCGTTCCCGATTATATGATGGATCGATGTCGAATTCGCGATCCAGCCACAGCACCTCCCGCTGCTCGGGGCTCAGAGAATTGAGCAACTCAGGCATCAGGTAGTCCCCCCACGTAAAGCGATGGTTGTCGATCGCGTGGGGATGGAACAGCCAGTGGCTCAGATAACGGCAGTCACTGGTGCGGTTGAGCCACGTTGAGTGAAACAGCTTGGCATGGCGGACGATTAGCTGATGAGGTTCGACTTCTAGGGAAATCTCGTCGTCGAGAGCGACGTCTTCCCAGCCGTCATCGGCCTGCGAACCGGGAATTCCCCGTTTCTCCCTGAGGTGGGCGGCCGTTTCTTGGAGAGAGGTGGGCGGCCCACTGTGACTGCCTGGGACGATGCGCAGACACCCATTGGCGCGCGACGCCCCGGAGAAGTAGTGCATGAACTCCGCCCAGCCCGGACCTCCGTCGATGTGCCAGCCGACTGATCGGTTCGGGGCCTGCTCGTTGATGCCGCCGTTGCGCAGATAGATATCGCGGTCCTCGTTCAGTTGGCGGGCGAGTTCGATGATTTCGGGGTGCAGGATGATCTGCATGAACGGCAGGGAGTGATCGAGGGCGCACCAGTACGAGTCTTCCACCTGGGGCCGTAGGTAAAAGTGATTCCTCTTGCTACCGTCTGCTGGCCCTTCCGATGGATCTTGGGCTGCCTTTTCGACCGCGGCCATGCACGCCTCGGTGAGACTTTCGGGGAACGGACAGTCGAAGATGACGTAGCCGTACGTGCGGTACTGCTCTAGTTGTTCCTCGCTGAATTTCATGCTGTTTTCCCCGCGCGGTGTGGCGTCAATCCCTATTGCAACCTGCGGTCAGGCGGAATCCGCAAGGAGTGAGTCTCGATATCCCAGTCGCCATCGAAGATGGTTGCAGCGTCACCGGCGGCTGCTCCCGCGTCGGAGGCGAGATCGATGAGCTTGATGGCCGAATCCTCGGGCGGCGATAGGACGGGGCGCGATTCTCGCTCTGCTTGGTCGGCGGAGCGGCCTGCTTTCTCGGCCATCTCCCGGATGGCACCCAACTTCATATTCGTCGCCATCTCTCCCGGAGATACGGCGTGGATGCGGATGTTCAGGGGACGAAGCTGTTCGCGGGCCACTAGGACCAGCCCGCGGACGCCCCCTTTGCTCGATCCGTACGGAAGGGAGGCACTGCCGCCTAACACGCCAGCACCGGATATGACGAGCAAAACCACACCTCCACCCGCCTTCTGCATCAGGGGAACGGCGTATTTCAATAGCAGGAAGCTGCCGGTGAGGTTGACGTCGATGACCCGCCGCCAGGACTCTTCGAAATATTCGTCTATGCGCGTCCCCGCATCGACGAGGATGGCTGCTGGATTGATCAGGATGTCGAGGTGGCCGAATTGCTCGCCAACGGTGTCCATCAAGCGGCGAACGTCTGCGGACCGGCTCAAATCGGTGTGCGCGAAGTGAGCTGTGCCGCCTTCGTCGGAGATTAGTTGGGCCGTAGCTTCGCCGCCAGCCTCATCGATGTCGGCGAGGACGAGCTGCGCCCCCTCTCGGGCCGCGCCGATGGCAGTGGCGCGGCCGAGGCCAGTCGCGGCACCAGTGACGACCGCTACCTTGTTTGCGAGTTTCACGTGCCTACTCCCGCGTCATCTGACATGGTGGGGATCTGGCGGCGGATCGGCCTACTGAGCAGGCCGCATAAAGTGGGCGAAGAAGTCGTTGCCCTTGTCATCGACGACGATAAAGGCAGGGAAATCCTCGACCTCGATTTGCCAAATGGCTTCCATGCCCAGCTCTGGGTATTCCAAAACCTCGACCTTGCGGATGCAGTCTTGGGCCAGCCGCGCGGCCGGTCCGCCGATGGAGCCAAGGTAGAAGCCGCCGTGCTTTTCACAGGCTTGGGTGACTTGGCGCGAGCGGTTGCCCTTGGCCAGCATGACCATGCTGCCGCCGGCTGCTTGGAACTCATCGACGTACCCGTCCATGCGCCCGGCCGTCGTCGGCCCGAACGATCCCGACACGTAGCCTTCGGGCGTCTTGGCCGGACCGGCGTAGTACACGCACTGGTCCTTGAAGTACTGGGGCAGGCCCTCGCCGGCGTTGAGCCGTTCCTTGAGCTTGGCGTGGGCGATATCGCGGGCCACGATCATGGGGCCAGTCAACGAGAGCCGAGTGCTGACCGGATGTTGGCTGAGGGTGGCGCGGATTTCGTCCATCGGTCGGTTGAGATTGATATCGACGACGGTGCCGCCGAGTTGCTCGTTGCTAATTTCGGGTAGGTATTTGACCGGCTCGGTCTCCAGGGCTTCGAGGAAGAGGCCCTCGGCGGTGATTTTGGCGAGGATTTGGCGGTCGGCTGAGCAGGAAACGGCCAGACCGACCGGGCAAGAGGCTCCGTGCCGAGGCATCCGCACCACCCGCACGTCGTGGCAGAAGTACTTGCCGCCAAACTGCGCCCCAATACCAATCTCCTGACTCAGCTTGAGCACCTCGGCCTCCATCTCCAAGTCGCGGAAGGCTTGGCCGTACTCATTGCCTTGGGTCGGCAGGCTGTCGAGATAGCGGGTGCTGGCGAGCTTGGCCAGCTTGAGGGTGTGCTCGGCCGAGGTGCCGCCGATGACTAAGGCGAGGTGATAGGGTGGGCAGGCGGCCGTGCCGATCATGCGCAGCTTGTCGTCGATAAAGGAGTGCAGCCGCTCTGGGGTCAGTAGTGCCCGGGTCTCTTGGAAGAGGAAGCTCTTGTTGGCCGAGCCGCCGCCTTTGGCCATGAACATGAACTTGTAGGCCGCGCCCTGCTCGGCGAAAATCTCGATTTGGGCCGGGAGGTTGGTGCGGGTGTTTTGCTCCTCGAACATGCTCAGGGGGGCCAGTTGGCTGTAGCGGAGGTTGGTCTCCTGATAGGCTTTGGCGATGCCGGCCGAGATAGCGGCTTCGTCATCGCCTTCGGTCCACACCTGATGCCCTTTTTTGCCCATGACGATGGCAGTGCCGGTGTCTTGGCACATCGGCAGGACCCAACCGGCGGCGATGTTGGCGTTTTTGAGCATGTCGAGCGCGACGAAGCGGTCGTTGTCCGAGGCTTCTGGATCGTCGAGGATGCGGCGCAGTTGGGCTAGATGGCCGGGGCGCAACAGGTGGGCCGAGTCGCGGATGGCTTGGTCGGCGAGCAGGGTCAGGCCCTCGCTGGCTACCTTGAGGATCGGGCGGCCTTCAAATTCGCCAGTGGAAACGCAATCCGTGGTCAGCAGGCGATAGGGGGTTGGATCCTCGCCTAGCGGCAGGAGTTCGTGGTGGACGTAGCCGTTCATTGAGATCCTTAGTTAGGGGGCAATAGTGCGGTGCTTGACCTGTCCCCAACTTTTGCTTTCGACGGCTGTTGGCAGCGACGAGGGTAGGTCGAAGTAACTTAGTGGCGAGCGATAGAGCGCGCCGTCGCGTTCGATGGTGGCGGAGATAGCCCAGTCGGTTAGTTCGGTTAGTACTAAACCGAGGGGGGAGACAATGACAGTGCCCTTCTCGGCGTTTGCTATCTCGTCGGCTTTTACGCTCGCCCAAGGAACAAATTCGCTAGTCGGCTCTTCGAGCGTCACCACGTTGCCGTTTTCGTCTATGCCGCGAGTGATCTCGACTTCTCGCCAGATCCGATAGTATGTGATATCCGGCACGAGGCTAAACTCGAATTGCAAGTCAGTTACCTTACCCTCGTCGTTCAGATAGAATCGCACGCCGAGGATTTCAGGTGAAATAATCGCGGCGTCTTCTGTCTCGACGGGGCCTTCCCAAGGTGTAGTGAGCAGGGTGACAGTTTTGACTTCGCTGTCGGTCCAAGCTACAGAAACCGCGAGGACAGAGAGGATGATAGGGGCGAGTGCAAACATTGGGAGCCTCCTTGAGGTAAAACCTCCGTGGGATGCGGTTAGCATAGGATAGAATATATTACAAAAGTGCACCTATAGGGAAGCAGTTGTTGTCTGGGTCTCAGTGACTCGGATTGGTCAAGGGGTGATTGGCGAAAGGACGGAAGGAAACTAGTATGCCGGATTTGAACCTGTACTGGGGCGAGTTGCACAATCACAACGAACTCGGCTATGCCCAGGGCAGTCTCGAGCGCAGCTACGAGATCGCCCGCTCCCACCTCGACTTCTACGCCTTCACCCCGCACGGGCTACACGCCGATGGCGGTGTGCCGGACGGCTACCCCGTGGTGGTCGCCAATTGGGAGCGGATTCGCCGGGCCGCCAGCGAGAACAATCGGCCGGGCGAGTTTACCTGTTTTCCGGCCTACGAGTGGCACTCCTCGGCTTGGGGGCACCTGCACGTGCTCAGCGCCGAGGATATGGAGTCGATGTACTGTGCGCGGAGTTTGGCTGATTTACAGGATCACTTCAGGGGTAGACAGGCCATCTTGGTGCCCCATCACACGGCCTACGAGCGCGGGGTGGACTGGGAGGGCTTTGACGAGACATTGTCGCCAGTGGTGGAGATCTTCTCCGAACACGGCTCGTCGGAGCGCGACAGTGGCCTCTATCCCATGCTGGGGCACAGCGGCGGTCCGGCCGACTATCAATACACCGTGCAACACGGCTTGGCGCTGGGCAAGCGGTTCGGTTTTGTGGCCGGTACCGACAACCACGACGGCTATCCAGGGGGTTACGGGTTAGGACTGACGGGGATTTGGGCCGAGGATAATAGCCGCGCAGCGCTCTTTGACGCCTTGCAGCAGCGGCGCACCACAGCCGTCACCGGAGATCGGATCGAGGTGTATTTTCGCGCTGGGGAGGCTTGGATGGGCGAGGTGGTGAGCGGATCAGTGGAGCGCAGGCTGGACTATCGGATCGAGGGTTGGGACGCGCTCAAAAGCGTGGAAGTCGTGCGCGACAATTTTCCGGTACACATAGAAGTCCCCGACTACAGCACGCCACGGGCAGCACCGCCGCAACCCTATCGCCTGCGCTTTGAATGGGGCTGGGGGCCGATGAAGGGATACCAAGTTTACGACTGGCAGGGGCGACTGAAGGTCGAGGGAGGACGGCTTTTGCAGGTCGTGCCCTGCTTTAGCTCCGATCCCTTTGACGAGGTGCGGCGCAAGCGCGTCCTCGAATGGAATGAGAGGCAGTGTGCTTGGCAGTCTCATACCTCGCGCGGTTCTGTCTTTACCACGCGCAATGGTTCCACTGCGCCAAGGGCCAACGACGCCCTGTGTGTGGAGGTGGAGGGGACCGAAGAGGCGCGGGTCGAACTTGAATTCGACTGCCGCACCAGCAAGAGCCTGTTGGCCACGCCCGCGGACTGGTCGCTCACGGGCAAACTCGGTGGTTCTCAGGCCAGCTTCAGCATCGGCGAACTTTTGCAGGGGCGGCAGGGCTGGCGCGTAGATGGGCTGCCCACTTGGATCGTGGCCCACCGGGCCTTGCCCGAGGCGCTCTACGCCCTAAAAGGCTATTTCATCGACCGGAGCGAGATGCCGGCCTATTACTATCTGCGCGTCACCCAAGAGAACGGCCAGTTGGCTTGGGGCAGTCCCATCTGGTTTGCGGAATGACGAGAACGGAACGTTCTATAAAATCACCTTTGATTGCCTTGCACAGGGTGGAAAAAGGCGATGATCGGGATAATAGATTCGTCTAAATCGAGAGTCAAGTAAGTGCCGATGCGTCTAGAGTTATGGCTAATTATCGGGTTGTTGACAGCCTGCGATAGCGGCGAGAAACCGGCAGCGTCAGGGGAGCGTGCCAGCATAAGTCGGGAGAGCGCCGAGGGGTTCCGGTTGTTGCAGCAGGGCCGGCCCGGAGAAGCGCTGGCTCTTTTGCAGCGAGCTGCCGAGAAAGACTCGGCAAGCATGGAAGTCCATTACAATATGGGCGTGGCACATACGCACCTGAAAGAGTACGCAAAGGCCATTGCGGCCTTTGAGCGCGCCGTGGAGTTGGCTCCGGAAAATCCAGACGCACATTTTGCCTTGGGGATTGCCTTGGGGGTTGAACACCGCCAGCGCGACGCAGCCAAACACTTTGCACGGGCAGCAGCCTTAGCACCGGACCAGGCCGAATACCATTTCCGCCTCGGGGAGGCCCGCCAAGCCCTAGGCGAGGTCGAGGGGGCAATCGCGGCGTTTACTGCGGCAATCCGCGTGGATTCGACGCACGTGGACGCTCATTTCTTGCGCGCTGGGCTGCTGGCCTCAAGCAACCGCCTAGAGGAAGCTGAGAAAGGATATAGACGGGCGATCGAGTTAGACAGCCGCCGCGCGGACATCCTGTGGGAACTGGGCCAAGTCTACATGCAGCAGGGCCAATACCCGCAGGCCGCCGAGGTGCTCAGAAGCGCCCTCGAACTTGAACCGCGCAATACTCATGCGCTCTATCTGTTGAGCCAAGTGTATTTGCTCAGTGGCCAGCCGGACGAACGAGCGGAAGTCTTGAGCACCTTCCAGCGCCTGAGCGCGGCTCAGAGGCATTTCAAGCAAGGCGCGTTATACGCCGAACGCGGAGCCATAGACGAGGCGCGGAAGGCACTAAAAGAAGCTTTGGTACTTGATCCAGACCATTCCAAAGCTCGAGAAAAACTGGAACAGCTAAGTAAAGAGCCATGAAGGCGTGCATCTTGTTCTTTCTTTTTGTGGCTTGCTCACCTCCAGAAGAGCAGCCGCTCGATTCGGAGCCTACGGCATCCGAACAGTCCCACTTTGTCGATGTGGCTGCGGATATCGGCCTGGCGAAAGTTCACACGGGTGGCAATGCGGAAAAAGGCTATATCGCAGAGGCCAAAGGTGGAGGTGCGGCTTGGTTGGACTTTGACGGCGACGGAGATCTGGATCTCTACTGGGTGAACGGAGCCGCGCTGGACGATGCACATGGAGGCGGCAATGCCCTCTACCGCAACGATGGAGGAAGCGGTTTTGTCGATGTGGCCAGCGCCTTAAACGCAGCGGGCCGGGGCTGGGGCATGGGGGCTGTCAGCGCCGACTACGACAACGACGGGGACGCGGATCTCTACGTCACCAACCTGCGCGCGAATATACTCTACCGCAACGACGGCAATGCGGGTTTTGCCGAAGTGGGAGGCGAGGCCGGGGCGGCTGGGGCCACTTGGAGCACGGGCGCGGCATTTGGGGACTACGACCGGGACGGGGACGTCGATCTGTACGTGGCCGGCTATGCTGAGTTTGAACCTGGGGAAATTCCGCGACTGGGCAGCCAGTGGAAAGGGGTCGATGTGTTCGTCGGGCCGCTGGGGCTGGTGCCGGAGGCCGACTCATTCTACCGCAACGAGGGTGGCTTCTTTGTAGAGGTCACTGAGGAGACCGGTTTGGCGCATCCCGAGCCGGGCTATGGTTTTGGGGTGCTCTTCGTCGATGTGGACGACGATGGGGATGTCGATCTGTACGTGGCCAATGATTCCACCCCTAATTTCCTGTGGCTCAACGAGGGGAATGGCACCTTTGCCGAGGTGGGGCTGCAAGCCCAGGTGGCGTATGGGGCGATGGGACACTCACAGGCCGGCATGGGCGTGGCCTGGGGCGATTACGATGGGGACGCCCGTCCCGATATTTTCTCGACGCACTTTGAGGACGACTACAATACCCTCTACCGCAACGAAGGGGCGGGCTTATTCGCCGATGTGTCTGTAGCGGCTGGTCTGGGCAGGACCAGCTTTCACTTGGTGGGTTTTGGCACTGGTTTTTTCGACCGCGACAACGACGGTGACCTAGACCTGCTGGTGGCCAACGGCCACGTCTATCCGCAAATAGAGCGCGCGGGCAGCGGCACTTCGTACGCCCAACCCAACCAACTCCTCGACAATCGGGCCGGTCGCTTCGAGTTGTTATTGCCTCGCGACGGCGACAGCTTGGGTGCGGTCAAGGTGAGTCGGGGGAGTGCGATCGCCGACTACGACAACGACGGTGACCTGGACCTTCTCGTCACTAATCTGGACGACCGACCTGCGCTTTTGCGCAACGATATGGGGAATAGACAGAACTGGTTGGGGGTCGAGTTGGTCGGCAGGGAGAGCAATCGAGGTGGGATTGGTGCCCGTCTGCGCTTGGCAGTCGGCGGCAAAGTGCAAGTCCGCGACATTATCAGTGGCAGCAGTTTTCTCTCCAGCGAGGATCCGCGAGCCCATTTCGGTCTGGGCCAGATTGAGACGGTAGATTCGCTGCAGGTGCGCTGGCCGAGCGGGGCCGTGCAGGTGTTGAAGAACTTGCGGATCAACCAGTATTTGGTCGTGGAGGAGGACGGGACTGAATGACATTGAGCCTCAGACTGCGACTCCTTCGAGCCACGGCAAATCCACTTCAATGCCAAAGCCGGGTGCGTCGCTGGGGACGAGATAGCCGTCTTGGATAGCTGGCGTGCCAGGCAAAAGGACCATTTCGTGGAGCGGTACCCCGGGCGGCGACACGCTTTCCGAGCGCTCGCCCCAGACGATGGCGGGCATGGCAAAAGAAAGGTGCTGGCCGTAGGGATAGTTCATGCCGCCGTGGGTGATGACCGAGACGCCTGCGGCCTCGGCGAGGTGGCAGATTTTGACCCCGGCCGTTATGCCCCCGACCCACAGCACGTCTGGTTGCAGGATATCGACGAAGCGGCCGTCGAGGGCTTGGGCAAAGGAGCGCGGCAAGTACCAGTGCTCGCCCGAGGCGAGGGTTTGCCAAGGGAGCCGCTGGCGCACTTGGGCGTAGCCGATCCAATCGTCGGCGGGTAGGTAGTCTTCAATCCACTTCAAGCGATAGGGACGGAGCATCTCGGCGAGGCGGACTAAGTGCTCCACGTCCTGCGATAGCCAGCAGTCGAGACACAGTTCGATGTCGTCGCCGATGAGTTGGCGCGTGGTGGCTACGAGTTCTTCGATTTTTTTGAGGCCGTCGAGGCCGTCGGCCGCGCCCCACGGGGTGAAGAGCTTGGTCGCCTTAAAGCCTAGCTCCATGTACCACTCCTGCTCAAACCCAGAAGCATAGCAGAAAATTTTGTCCTTTTGCGGGCCGCCGAGCAGTTCGTACACGGGTTTTTGCAGCAGCTTGCCTTTGAGGTCCCACAGCGCGGTATCTACGGCGCTGATGGCGTAGCTGGCCAGCCCTTGGCCGCCAAAGGGCGCGGTGGAGCGCATCATGACGTCCCACAGCTTTTCCGTGGCCATGCAGTTTTCGCCGGCGAGCAGGGAGGCGAAGTGATCGTTGATGATGGGGAGTACGGGCGGCGAGTGAACGGTTAGCCCGAGGCCCCAAGTGCCGTCCTCGGCCGTGACCACGCAGGCGATGCGGTGCCACGGTGGGGTGCCAGTGCGGTCGGCGCGGAAGCGGGCGTAGCGATCGAGCGGCCGATGCAGGGAGTGGTCGGGCCGCTGGCTGGGGCGTGGGGTTGTCTTCTGGGGGGGCTTAAGCGCGATTTGTGCGGCGCGGATTTCCTTGATTTTCACGGGAGCCTGTTCAGGTGAGTTGGGAAAAGCGGTTGGGCGTGAAGAGGGTCTGGAGGGTTTGGGCAATGCCAGCGCGTGTTACTTGTCGGCCGGCGTCGTGCAGGTCTTGGTACTTTTCGGTCAAGACTTTGGCGAGAATGTCCCGGAAGCGCTGCCACTTGGGAATGAGGTTTTCCAGCACGCGGGCGTCTGAGTTGAAGGGGATGAAGCGGTCGCCGGTCATTTCAAGACGCATCCTCAGGTCCTGTTCGACCAAGCCCGGATGGTAGTTAAACCACCAGTGGCCAATGACCATGATGTTGTCGTTGTGGCAGGAGAGGACGCTGGCGTCGTACTGGTTGGCGTTGTGGAGCGGCGTGATGAAGAAGGCGTTGTCGGGATGGCGGCGCACTAGCTGCTGATAGGGATACATGTCGGCGAGGCCCACGCCGTCGCCGGCGTCGCGCCACTCGGGTTTGAGTTGGCGGATGGGGCCGGGCATCATAAAGAAGGGCAAGTTGAGTTCGCGCAGGGCTGGTAGCACGGAGTGGTGGAGGACGGAGCCTTCCAGGCCGCTGAGGTCGTGGACTTGGCAGTGAGGTGGGAACGAGCACGCGCCGTACGCGACGCCGTGCAGCTTGTCGTACCAGTCGGCGAGGAAGCGGCGGATCGCATGGGCTGTGGCTGGCTGGCTGGGGTCGTTGCCTACCTCGTAGCCCCAGGCGTTGAGCTTCACGGCCGCGCGCGGGTAGTGCAAGACGAGTTCGTCGAGGCGGTAGCCGGACAGATAGCACTCGTCCCACTCGCCGCTTTCGTAGTAAGCGCGCTCTTGGTCGTTGAACACGTCTTGGGTGCCGACGATGCGGCGGACGCCGGCTAGCTCCATGCAGCGGCGTTGGATTTCTTCCGGGGCAGTGTCCGCGTAGAACTGGCGCGCTTCGTCGAGGGTGGCGGCGTTGGGGTCGAGGCCGAGGGCTTCTAGTGCGACGACTACGCCGCGACAGCCTTCGTCGAAAGGATCGGAAGCAGCGTCGGCAAAAAGCTTCTGCCAGGTAAAGTCGCCTTGTTTTTCTAAGCTCCAGGAGTAAAAGGTAGTCGGGTCGATGTGGCTTGCGGCGAAGAGCTTGCGGCGCACGTAGTGATAGGCGAGCTGTTGGTCGATGCCGTACAGGCAGAGCTGGGGGCCGGCTTGGGGGCCGAGGAGATGGGTGTGCCAGTCGTCGACGATCAGTCGTTGGGCCGAGGTTTCTTCGGCGACGGCGGCGGGAATTTGGTCGCGGAATAGGGGTAGAGTAGCGGTGCTCATGGCGAAAGGCTCCTGTCGAGTTAAAGAGCATAACAGTAGGCCAAGAGCAACGGGGCGTCAAAGTTGCTCTTGTGTGCCGACGGATCAAGAGCTTTATCCGTTGTCGCGTCGCTCAAAAGCTCATCTATCGCCTTCTGCGGCGGACTCGCACTGCAAATAAAACTCTTGCAGTTTGGCTTCCAGCAATTTCTTGTCGGGCAACTGCATCTGATACTCGGCAATTAAGGCGGGAGAGAGTGTCCGGTTGAGGGCATACTCGACGACTTCCTCGTCTTTGCTCGCACACAGCAAGACACCGATGGATGGGTGTTCGTGCGGCTTCTTCACATCGCGGTCCAAAGCCTCTAAATAAAAACTAAGCTTGCCCAAATACTCCGGCTCGAACCGTCCTACCTTCAGCTCAAACGCGACCAAACAGTTAAGCCCGCGATGAAAGAAGAGCAGGTCCAGCGCAAAATCGCGATCGCCAACTTGGAGGGGAAACTCGGCTCCCACAAAACAAAAATCCCGTCCTAGTTCGACCAGAAAATCCCGCAGCCTTGCGACCAGTGCCCGCTGCAAATCAGGTTCGGCGTGGTCGCCCGGCAAATCGAGAAACTCCAGCAAATAGCTGTCTTTGAACACTTCGTGGGCTTCCGGCTGCATTTGTGCCAGCACTGCTGACACTTTTGGCGGACTGAGTACGGCTCGCTCAAATAAGGCTCCCCGAAACTTGGTTCAAGTTCACGGCTGGACCATTTTTCGCGAATCGCCGTTTTCAGATAAAACTCGCGTTCTTCCGGGGTTTTACTCTGCGATAGGATGATGAGGTTGTGCGTCCAGGGTAATTGTGTCACCAGTGGTGGCACTTTCTCGTCGCTCCGATAAGTCACGTAAAATTGCCGCATCCGAAATAAGTTTCGCCGCGTAAATCCACGCAGGCCGGGCTGCGTCGTTTTGAGGTACGTGGCCAGTTGATCGACGACACCCTCGCCCCAAGCGGCAGACTCTAGTTTGTTGTGGATATATGCCCCGACCTGCCAGTACAGTTCAACTAGCATGGAGTTGACAGCCTAGTACGTGCGCTGTTTTGCTGCGGCAATCATCTGAGCGACTTCATCGAAATCGCGGCTGGGAATCACCTCGTTACTCACTTTCAACCAACGCCTCGACACTCACCGGGCAGACCTTGAGCTCGGCAGTGTGGGTGACGGGATCGTACCCGGAGCCGGTGAGGATGTTGATCGGCACGTCGTTGAAGCTGAAGCTGGCAAAGACCGTGCCGCGCGGCGAGCGGGTGGTGCCCTTGACGCGAATTTCAATGGCACCGCGCGCACTGGACAGGCGGCACAAGCCTCCATCTTCGAGGCCCCAATCGGCGAGGTCTTCGGGATGGACTTCGAGACGCTCTTCGGCGAGTAGGTAGTCGATTCCTTGGGAGCGGCCGGTTTGGGTGCGGGTGTGGTAGGCTTGGAGTCGGCGGCCGGTCGTCAGCCAGACCGGGAACTCAGCTGAAATGGTCTCGGCTGGGTCGCGGTAGCGGATGACTTTGAAAAGACCGCGGCCGTTTCTGAAAGCTCCCTCGTGCAAAATCGGCGTCCCCGGATGGCCCTTTTCGGGCACGGGCCAGTGGTACTCGCCCTTGTCGATTCGGTCCCAATCGAGGCCAGCGTAGATAGGTGAGAGGCCGCATAGTTCGTTGAACACGTCCTCGGCCGAGGTGTAGTCGAAGCCGCTAAAGCCAAGCC
>JAPPEG010000271.1 GCA_028875345.1 Gemmatimonadota bacterium
TCAAAAGCTTACAATCCCTGAGCCTCGCCGAAAACCAGTTGACGGGGCCGATACCCGAAACATTGGGGCAACTCAAAAGCTTAGATACCCTGTGGCTCCACACCAACCAGTTGACGGGGCCGATACCTGAAGCATTGGGACAAATCAAAAGCTTACAATCCCTGAGCCTCGCCGAAAACCAGTTGACGGGGCCGATACCCGAAACATTGGGGCAACTCAAAAGCTTAGATACCCTGTGGCTCCACACCAACCAGTTGACGGGGCCGATACCTGAAGCATTGGGACAAATCAAAAGCTTACAATCCCTGAGCCTCGCCGAAAACCAGTTGACGGGGCCGATACCCGAAACATTGGGACAACTTGATAGCTTGCATACCCTGTGGCTCCACACCAACCAGTTGACGGGACCGATACCTGAAGCATTGGGACAAATCAACAACCTGAAATACTTGGCCCTTGCCGTCAACCAGTTGACGGGGCCGATACCCGAAGCACTAGGACAGCTCGATAGCCTGCATACCCTAGCCCTCGCCGAAAACCAGTTGACGGGACCGATACCCGAAACATTGGGGCAACTCAACAACCTGGAATACTTGAGCCTCGCCGAAAACCAGTTGACGGGGTGCATCCCCTCAGCGTTGCAAGATGTATCGGTCAATGACTTAAACAATCTATGGCTAGCCCTCTGTCTGCCCGATGGGTCGGATCCCATTTCCACCGTTAGCTTCCCATCCAACGACGGCGTCGAGGTGAGCGCGATTTTTGGCATGGTGCAGACTGGTGAATCGTTGCCGGTGGTGATCCTCCTACACGATCTGGGGGGGAGCAAATCCGACTGGTTGAACCACACCGGCACGTACATGGCCTTGACCGGCACGTACATGACCTTGATAGAGCGCGGCTACGCCGTCTTAGCCATCGACATGCGCGGGCACGGCGAAACCCGGCTGCCTGATAACCGACAGGTCTTGGAATTGATAGATCTGGAACTGAGCTATCGCGATGTCCACGCTGCGCTGATCTGGCTGCAGAGCCAGTCTGAGATCGATGTCAGCCGTATCGCAGTAGTGGGTAGTGGCTTGGGGGGAAATGTAGCCTACGTGAGTTCGGGCATTTTCCCCGAGCTGATAAAAACCAGCGTTTTACTCTCGCCCGGGCTGTGGGTAGCCTCTTCTCTAGAGCCGTTGGTCATCGGGGCCAGCTTCGAACCGTTTGCCCCGCGATCCATACTCTTTATGGTGGGAGATCAGGACCAAATTGTGAGCGGGAACGTCACGCTCAGCTATGTCGATTTCGCTCGCAGCCTAGAGGCGCGGACGGCCGAGCCAAAGGAACTGCACATTTTTCCAGGCTCAGCCGACCACGGCTTTGCATTGCTCGACAATATCGCCGAGGCGCAGGATCTGTTCTTCCTCTGGTTAGAGGAAAACCTTTAGATAGCACTCTGGCCCTACCACAGACGCCCACTTAGCCCCGTGCCAACATTGCTAAAATCGCAAAGAAACCGGCATTATCGGATTGTCCAATAACGCCATATGGCCTATTTTATATGGCAATATAGCCTC
The DNA here is from genome assembly GCA_028875345.1 of Gemmatimonadota bacterium. Classification (GTDB taxonomy): domain Bacteria; phylum Latescibacterota; class UBA2968; order UBA8231; family UBA8231. The sequence continues at coordinate 1,566 of JAPPEG010000271.1, forward strand.
AATTCCTGCGCGGAAAGGAGGATGCGCCCCGCCATGTCTCCATCGTCTAAGAAAAAAAATAAACCCATAGGCACCTATGTTTGGGCCTCCGAAGGCGCAAAGCCCTTGGCCGCTTCGACCATCAGCGCGGATGCCCCCAGCGACCCTGCTTATGGGGCCTCTGCGGGCCTGTCGTTCAAAGATACCAGAACCCTAATCCGCCAACTCAAGCGCGGACTGCCGATGACCGCTTTTGACGACCTTCAAGCCGCCATGGCCTTACCGGCCAAGACGTTGGCCAGCGCGGCTAATATCGCGGTTCGGACGCTCAATCGCCGCCGCAAAGAAGGCCGCCTCCAAACCGATGAATCCGAGCGTTTATTCCGCATTGCCGTACTGTACGACCGGGCGATTGAAGTCTTGGGCGACCAAGAGCGGGCGCGGGCGTGGTTCAAAGAGCCCGTGAAAGCCCTCGGCATGAAGACGCCATTGCAATACGCCGACACCGAGCCTGGTGCCCGCGAGGTCGAAAACCTCCTCGGTCGCCTTGAGTACGGTATATTTTCGTGATCATCCGGGCTTGGCGCATCGTCCAGATGCGCTTCGCGGATCGGGCCTTTGAAGGAGAAGGAGCGCGTCTTTTCGGGGGACGCTGGAATCGCCGGGGTACCCCTATCATCTATACGGCAGAATCGCTGTCGTTGGCCACACTCGAAATCCTTGTCAATCTCGACTCCGCCGCAACCCTCGACCGGTATCTGAGCATTCCAGTCGAATTTGACGACAGTTTGTGCAAGGTACTGGCATTAGATGCCTTACCCGATAATTGGGCGTCCGATCCGGTGCCGCCGAACGTCCAAGAGATGGGCTCTAGCTGGGCCGCCGCTCGCGAATCCGCAGTACTCGTCGTTCCCAGCGCCGTCGTTCCGCAGGAACACAATTTCCTCTTAAATCCACAGCATCCCGACTTCGCGCAAATACGCATTGGCCGCTCCACCACATTCGACTTCGACCCGAGACTAATTAGGGGACTTTAAGGCCAATGCGGTTTAGTTTGCGGATTTTAAACTGAGACGCTACCATAATCCCTCGGCAGATCGTCTGTCCGCGTTCAGTTTCCTCTTTCAATCCTATAAAGACCATGTTCAAAGCACTCATCTTACATGAGCACTCTGCCCTCATCGAAGAACTCGACGAAAGCCGCCTGCCCGCCGGCGACGTAGAAATCGCCGTCGCCTATTCCTCCCTCAACTACAAAGACGGGATGATCCTCAACGGCCTAGGCGGTTTAGTCAAAACCTATCCCCACGTCCCCGGCCTTGACCTCGCCGGCACCGTCGTTCACAGCCAGAGCGACCACTTCCAACCCGGCGACCAAGTTATATGCACGGGCTGGCGCGTCGGCGAAATCCACTGGGGCGGATACGCGCAAAAGGCACGGCTCAAGGCCGACTGGCTCGTGCCCCTACCCGCCAACCTCACGCTGCGCACCGCTATGGGCTTGGGTGCCGCAGGCCTGACCGCGGCCATCTCCTTAGAAGCCCTCGAAGCCCACGGCCTCGCGCCCGGCAAAGGCGAAGTCCTCGTCACCGGCGCAGCCGGCGGCGTCGGCTCCCTTTCCGTTTTGCTACTCGCCTCGCTGGGCTACCAAGTCGCCGCATCCACCGGCCGCCCCGAACTCGAACCCTATCTAAAAGACCTCGGTGCCCAGACCATCATCCCGCGCCAGGACCTCGCCGAGCCATCCAACAAACCCTTGGAAAGTGCGCGCTGGGCCGCCTGCATCGACTCGGTCGGCGGCACCACCTTGGCCCGCGTCTTGGCCCAGATGAACTACGGGGCTTCCATCGCCGCGGTGGGCTTAGCCGGCGGTGCCCAACTCACAACCACCGTCATCCCCTTCTTGCTGCGCAGCGTCAACATCCTCGGCATCGACTCGGTCTTCTACCCAGCCGAGCGCCGCGCTGCCGCTTGGACACGCCTAGCCACCGCACTGCCCTTGGAAAAATTAGATCGCATCTGCACTGAGGTCGGCTTAGCCGACGTCCCCCGCCTCGGCAAGGACATCTTAGCGGGCAAAGTGCAAGGGCGCGTCATCGTCAATCCCAATCAGTAAGGAAAACACACTATGCGCCGACTAACACTTCTACTCCTCACCCTCGCCGCCACCCAAGCTGGAGCCGATTCCAACATGCCCGGTACCGACCGCATCACCTACTTCGGCTACGAAGACTGCATCCTCCTCGAAAACGCCCACACCCGCGTCGTCCTCACCTCATCGGCCGGCCGCATCCTCGAATACTCGCGCAAAGGCCCCAACGCCATCTACCTCGACCCCGCGCAAGAAGGCGCGACCTTTGAGGACGGCGACCCTCGCTTCGGTCCCACCGGCGGCCGCCTCGATATCGGCCCGGAAATGATCATCCCCGCTCATCCCGATCTCTGGCTCGGGCAGTGGGAAAGCCAAATCACCGGCCCGCGCTCGGCCCGCCTGATCAGCAAAAAGGACGAGCCGACCGGCGTCCAACTCATCCGCGACTTCCAACTCGCCGAGGGCTCCACCCACCTGGGCGTCACCCAGACCATCAAAAACGTCTCTGACAGCGCAAAGCACTGGGGCCACTGGAGCCGTACCTTTGGCACGGGCGGCGGCATCGTAATCATTCCCCTGACGCCGAGCCGCTTCCCAGATTCCTATGTCATGTACGGCCCCGGCCCGGTCATCAACTACCGCCCTGAAGATCCCAATATCCGCATCCGCGACAACTTCCTCGAAGTCCTCTCCACGCCGCTCAGACCCAAGCTCGGCATGGACTCGCAAGCCGGGTGGTTTGCCTATCTCGACCGCAACGACTTGCTGTGGGTCAAGCGCTATCCGGTGTACCCCGACCGTCCTTACGGCGAACTAGCCGGGCTGACCATCTCAATATGGTATTACGAGGATCTGATGTGCGAGTTGGAGCCGATCGGCCCACGCGAGGACATACCGCCCGGCGGCGAAGCGTCCTTCACCGAGGACTGGTGGCTCCTGCCCTACACCTACCCCCAAGACAACAGCGACCTCGACCTTGAAGCCATCAACACGCTAGTGGAACGAGAAGCGCGCTGACTATAAAAAACCGCCGCTAACTTACTGATGTTAGCGGCGGTTGATCTGCTGCCCGAAGTCAAATGCGACCCGAGGTTGGCTGTCTCATTGGTCCACATCTTCCCTCACGGCAGCTTCGTCGTCTTCTTAGCTTCTACGCGTCCATCCACCTCGACCCGATAGAGATACACTCCAGCGGCCACATCCCTAGCCACCTCGTCGCGACCGTCCCACACAAACCGATGCGTACCCGCCGGTAGTGCCCCCTGCCACAACTGCCGCACCCGACGACCCAACACGTCGTACACCGTCAGCGACACTCCCGCCGCGTCCGTCGCCAAATCGAGGGGAATCACCACAGCCGGATTAAACGGATTGGGATAGCTGTCGCCCAGCCGATACTGCGCCGGCACAGCACCCGCCGCCATCACTGCCGTCGGCTGCCCTCCTCCCGAATTTTTAAGCACATGCACGCCGCCCAAAGCCGAATCCAACACCACCAAGTCCAAATCACCGTCGTCATCCACATCACCGGTCAACACCCCGGTCCCATCGCCAGCCAAACGATGCGTCTCCTCTTCTTGGGTCGGATTCAAGCCCCCACCCCACTCGACAAACACTCCAAAGCCCGATGCCCGGTTGCCGCCGACAAACACCCAATCATCTACCCCATCGGCGTTCAAATCGCGCACCACCACCCACGAGCGCAGAAACAAATGCTCATCATACAGTACCTCCAGCACCTCTTCGGATAGCCCCCCTTCTGCGGACAGCCTTTTTACAACGAGTCCCATGTTTCCTTCAAAGGAGTTATGTTGGAGGTTCACGGGTATCTCCTGTTGCCCATCGCCATCAAAATCCCCTCTCATAGAATCAAACCTGCTGTAGTACAAATCCCATAGCGCTTCGCGGTCGTCCGAACTTACAGTGAGTACCTCTTCCTGGAGATCCTCCCCGATAGACCAAACCTCTATTTCGCCTCCGTTCCATTTAAAAATCGCAAGCTCGTCTTGGCCATCGCCATCTAAGTCGCGGGCGAGTACATTCAAAAATCCTCCCGCATCTTGGGTATATCCGATGCGCGCGCTTTCAAAGGTCCCGCTACCATCATTGAGGGCCATGACCCAACCCCAAGGGGGCCTATAGCCAGAGGGGGGATCACCCTGATAAGGGGCAAACCGAGTAGAGAAAAGATCTAAGTCGCCATCGCCATCTAAGTCGGTCAAGACGCCGCTCCCCAATCGATGCCCTAAACCCGGTGCAATCGGATAAAAGACCGGTGGTGCAAAAAGACCGGGACCATCAAAGTGAAAATACTCCACCGACGGCGGGGCTAATTCACCCTGCGAGCGCTCTTCAGAGCCGGTCAACTCGATCCAGTCGATCTCAAAATGCCCGACCACCTCATCCACCGACCGGGGCTCCTCCGCTTCGTTCTGATCCAACCTAAAAAGCAGCCGAATATCCCGTAAAAGCCCCGCCCACACGATCTCATCTTGGCCAGAGAGGGAGAATTCCACTTCCTGCCACTCGGTCGTGTAGGCGAAGTCTATACTGGGGATCGAAAATCGGTTTTCTGGTGGCCCTTCAGGATCGCGTCCCGGTACCGCGAGGTTGTGCTCATTGGTCCAAGCAAGCCAAACGCGCCCTGCCGTAGGGCGATCATGCACGGTGCGGAACCGGACTCGCACCCGGTCGAACAGGTGCGAATCGTAGCCGATGAGATAAGAAATCAAGGGCGCATTTGGAGAAGGATTCCTTTCGCCCACAACCGAG
>JAPPEG010000239.1 GCA_028875345.1 Gemmatimonadota bacterium
GCCTGTTCGACCGCAAGCTCGGCCGCCGGAATCGCGGCCACTTCCTCTTCGATCAGCTCGTAGCGTCGCATGCCTAATCCTGCAAACGCCCGGCGACCTTGGACCAGCGAAAGCGCGCCATCTGGTCCGGGCGATCGAAAAACACCTCCTCCAGATACGGCTCGACTTCACCTTGCCAAATGTGCTCCAGCGCCGTTGCGAGGTCGGCTACCATGAAGAAAGAAATGCCCAGTTCGCAGTCCCCGTCCCCAATGGATTGATTTACTTCTTTTAGTAGCGCGACCAATTTCTCCGGGGGTACTCCCTTGTTATCGAGATAATTTGCCAAAAGCTGGTAGTTGGGCCGCAGACGGACGAAGCTAAATCGCCGCCGCATAGCTTGGTCAACCAAGGCGATCGACCGATCGGCCGTATTCATCGTACCGATGAGATAGACGTTGGCGGGAATCGAAAACTCGGGGCCGCCACCGGCCAGCGCGATTGGGCGATGACGGTATTCTAACAGGTACATTAGCTCGCCGAAAACGCGCGCGAGGTTTGCGCGGTTTATTTCATCGATGATTAGCACACAGGGCTTTTTTCCGGCTTGGCGCGCCCTGTTGCAAAACCGCAGAAAGTGCCCGGCGGCCAATTCGTAGTGCAGTGCGCCCTCTACCACCCGTGGCCGAATCCCCTGGACGAAGTCCTCGTACGCGTACGAGGTGTGGAACTGCACGAGTTCGCTAAAACCGCCGCCATCCACCAGATAACGCGCCAAGCGCTCGGCCAAGTACGTCTTGCCGGTGCCGGGTGGGCCGTATAGGATGAGTTGCTGCTTGCGCCGCCATTGGTCAATCCAGCCCTTCAATTGGTCGGCACTGTAGCCGGTCTCTGCGGTGAAGGCTTGGGGGTCGTAGCTTGCGCCCACACGGGTGCCGCCGCGAGCATGACGTTCTACTGCCCTTTGTATCTGTTCCATTCGCCGCTCAAGCTCTCTTTCTAAAACGACCGGCTGCAATTGCTCGACCTCAAAGGGCCTAACGCGTAGGTCCAAACCCGTTTGACGCAAGAATTTCGGTTTAACGGACGCACAGCGATACACCCTTAGCACGGTCAGCCAAATGTCCCGCTCAATCCCCGCCCGCCATGCTTCGACAACTTGGTCTGTCCACGGCGTCAGTTCGGCAGCCAGCGCGCTGACCCAAGTGGCATTGGGCAGCTTGAAGTAGCCAATGGGCACGGCCAGCGAATTCACCAGCTCTTTCTCTGCCCAGCACTCGGCTTGCTCCGCGTCTCTAAAGTCTCCCGGCGACCACCCCGTGTCCACTTTCCCCTTGGCGTAATAACACGCGACTTCACTTTCCCATAAGGGCATGGCTTTTAGTAGCCGCGTGCCGCGGATGATCGCCACAGTTTCGCCCGCTACTAGGGCGGCGACTTCAGGACCAGGGCGGCGCAAAAGGCGGTCGTACGGCCCGGTCAAAGGCTTGTCTAAGCGCAGGCGGATAGATTTTAATTGAGCCATTGCACGAATCCCCTATGCAAGATAATAGGCTCGGGCCGCTCTTTCCAAAATTCAGGCCTTTTTTATTTTCTCCTCCACCTCAAGCCCCACAAGGTCCTTTGCTTCTCCGACTCTCTCTGACCAAGCTAGCCCCCAAACAATGGGTGGGCTTACTATTGGGCACCGCGTCCCTCCTTTTAGGCTTTGCCGCCCCGTTGACCGCGCTGCCTATCCCCGTGCAAAACGCCCTTGGCATCGCCCTTTTTGCCCTGTTCTTTTGGACTACCGAACCCATACCTATCGCGCTAAGTTCGGTAGGGGTGCTCGCCCTGATCCCGGCCGTTGGTTTGCTGAGTTTCGAGCAGAGCTTAGCCCCTTTCGCCTCCAAGACCGTCTGGCTCGTCCTCGCGGGCATGGCTCTGAGCTTGGGGGTGGCCAAAACGGGTCTCGGAGACGCGCTGGCATCTTGGCTCCAGTCCCGTCTGTCGCAACGCCCCTTTTTCCTACTCTGCCAATTGCACTTGATCGGACTGGCGACGGCCTTCCTGATCCCGTCCGGGGTAATCCGCGTCCTGTTCTTGATGCCGATTGGCATCGCCCTCGTCGAACGCCTACACATTCGTCCATCGCCGCATCTCAAGGCCGCGGTCCTGCTCTCCTTGCTTTGCAGCACGTACTTTGGTGGTTGTGGGCTTTTGACCGGCTCCGTGCCCAACTTGGTCTTGGCTGGGCAATACGAAAAAACCCAAGGCGCACCCATATTTTGGGCCACTTGGCTGTATTGGATGTTTCCGGTCATCGGCTTTTTGCGAACGCTGGTATCGCTCGGCGCGATCTGGATGCTTTTCGGCCGCCATCTCGACGGTCACGTTGTCCAGCGGGCCCCTTCTCCGCGCAGTGCACCGCTGACCCGCATCCAGCGGCGCGCCCTGTACATTTTGCTTGCGGGCGTGGGCTTGTGGGCCACCGACCTCTTGCACCACATCCAACCTGTCTATATTGGCTTGAGCCTAGTGGTATTGTTCCTCTGGCCGCGCTGGGGACTGCTCCGTTTTGGCGACTTAGTCAAGGTGCGTTTTGCGCTTCTAGCCTACATTGTCGCTCTGCTCACGTTGGGCCATGCCTTGGACGCGGCCGGATTTAACCACCTGTTCATCGCGGCTTGCAGCGAGTATCTGGCGTTGGAGGAATACGGCTGGCTGGGCAAGCATCTATCGCTTTGTTTGGTCGCCCTGCCCCTCGATTTCCTGATGGATATCGCCGCGGTAGCCGGTGTGGCGACCATCCCCCTGATGGAGCTAGGTGCTCAGCACGGAGTCGCACCGCTGCCGGCGGCATTCAGCGTGGCTATGGCGACAACTTTGGCCTTCTTGCCCTATCAGTCAGCCCCTTTCATGGTGGCCTATGGTTTTCGGCAGCTCTCCATGCAGCAACTCATCCTCGCTCAAGGCCTTATTTCCACGGCATCCTTGGTCTTGATCTGTCCGCTCAACTTGCTCTATTGGCGGTGGCTAGGGCTAATCTGATGTACCATTGGCGTCGATGATGCCCAATGCTTATGATAAATCAAGTCATGTCGCCAGTCATCGCCAATGTCCTTGCCCAGCGCTACGCCAGCCAAGCGATTCAAGATCTGTGGTCTGAACGCGGTCGTATCGTCCTCGAGCGCGAACTGTGGATTGCCATCCTCAAAGCACAGCACGACCTAAAGTTGGATGTGCCTGACGCAGCCATAAGCGCCTACGAGCGCGTCAAGGACCAAGTTGACCTCGAATCCATCGCGCGCCGCGAAGCCGTTCTGCGGCACGATGTCAAGGCGCGTATTGAAGAGTTTTGCAGCCTTGCAGGCTGCGAGCACATTCACAAGGGTATGACCAGCCGCGATCTGACCGACAATGTCGAGCAGTACCAAATCCTTCGCTCCTTGCAGCATATGCAGGTCAAGTACGTGGCCCTCCTCTTGCGCCTGGGGCAGCGAGCGCTGCAATGGAAAGAGCTTGCGGTCGCTGGTAGGACCCACTACGCAGCCGCACAACCTACGACGCTCGGCAAGCGCCTCGCCATGTTCGGCGAGGAAATGCTGGTCGCCTTTGACCGCCTCGCCGAACTCGTCCAGCACTATCCCCTGCGGGGTCTAAAGGGCGCGGTCGGCACAGCCGTTGACCAACTGACCTTACTCGCCGACGACGCCGACAAGCTCGGCCAACTCCAGGGCCGCGTGCGGCATCACCTCGGCTTCCAACGGGAGCTAGGGGCCGTCGGCCAGATTTATCCCCGCAGCCTCGACTTTGAGGTGTTAAGCTGCCTCTACCAACTCGGGGCTGGCGTTGCCAATCTGGCTCGGGTGATTCGCCTGATGGCCGGCCACGACATGCTCACTGAGGGCTTTGCCGCCGGACAGGTCGGCTCTTCGGCTATGCCACACAAAATGAACTCCCGCAGCAGCGAGCGAGTCAATGGATTGCAGGTCGTCCTCGGCGGCTATGTCCACATGCTGGGTGCGCTGGCTGGTGATCAGTGGTTTGAAGGGGACGTTTCCTGCTCGGTCGTGCGCCGCGTGTCCCTCCCCGATGGATTCTTCGCCTTTGACGGCATGCTCGAAACCACGCTCCATATCCTCGACGATATGGGCGTCTATGAAGCGGTAATTGCCCGCGATCTCGACCGCTATCTGCCCTTCCTCGCTACTACGACGCTGCTAATGGAAGCTATCCAACGCGGTACTGGCCGCGAACAGGCTCACGCTGCTCTCAGAGAGCACGCCCTAGCTGCGGCTATTGACATGCGTGAACAAGGCCAGAGTACCAGCGAATTGGCACATCGCTTGAGCGTGGATCCGCGCTTCCCGCTCAGCGAAAAGGAGATCGCCGCCACGATCTCCCGCAGTCGTCGCCTCACGGGTGCGGCCAACCAGCAAGTCGAGTTTTTCGTCGGCCGGGTAGAAGAATTGGCCGCAACCCATCCAGAAGCACACGCAATCGAAAAGGGGCGGCTGCTCTGACTTCTATGCGATACAATCGAGTCTTGCTCAAGCTGAGCGGGGCAGCCATCTCCGGAACGCACGATGTGGGCTTCGATCCCGAGTCCCTAGAGTACATCGCCGACGAAGTCCTCAACCTGCATGCCTGTGGGGTCGAAATATCCATCGTCATTGGCGGCGGCAATATATTCCGCGGCACGCTCGCCAGCCAGTGGGGCATTGAACGGGCCGAAGCCGACAACATCGGCACGCTAGGCACGGTGATCAACAGCCTGATGCTGCGCGGGGTCCTCACTTCTAAATCCGATGCCGAGGTTCGGGTGATGAGCGCCATTCCCATCAACACAGTGGCCGAGTCTTTTATTCGGCTGCGCGCGATTCGCCACCTAGAAAAGCACTACATCGTCATCTTTGCCGCCGGCATTGGTAATCCGTACGTCACTACGGACTACACCGCGGCCCAGCGCGCGATTGAGACGCGGTCCCAAGCCCTGCTTTTTGCCAAGAATCAAGTCAGCGGAATCTTTACCTCCGACCCTCACGCCGATCCCCACGCGCGGCTATACCGGAGGATGCACTACAACACGATCATCCAAAAAAACCTCACTATCGCCGATCAATCCTCAGTCTTGTTGGCGCGCGATCACAAGATGCCCATGCACTTTTTTGATTTCTCTGACAAGGGAACCATAGAGCGAATTTGCCGCGGTCAAGACATAGGCACTTTGGTGGCAGACGTCGATGAAGACATCGTAGAATAGACAAAAAGGCCGCCCCGCTTTGGGGAATGGCCTTTAGAATTCACAAGCAAAGGAAAGTCGGTGTTCCTGCTCCGATAATAGCCCCAAAGGTTCCTTCTTATCGCCGCGATGAGCATAGTCCAACAACAGCCCAACCTCCCGATACTCCAATCGAAGCCCCAATCCCACGCTCAATGACGCTCTGTCGTCGAGGCCGAAATCGTGTTCCCTCCCCGCCCGTAGCACCAATCCCTTTAGCAAGTGAGCCTCCCCCCCTATCATCCACCCATGATGATGAAGAAAGTCCCAATCTAGGCTTGTCTTTGTCGCATCGTATCGTACATATTGCACTGATAGCAACACCTGCGTCCCCACCCGATATCCAGCTCCCACATGCACCTCCATTGGCAATACGTACGCCTTTCTCCCGCTCGGCTGATACACGTTTTTTAAGAACAAGCCCATCTGCGCCCCGGGAAACGGACTTTGCCACAACAAGCCCATATCTACCCCCGATGCCGTTGCTGGATCCCCCTCGTACTCGTCGACGAGCATCGGGCTGAAGATCGAAAACAGATACTTGGCCGAGATCCCCACATATAGCTACCTCAGGGGCTGATACGAAAACGACACAAACGCCCCGTTCTCGCTCAGCCTTGACGAACCAATCCGCTCATAGCCCAATCCCAATCCTAATTTTCCATTTAGTGGCATGCCAAATGATGCCATATATCACCCCAGATCATCCATTTTTATCCCCCCATCCGTATATGTCACCTGCCGCCGCATCAGTTGCCCCAACCCCGCTGGATTGATAAACACTGCATCGGAATTGTCCGCTACCGCCACCAAGCTGTTGCCCAGCCCGAGAGACCGAACGCCGGAACCCAAGTTCTGGATATTGACGTACCCGGCACTCGAAGAGGCTAGTAAGGATATGCAGAGGATGCTAATTCCAATTTTCACGAGCACCAACTCCTATACCTGAAACATAAAAAGGGCCGACCTGAATCAGGCCGGCCCTTTTGCATTCACATAAAGGATGGACTTTAGAATTGGTATGCGAAAGAGAACCGATGGGCACCATTGGTCTCAGTCAAATCT
>JAPPEG010000203.1 GCA_028875345.1 Gemmatimonadota bacterium
TTCATCGTCCCAAAGTAATACGGATAATTCAGGGGTATCTCAAGGTCTTTTTGGCTTGGGCTTAGTCGCCTTCTGCGGAAGCTTGGCCTCCGCGACGACGCAACCATTCTACTGTGAATAGAACCAAGACGGCAAACGCAATGAGAAAGGTCGCCACCGCTAGGATGGTAGGGCTGATTTGCTCGCGAATGCCCGCCCACATCTGCCGCGGAATGGTCCGTTGCTCCAAGCCGCCCATGAACAACACTACCACGACCTCGTCGAAGGAAGCGGCAAAGGCGAACAACCCACCGGAAGCAACCCCGGGTGCGATGAGCGGCAACTGCACGCGCCAGAAGCTGCGCAGCGGCCCTGCGCCGAGGCTAGCGGCGGCCCGCATCAAGTTCTGGTCGAAGCCCGACAACGTCGCGGTTACAGTAATCACCACAAACGGCACCCCGAGTACAGCATGGGCGAGGATTATGCCGAGGTGGGTCTGAGCCAAGCCAAGGCTGGAGTAAAAGAAAAACATCCCCACTGCGGCGATGATGACCGGCGTGATCATCGGCGAGATCAACAGCCCCATCACAGTCCGCCGAGCGGGCATGGCCGAGTTCGCCAGCCCAAGTGCCGCAAGAGTGCCGAGCGAGGTCGCGATCAGGGTGGCCGAGACGCCGATGACCAAGCTGTTGACCAAGGCGCGGGTCCATACGCCGTCTTCAAAGATGCTGCGGTACCAACGCAGCGAATACGCCTCCGGGTCGAAGCGCAGCATACCCTCGGTAAACGTGAAGTACGGCTCCGCATTGAAACTGAGCGGCACGATCACTAAGATCGGCGCGACCAAGAAGACAAATGCCGCCGTGCAGAACGCGAGATAAACCCACCGCGCCAACATCAGCCCAGCCTCATGCGGTCGATGCCCACCACGCGGTCGTAGATCACGTACAGCGCGATGATGCCCACCAGCAGGATGGCGGCGAGTGCGGCGGCGAGTCCCCAATTGAGCGAGGTCTGCATGTGATAGGCGATCATGTTGGAGATGAGCTGCCCCTTGCTCCCGCCGACCAGCGCCGGCGTGATGTAGTAGCCAATGGCGAGGATGAACACCATCAGCGATCCAGCGCCGACGCCGGGCAAGGTCTGCGGCCAATAGACGCGCCAGAACGCCTGAAAGGGCGTCGCGCCGAGGGAAGCCGCGGCCCGTACGTGTGACGGCGGAATCGAACGCATCACCGAGTACAACGGCAGCACCATAAAGGGCAGCAGCACGTGGGTCATCGCCACAAACGTGCCGGTCATGTTGTATATCATCGCGATGCGGCCGTCGTCCGCGACCAGTCCGATCGCCACCAACAAGCTGTTGATTACGCCTTGGGTCTGGAGCAGCACGATCCAAGCCGTCGTCCGCACCAGCAGGGACGTCCAGAACGGCACCAACACCAGCAACAACAGCAGGTTGGCGCGGCGCGACGGCGCGTGGGCGATCAGGTGGGCAATCGGGTAGCCAATGACCAAGCACAGCGCGGAAATGCCAAAGCTAATGGCCAGCGTGCGCCACAAAAGCGGCAGATAGATGCGGCGTTCCTCTGGCTGCCGAGCGATGCTACCATCGGGTTGGCGCATGAAGTCGAGCGCATTGATATAGTGGCGGAACGTAAACCGCTCCCCAGCGCTGCGAATCGCCAGCCACACTTCCGGCTCGCCCCAAGCATCGTCGATGCCGATCATGGTCTCGCGCCAAGAGTCGCCGCTGGCGTTGCGCAGCTTGCGCACACTGCGCGTGACCACGCTGCGCAAGCCGCTTGTGATGCGGTTGACGCGCGTGGCAATTTGGCCGAGGGTGCGCTCCTCCCGCGCCTGCAGCAACTCGCGCGCGGCCGTTGCGTACACCGGCTCCTCCAAAGCGCTGGTCCCATCCCATGCGCGCAATAGGGTAAGCGTTTCCGGCAACGCATCCGCGACTAGGGGATCGTACGCGCTGCGCACCAGTAAAGTCCCAAGCGGCGCAACAAAGCTCGCTAGGACAAAGGCGATCAGCGGCAGCGCTAGTCCGACTGCTCGCCGCCGCTGCCGCACCTGTTGCTTGGACGCGCCTAAATCCGTCGCCGCTGTTGCTTGGTCAACCACTTGCCGATGGGTCCTCCCCGTCGTCCGCAGCATCGGGCTTCAGCGCGCGGCAGTCCAGCGCGGTCCAGCCAACGCGGATCCGATCTCCCTCCAACACACCCCCATGGCCCACGACGTTGGGGATCTTGACGATGAAGCCCGAGTGTCCGCACAGCTTTAGGCGCAGACGTATATGATCGCCGAGAAATGCTATATCCTCGACATCAGCGTCAAACTCGTTGGCGTACGAGTGCCTGCCCTCACCCAGCGAGATATTCACCCGCTCCGGGCGCACGACAACCGTCGCAGCAGCCCCCGGCGGGCATTGCCCCAAGCTCACGGCCTTGATGAGCGCATCGCCGACCTCCACTTCGCACACGCCGTCGCCGACCGTGCGCACCACGCCGTTTAGGCGGTTGTTCTCGCCGATGAAATGGGCTACAAAAGCGCGCTCCGGCTCTTCGTACAGCACCTCTGGGGACGCGACCTGCTCAATCGCGCCATCGCGAAAGACGGCGACCCGATCCGACATGACCATGGCCTCCTGCTGATCGTGCGTGACATAGACGACCGTTATGCCCAAGGTGCGCTGAATGCGGCGAATTTCGTATTGCATTTCCTCGCGCAGGCGTCGGTCGAGCGCGCCGAGCGGTTCGTCCATCAACACCAGTTCCGGGTCGAAGACCAAGGCGCGGGCGATCGCAACGCGCTGTTGCTGGCCACCGGATAGTTGCCCTGGGCGGCGATCCTCCAAGCCTTCGAGGCGCACGAGGCGCAGGGTGCGAGCCACCCGCTCTCGCTGCTCGCTGGGGTCCATGCCCCGCACTTCGAGTGGAAACGCCAAGTTACCACCCACCGTCATGTGCGGAAAGAGCGCGTAGTTTTGAAATACGACGCCGATGTCGCGCTTGTGGGGAGGCAAATCGCCGACCGGCACGCCATTGATGTGGATGGTCCCGGCAGCGAGTGTCTCAAACCCAGCGAGCATCATCAAGCAGGTCGTCTTGCCGGAGCCAGACGGCCCGAGCATGGTGAGGAATTCGCCCTTGTGTACCACAAGGTCGAGGTCTCGCACGACCCAATTGCGGCCGTCGTAGCTTTTGCTGACGCCGGTAAATTCGACGTGGGGGGTGCTGGTGCAGTTGTCGTCTGTGCTCACCACTCACCAACCGAGAGCATAGCCGTCGCGGCGCGGGTCGGCCCCGCCCATAAAGGAACCCGTGTCGGCATCGATCATGATGCCCTGACCACCACCGACCCCGGGCGACCAGTCGCCGAGGAAATTGAACTGATGGCCGCGGCGCTCCAACCCGGCCAAGACCTCGCGGTCAATGCGGTTTTCAGCATCGACGACAAAGCCTGGGCTTCCCGTCTTGACGCGCGGGGCCTCAATCGCGGCTTGGACATTCATCTGGTGATCGAGAATATTCATAATCATCTGCGGAGTAGTCTGGAGAATGCCATAGCTCCCTGGGGTACCGATGAGCAGACGCAGGCCGGCGGCGTCCCAAACTTGGGCCGGTGAGACGCACATCTCGTTTTTCTTGGCCGGACCAATCGCGTTGGGGCTAGTAGGCTCGCGGTCGAACCAGCGCATGAAATTGTTGAGCGCAATGCCAGTCTCCGGCACCACCATGGCCGAACCAAAGGGGCCGCCCAAGCTCTGGGTGCAGGCAACGGCGTTGCCATCGGCGTCAATGGTGTCGAAGTGGGTCGTGCATTCGTTCATCCACACGCGTGGGTCACCCGCTTTGACCTCTCCAGCCGGGCCACCGGGCACAAGGTGTTCGCCCGCGGTAAACTGGGCCTTATCGCCGATGAGCGCGCGCCGCTCGGCTGCGTATTCCTTCGAGAGTAGGCCCGCTGTCGGTGGATCGTCGATGGCCGTGTAGGCAATGCGGTCGGCCATGGCCAGCTTGGTCGTCTCGATAAAGCGGTGCAAGGTCGGAGCGGTGTTGTGGCCGAGGCCGGCCACGTCAAAGCCCTCCATGATGGCCAGCGTCTCCAAGTACTGGACGGCTTGGCAGGGCGGCGGCGGCGCAAAGACCTCATAGCCGCGATAGTTGATGGAGACTGGGTCGGCGAATGCCGGGACAAAGTCGGCGAGGTCTTCTTTTGTAATCAGGCCGCCGGTTTCCTCCATATAGCGGACCATGCGGTCGGCAATCGCGCCCTTGTAAAAGACATCCGCGCCCTCGGCAGCAACTTGGCGAAAGGTCTCGGCGAGAGCCTTTTGCACCACCACTTCCCCAGGTTCGGGGGCCGCGCCGTCGAGTAGATAGATGTCGGCACCGGTCTTGAAGCGGCGCAGGTTCGCGGCCGCACCCGCGTAGAAAAAGGCGTTCTTGACCGTGAGGGCGTATCCCTGCTCGCCGTACTCAATGGCTGGAGCGAAGACGCGGGCGGCGTCCATCGAGCCGTAGCGCTCTAGCGCGGCCAACCAGCCGCCGCAAGCACCAGGCACCAGCGGCGTGAGGGGACCAAACCCCTGTTTGTCGTCGCTGTCGTACAGATTCAGCGTGGCCGCGCGCGGGGTGAGGCCGACGTAATCGACGATCTTGTGCTCTTTTTCGCGGGCGCTGTAGATATGCAGATAGCCGACGCCGCCAATGCCCGACATGTACGGCTCGACTACGTTGAGCGCAGCGGCCGTGGCAATGGCCGCGTCAATAGCATTGCCGCCCTCCATCAGGATGCGCATACCAGCGAGAGAGGCGAGCGGATGCGCCGAAGCGATCATGCCGCGACGGCCCGTGGCGGTACTGCGGTGGGTGGTGCCCTTGGAAGAAAAGGCCATTGGACGCAACTCCTTGTGATTTGTAGATTTTGCGACCGCCTAAAATAGGGCGAGCAAATTACAGCGTCAATCGAGGAGCTTAGCTATATGAGCGACAAGACAATAGACCTGCGCAGCGACACGATTACCCTGCCGACCGAGGCCATGCGGGAGGCCATGGCCTGCGCGCCGTTGGGCGACGATGTGTACGGCGAAGACCCATCGGTCAATCGCCTGCAAGAAGTGGCCGCCGAAAAAGTGGGCATGGAAGCCGCGCTCTACGTGCCTTCGGGCACGATGGGCAATGCCTGCGCCTTGATGACCCACACCAACTGGGGAGACGAGGTGCTCTTTGAGGAGCAGGCTCACATGTATTACTGGGAGGCCGGAACCTACGCTTCGCTCGCCGGGCTGTCCGCGCGCATCGCTGCGGGCGACCACGGCGTCATCACTGCCGACCAAGTACGCGAGACCGTCCGTGCCGACAATCCGCACTTTGCCCCGCTCAAGGTCGTCTGCATCGAGAACACCCACAACAACCACGCCGGCCACGCTTGGTCGGTCGCCGAGGTCGCTGCGGTAGGTGCTGCGTGCCGCGAACACGGGCTAAAACTACACGTAGATGGGGCGCGCATTTTTAACGCCGCTATCGCCGCCGGGACGACGGTCCCAGAATACACTCAACACGTTGACTCCGTGATGTTCTGCATCTCCAAGGGCCTGAGTGCGCCGGTCGGCTCGCTGCTGTGCGGCAGCAGGGACTTTGTCGATCGGGCCTATCGGATGCGCAAGCGGCTCGGCGGTGCCATGCGCCAAGCCGGAATAGTGGCCGCGGCCGGAGTCGTAGCCTTAGAGCAGATGGTAGATCGGCTGGCCAAAGATCACGCGGTAGCGCGTGAACTGGCCTCTGGGTTGGGAGCAATCGAGGGCGTCGAGGTGATTTTCCCGCCGCGACCGACCAACATACTCAAGGTAGATTTTGCGGCCTTGGGCTGGTCGGCTGCCGATCTGGTGGCCAAGTGGAAGGCGCGAGGCGTGTTGTGCAATCCGCGTCCGCCGCACGGAGCGCGGCTGGTGGCAAATCGGCACGTGGAGCTAGAGGACGTCAAGTACGTGGTGGAGACGACCCGGGAAATGATCGAGTAGGAGGCCACTTGGCGCGTCTTTCGTCCATATCCCAGTACTTTTGGCTCGGCGTCTTTGCCGCAGCCCTTGGCGCGGGGGATGCCGGAGGAGATGCGCTGAAAAACGCGGATGGCTCGTGGAAGTACAGCAATCATCTGGTGGAGGAGACGAGCCCGTACTTATTGCTGCACGCGCACAATCCGGTCGAGTGGTACCCCTGGGGGGAGGAAGCAC
>JAPPEG010000123.1 GCA_028875345.1 Gemmatimonadota bacterium
ACATCAGCCCCAGCGATGAGCCGTGGACTTGGGCAAAGCGCTCCTTGTACTTGGCCCGGAGTTGCATAACTCCGCTCATGTCGATTTCGTTGAAGGTCGTCAGCATGGCCGCGTTGTGCTGCGCGGCGACCAAGTGCTCGGCAATGCGCTGACGGAGTCGGCTCATTGGCTCGCGGCGGGTAAGACTGGGACTATCGGGCGCAGGAGACGGTTGAGCAGGTTCAGGCGCAGGAGTGGATTTAGGCTCAGGTGGCGGAGCAGGTTTGGGTATAGGTGGTGGTTGAGCAGGTTCGGGTATAGATGGCGGTGGAGCAGGTTCGGGCGCAGATAGCGTCTCTAGGTGGGCGAGCACGTCCTTTTTCGTCAGCCGCCCGTCCTTGCCCGTGCCCTCAATGGTGGCCGGGTCCAGTTCGTGTTCTTCGACTAAGCGGCGCACGGCTGGGCTTAGGGCGGGTTCGGACTTGGGCGCAGCGGGTTCGGGTTTGGACGCCGGAACCGGAGCGGCAGCTTGTGCTGATTCATCTATCTCCGCGACTACCGCTCCTATGGCTAGCGTGGTGTCGGTGGATTGTAGGTGTTTGAGCGCGCCGCTGGCTGGAGACGGCAACTCGACATTGGCCTTGTCGGTCTCTAACACGCAAAGCGGCTCGTCCCGCTCGACGCGCTCGCCGTCGCCTTTGAGCCATTCGAGGAGAATTACCTCGCTGACCGATTCGCCCATGCTCGGTATTTCGACTTGTACTGACATGCAAATGCTCCTAACCAGATTGCCGCCGCTGATGCAGTACCACTTCGCGGCTGCGGCCTAGTGCTTGTTCGACGATTTCTCGTTGCTCGGTTTCGTGCAGGTGCCCGGAGCCGGTGGCCGGGCTAGCCGCTTCGTCGCGGCCGACGTAGTTCAGTTCGCAGTGGGCGGGCAACAGTTCATCCAAAAGAGGCTGGACAAAGGGCCAAGCACCCATGTTCTGCGATTCTTCTTGCACCCAGTGGAACTGCTTAGCTGCGGGATAGCGATCAAACGCAGCTTGGAGTTCGGCGGTCGGAAACGGATAGAGTTCCTCGACGCGCAGCAGCGCTACTTTGTCGCTGTCGTTTTGCTCGCTGCGGGCAGCCACCAAGTCGTAGTAGATCTTGCCGGTGCATAACACCACTCGGCTGACGGCGGCTGGATCGGCGACGTTTGCGTCGTCAATGACCCGCTGGAACGTCCCTGTGGAGAATTCTTCTAACTCTGAAACGCATTGCTTGTGCCGCAGGAGGCTCTTGGGGGTCATCAGCACTAGCGGCTTGCGGAAGTTGCGGTGCATCTGCCGCCGCAAGATGTGAAAAAGTTGCGCGGGTGTGGTCGGATAAGCCACCTGCATGTTGTTTTTGGCGCACGATTGCAAGAAGCGCTCCAATCGCGCACTGGAGTGCTCTGGCCCCATGCCCTCGTACCCGTGCGGCAACAGCAGTACCAAGCCGCTCATCCGCTGCCACTTGGCTTCTCCACTAGAGAGAAATTGGTCAATGACCATTTGCGCGCCGTTGACGAAATCGCCGAACTGGGCCTCCCACAAGACCAAGCGCCTCGGGTCCGCCGAGCTGATCCCGTACTCAAAACCGAGTACTGCTAGCTCCGACAGCATGGTGTTGATCACGACGAAGTCGGCTTGATCCCGCTCCAAGCACTGCAAGGGGGTGTGCTCCGCGCCCGTTGCCGTGTCGTGCCAGACGGCGTGGCGGTGGGCAAAGGTGCCGCGCTGGGTATCTTGGCCAGTCAGGCGCACCGCCACGCCCTCCCGCAGCAACGAGCCGAAGGCCATCACCTCGCTGCAGCCCCAGTCGATGGGTGCTTGGCCAGCGGCCATGGCGCGACGCGCTTCGACCATCCGCTGGATTGTGCGGTGCAGCGAGAACCCTTCGGGGACTTGGGTCGCCCGTTCGACGATCCGCTGCAGGATTTTGGCATCGACGGCCGTTTGGGCGCTCCAGTCATCGGGTGCCCAAGTCAGGCCCTGCCAGACGCCCCCGAAGGACGAAATTTGGGGCTGGACTTGTAGGCGGCGGGCGATTTGCTGGGCTTCTTCGAGCCGGGTGCGGATCCGCGCGCGAATATCGTCGGCTTCCTCTTGGGAGATTCTGTTTTGCGCAATGAGCTGGAAGGAATAGAGATGGAGGATCGTCGGATGCTCGGCGATCTTCTTGTACATCAGCGGCTGGGTTAGGGTTGGGTCATCGGCTTCGTTGTGGCCGTGGCGGCGATAACACCACAAATCGATAAAGACATCCACCTTGAAGCGGTGCCTAAATTCCATCGCCACCCGCGCTGCTTGCATTACGGCTTCGGGATCGTCGGCGTTGACGTGAAAGACAGGTGCCTGAATCTCCTTGGCTATGTCGGTCGGATAGGGGGTAAAGCGCGTCTCGTCGGCTAGGGCGGTGTAGCCTAGCTGGTTGTTGATGATGATGTGGACGGAGCCGCCGGTGCGGTAGCCGGGCAATTCGGAGAGATTGAGAGTCTCGGAGACGATGCCTTGGCCGGTAAAGGCGGCCTCACCGTGGATGAGTACTGGGACCACCCGCTCTCCTTCGTCGTCGTGCAAGTAGGCTTGCTTGGCATAGACGATGCCCTCGATAACCGGATCGACTAGCTCTAGGTGACTAGGATTAAAACTGAGCGAGAGATGGACTTTGCGTCCCTCCTCGGTGACGTGGTCATGGGAATAGCCCTTGTGATATTTGACATCGCCCTCGTCGTCGTCGCGGTCGGTGCGATCGGCTCCTTCGAATTCGGCGAGGATTTCCTCGTAGGGCTTGTGCAAAAGGTGAGCCAGTACGTTGAGCCGGCCGCGGTGGGCCATGCCGATGACCATCTCTTCGACACCTAACTTGGAGCCGGTGCTGACTAGTTCGTCCAAGAGCGGCACCATGGACTCGGCTCCTTCAAGTGAGAACCGCTTTTGCCCGACGTAGCGCGTGTGCAAAAACTGCTCGAACTCCTCGGCGGCGATCAGGCGTGCCAGCACCCGCCGCGTCTCGTCTTCAGACAAGTTGGGATTGTTGAGGCAAGGCTCGACCCGCTCTTGCAGCCAGTCGCGCTGATCCTTGTCCGGGATGTCCATGTACTCGACGCCAATGGAGCGGCAATACGTGGTTTTCAGCTTGATCAACAGGCCCTTTAACGTCCCGTCCGTGCGGCCGAGGAAGCTGCCGTTGCCCACGGTCTTGTCGAGGTCTTCTTCGGCGAGGCCAAATTCTATCAGATCCAACAGCGGCAGGCTCCGGCGATCGTACCCCAGCGGGTCGAGCCGGGCGACGAAGTGGCCCATTTGCCGATAGGCTTGGACGAGGGCTTGGACGCCTTCGAGGACCAAGAGGCCCTCAGTGGCTTCTTCTATGGACTGTAAGGCTGTTTGGTCTGGTTCTGGTTCGCTAGCGGTCTCGGAGCGCGCGAAGCCAAATTCAAAGCCGCGGAAGAAGTGTTGCCACTCTTCTGGGATCGCGCTGGGGTCGCGCTGGTATTGCTCGTAAAGAGCTTCGATGTACTCGGCGTTTTCGCTGTGCGTAGCAAATGACATAGGAACCTCCGACTGCGTAGGCTAGATTCTGAAAGTGAATGCTCCGTCAGCTAAAGCAGACGGCTTCTTGTCGGCGTTCCGACCGAGACTGCATCCCCAGTCTCAATATGTTACGCGCCGCGTTTTCGTCGCGGTTGCACACCAAGCCACAGCAGGGGCATTCATGTACGCGCTGGCTCAATGCTTTTCTCTGGCGGTGTCCACACCCAGAGCAGTCTTGCGACGTGTAGGCCGGGTTGACGGCAATCAGTTCCCTACCAGCCTCTTCCGCTTTGTAGGACAGGCATTGCCGAAACTGCGACCATGCGGCGTCATGGATGGATTTAGCGAGACAGTGATTATGCACCATGCCGTTGATGGTCAGATTCTCGACGGCGATCCGCCCAAAACGGTCCACCAGTCGACGTGCCACCTGATGAGCAAAGTCATGGCGTCGAAAGCGGATACGCTCATGGACCCGCGCCACCACCTTACGGGCCTTCTTGCGCTCGGGAGGACCTTGCTCGGCGCAGGCTAGCTTGCGTTGCGCCTTAGCTAGCGCTTTCTCGTCCTGACGAAAGAAACGCGGGTTGGCGATCTGTTCGCCACTGGACAACGTGGCAAACTGTTCCAGCCCGACATCAATGCCAACCGCCGCCTCGGTAGGGTCAAGGGATTGCGTGGGCACCTGCTCACACACGATGGTCGCCCACCACTTGCCGGTCGCGTCTCGTCGGATCGTGCAAGTCTTCGGTGTGCCTCTCAAGGGCCGGTGCTCCACCAAGCGTATCGCTCCGATCTTGCTCAAGCGCAAGCGACCGTTTTTGATCCCAAAGGCACCTTTAGCTTGGGGGTAGGTCAAGCTATCGTACCGCCCGACGCCCTTGAAGCGCGGAAACCCCGGTTTGTTGCCTTCCTTGCAGCGACGAAAGAAGGCCTTGAACGCCAAGTCCACCCGGGTCGCCACGTTCTGCAAGACTTGAGCGTTTACTTGGACCAGCGAGGGGCGATCCTGTTTGAGCAACGGAAGGCGGGCCATCTGGTCATAGCGTGTCAACGACGCGCCGCGATCCTTGTAAGCCTGAATGCGGTCGACAAAAAAGTGGTTGTAGAGCATGCGACACTCTTCAAGGTGAGTGGCCAAGATACCCACCTGTCGGCGCGTGGGGCGCAAACGGTATTTGAAGGACTTTCTAAGCATATACTAAATAAGAAGCATAGAAGACAGGCAACGCAAGCGAACCGTGCGCTATATTCGTTTTCGCTGGGCACCCATGAGGGGAGCCCAGCCCAAGCCCGTCGGTCGCTCCTAGCGCACTGCCAACGTCGCGCGCCCGAAGTTGAGGATCTGCTGTTACGTACTTCTATGCCGTGCAATGCGTGCGCCTTAGCTGACGATGAGATGGCGCGGCTCATGCGCATCCTCGACATGGACGCGACTTTGCCGACGCGGGCGCACAACGAGGTGGCCACTGATCCGCGGCCGGGCACGATGTCTCCGTGGTCGAGCAAGGCTACGGACATCCTCAAAAACTGTAGCTTGGAATTCGTGCATCGCGTCGAGCGCGGTACGCTGTATGCCTTTGCCGCCGACACGTTGTCCAGTGCGGTCTTGCCGCTTCTCTACGACTGCATGATCGAAGTCCCTCTCGACTCCTTAGAGACCCTCTTTCGCTGCGTGGAACTCAAGCCGTTGGTCCACATCCCAGTGCGGGCCAAGGGGCGGTGTGTGTCGTGGCCGCCAACCACGAGATGGGCTTGGCCCTCTCAGACGAGGAGATCGACATATAGGTAAAATGAGGGATAGTGCGTCACTTTGAAGATTTCAGTCCCTTGATAAAGGGACAAGACATCCAAGAAATTTCAAACCTCTGGGAACCATTGCCGAATGTAGTCCAATTGGTCCGTCCCATACACCTGCCGTGTTGTCGTACCTACTCGAATGAAGAACTCAGATGCTTGGTGTTGCTTAGGAGACTTCACATAGGTAGGCGTTCTCTCCTTTCTACAGCGTAAGACGAGTACGCGACTTTCCCCTACGGATTCGAAGTTCAACTTAACTAAACTCGCTGCCGCTGGTCCTATCCACTGTACTAGCTGTTCCGCGAGCCATTGCAGCAATTGGTCCTCGTTTGTGAATCCGTCAGCCTCTACGGTGTAGCGAGTGGGTTTAGCTTTATCGTTCAGGCCGACGATGAGTGTTCCCCCACTCTGATTGTTACAAAATCCACATATCGATTTCATAATTTTTCAAGTAACTTCCGGATCCCTTTCACCATCTCGAACTCTGCAACGAAGCGTCTGTTTGAACTCCAATGGCGGCGAGGTCCTCGGGGGCCGGATCGGAATCCCGAGTCCGTTCAGGCGATCGTACCCCAATGGGTCGAGCCGGGCGACGAAGTTGCCCATTTGCCGATAGGCCTGCACGAGGGCTTGGACGCCTTCGAGGAGCAAAAGACCCTCGCTGGCCTCTATGGACTGCTGTAAAGCGTCTTTGGCTGGTTCGCTGGCAGTCGTCGAGTCCGCGAAACCGAATTCAAAGCCGCGGAAGAAGTGCTGCCATTCTTTAGACATTATATACATAGGTGCAAAAATAAGCTCGTCGCGCCGCGGCAATCCTTG
>JAPPEG010000234.1 GCA_028875345.1 Gemmatimonadota bacterium
GGCACTCCGTTGCGCGCGTGTTTTGCCATCGTCAATTGACCACCCGTCGGATAATTGAGCTGAGCCGATCGTAGTCGTCGCTGAGGAGCCGCGACAGTTCCTTGCCCATCTGCACCAGATAGGACGGCGCGTGGGCGTGGGCGCGCGCTGTGTGGCGCAACACGGCGATCACCAGCTCGTCAGTGGGTATTTTGGACGTGTTGAGAATGCTGCGCAGATAGTCGTCGGTGCGCGTGAAGGACCGCACTTGCTCGTCTGAGCACAAGTACACAAAACTGTGGATGCGCGCTGGCTGCGGCGGCAGGATCTGCACGGACTCGTCGCCATCCAAGTAGCCGATGACGAGGGCTTGGAACTCCGTGCGCAACAACTCGAAAATTTGCGGCTGCTCTAGGCGCAGTTCCTCTTCGGTCTTGCCATAAGCCGTGGGCCGGCGGTTCGGCTCGATGGAGTGCGTGAAGACGTTGAACACAATGCCGACTACCGGCATATCAGCTTCCACGCGGACGAACTGACCAAAGGAGGGCGCACCGTGCAGTTCGCGCGCTTGGGCGATCAACTCGGTGGTGCTGCTCTCGACCACTTCGCCCACGTGAGTCCGCTCGTCCTCAGTGTCGTCGGGCAACGGCAGAACCTCAGACCGAAAGCGGCTCAGCGGGCTTTGCTCGCGCTCTTTGATGGTCTCCACAGTGGGCTTCTCCTAAATGCCGGTGTAGCGCTTCTTGAAGCTCTTTGTTGACAAGTGGGTTTGCAGGTCGTTTTTGACAAAGGTGTCGCGCAAAAAGCGATAGAATGTCTCGCGGTCGGCGCTGCGCACCACGGCGCGCTCGTGCGCCTCGGCCAAGGCGACTGGATAGCCCTGGCCCTTCTCGGCCTGATCGTACAAACAGGCGTGGACCAAGTCGAGCAACTCGCGCTCAGTCGCCACCCATTCCGGGACTTCGACTCGGCCGATCTCCGTGCCTACGTGCAGGTAGAAGTAGTAGATGTGATGCGGCCCGTACTCGGCGAGGATCTTAGACGCGCTGCGGTAGAGCGGCGTGCGCTGCCCGGGGCGGAGCACGCGCCGCACCAAGACCGCGTCGCTCAGCCCCTCAACGGGGCTACAAGGCAAGCCGCGGCCCTGCCACAAGTCTCCGTTCAAGGCATCAATCTCGTCGCGGCTGAAGTGGAGTTGATTTTCTTCCAGATAGGGGCAGCGGTCGCAGTCGGCCGCGGCAAGCGGGCACAGACCCAGCTTGAGGGCGTTGATCAATTCTTGGCTCCCCGGCTGGCTGATGTAACCAGCCACCGGCACCCGCGCCTCGCGCAACTCGTCCATCGCCGCTATGGTGGCCTCTAGGTGCGCGGCTCGGAAGTCCTGCGGCTTGCCCTCCAAGTTCCACAGAATCAGCGTGCCGTCGGCAAGCGCCAGAGTCCGATGCCCCTCGGCGTGGGCTGCCAACGCCAAGTCAGCCAACTCGGTGAACTCCATGAGGCCGCGCTTGAAGCCGACGAGTTCGCGATTGATGAAGACTCGCGCCCCGCCCCATTCCTCGTAAATTTCCTCCTCTCGGTAGTAGAGCCGCGGCTTACTGCTCATCAGCGGCTTCTCGCCCGTGCCGTAGTGCAGCAGAATGTAGCCGATATTGATCAGAAAACAGGCCGAGATCTCGTGGCGGTCGGGAAAAATTTGCGAGCCGTCCGTAGCAGCGATGCTGATGGTGCTCGGGCGGTCGGGCGCGTTGACCCCGCCGCCGAGGCCCTCGCCCAAGCCGGGCAACAGCCAAGAGGTGCGGCTCTTGTCGATCTTGCGGGCCAAGCGCTCCCACTCGGGCAACCAGCGCCGGTATTCGGCTAAAGCCAATTCGAGCTTGGCGCGAAAGTCTTCTTGGACGCGGCGCTCGTCGGCCACCATGCTGTCTATTTGGGTCTTTACCGCATACAGATCCAACATGGCATTAGCCTTGCGAGCCGCTCTGGATCGGCCCCGTCGCGATGCGCGCATTTACTCGGCCTCTTCCCACGTTTCGCCCCCATCAATCGAAAAGCGCGTGTGCTGCCGCCACGCCGCCCAATCTTCGCCAGCGCTAGCCAAGTCGGCAGCCGCAGTCGCGGCGACGTACTGGCCCACCTCGCCGCTGCCGTCGGGCCGATTGGTCTCAATGCGGATTTCGCTGAACTCGACGCGACCCTGCAACAGTTCGGCTGCGCCGCGCTGTACGGCAAATGCGCGCCGCTCCCACGCCTCGCGCTCGATGTCGCGGACGCGAAACCGCAGCCACAGCCGGCCAATATCCTCGTCCAGCCCAACCCCGTAGAACACCCCATAGCGGTCGTTGACCAGTTCCTTGATCCGAGGGCGCTCGTCTTGGAGCGGCGGAATCGGCTCCTCCTCCAGCTCATCGCGCTCCTCCTCGGAGACATAGCCTTCTAAGGAAGGCCCCCAAACCCAGCCTTCGACGCGGAAGCGCACCCATCGGCCCTCCTCGCCAATGGACTCAATCTCCGTGCCAGCCAACAACGTGCCCAGCTTGGTGCCGTTAGGCGCATCGCGAAAGTTCTCCACACTGGCCTCGACGACAAAGGTGTGGTCGCTGCGCAGCTTGGCCGCCACGGCTCCCAAGGCCAAGGCAGCGGCTAAGGCCGATGCTAGGGAGTATTTAGACAATCGAGACATAGTAGAATTGCCGCCCACCCCCGACGACCGACCCATCGCGCAGGCGGCACACCAACCCGAGACGTTGCAAGGCGTTGAGGCGGTTGCAGACGATGTTGATGTTTTTGCCGAGCGCGTCGGAAATCTCGGCCGAGGTCGCGCACTTATGCGCCAGCAGCACGTCGAGCGCCTCGCGCATCGGCGTCTTGAGTACCCCGAGCACCTCGACGCGATCGCCGTCTTTGTACAGCGCGGCCAATTCACGGAGCTGCAACACGGCCGCAATCGTCTCACGCACCGAGATATTGGCCTCGGCGATATAGACGTAGCGATGCCCTATCTCACCACTGGTCAGGCGCAAGAGCAGCTTGTTGAGCATCTCGTCGGCGCACGAGACATCCATGAACGAAACGCGAGAGAAGTCGAGCGGCGTGGCCGCGTCGGTTGGACCGCTGAGCAGGTGCTGCATCAATTCTTCAAGCAACTCGGCCCCTCGGGGCCGTCCACTGAGGATGCCCTGTTCGCCGGAAAACAGGTATGCGGGGGCCTGGTGTATGGCCTGCTGCTGTACGTGCTCTTCAACGGCTGAATCCATGAGCCGCGCCTTTCCTGTAGTTAAAAAAATAGCTTAACTGTATTCAATTAAGGAAACTTACGCGGAGATTTCCCGACTGTCAAGCAATTTCTACCACAAAATGAGCGATGCGGAATTAGATGAATACCAATATGATGGGGCTAGAGGCCAGGAAATAAAAAGCCCACCGCCACGTAGGCGACCACGCCGAGGCCGGCGATGACCACCGCTAGCAGCAACAGCAACCAAGGCTCGTAGGGAGGCGGTTTGGGTGGCCTGTGATGCTGGCCGAACATTGCCTACTCGCCTCCTTCGCGCTGATAGAGCGCAATGGCAATTTGGGTGCCGGGGAAGTGGACCGAGGCGTGTTCCCAGTGCCGCTGGCCGCGAATATAGACCCGCGTATCCCCCGAGCGGATGTGCAACGAGCCGTTGTAGCGATTGCAAATCTGGTTGACAATGTACAATCCTAGGCCGCGGGTTGCATCGCGGGAGAAGTGCTTCTGCAACGAGTTAAGTATGGCCGTGCCGTGCGACCAATCCGCCGCGTCATAGCGCACCGACAGACTCTTCTTGATGCCGATCCCGAGATCCCCCACCCCGATGACCACGTATTTTTTCCCCACCCGCGAATTCAAGTAGCGCTGGGCCGTCAGATAGCCCCAATTCTCGCTGTGGTCGAGAATGTTGTGGCACAACTCGGCGACGACGTTTTTGAACTGGTTGATCTCCACTTCGGTATAGCGCAATTCCTCAGCCAGAATCGCCTCTACGCGCTGGCCGATCTTGCCCAACACAGTCTCGATATCCGCCCGCTCCTCAATCCGCGTGATTTCCAGCAGGGCCTCGCTCTCTTCCTTTTCCCGCTCCTGATCCACGATAAGCGCCGGCCCAGCCAATTCAACCCCTTCCACGGCCGCGGCGAACCGCACCCGTCCCAAATAGGTCCGCAATGCAAAGGCGTGAGGCAGGTGAAAGACGACCCGCGACGAGAGCGCGTCCCCGTAGCGCGCCATCAAGCACAAGGCCACCAAGCCGTAGGGATCAATAAAGTGCAGGGGCCGCAAATCGACCTCCAAGGGCTGCCCGGGCACAGCTCCGTGCGCGTAGTCGAGAAATTCTACGAGGAATTCGTCGGCCGTGCGCGGCGTCAGCTTATCTGTTGGCAGGGCTAGGATCACGGGTGGCGTGCTCTCCTTGCTTGGGCAACAAAATATACACACTCGCACGCACTCGCGCCCAAAGCACGTAGCGAAGGCTCACATAGCCACAGCTTTGGCTATTTCCTCTTCTACAATCTGCGGGTCAGGCCATCCATGCCAGCGTATTCTGCCGGTTCGGTCAACCAAGAAAGCGTACGGAATTCCGTCTACTCCATAAGCGTCACCGCTTGAAGTATTTGTGCCGACGGGATAGCGGACGGCATGCTCCTCAACGACCTTCTCCATAAATGGCTTTCTCTCAGTCACCAAGCTGACGACTTGGAATCCATCTTGGCGGTGCGCCTCGTGAAGCTGATTGAGATGCGTGATACCCGCCAAACAGGGGACGCACCAAGTGGCCCAAAAGTCCAACAGCACAACCTGCCCACGTAGGGATTCCCAGTTCAGACAACCATCGGTATTGAGCCAATCCTCAGCAATAATCTCGGGAGCCATCGCACCGATTTGCGGCTTCTGCATATTGCGTTCTGAGGGAGGTGGTGCCTCCGACCGATCGTCCGGGATGTCGTGTGGATCGATCTCATGGCCAGAGATTAGTTGATAGTCGTGGTAGCTGGTAAGTGGAATGGAGTGCGATGAGTACGCCTCGTCGGCTGGTTCGTATCCGACTGAGTTCACTGTTTGCACAGGATTGGGTGAAAAGCTCCAATAACAAAGCCCCACCCGATCTCCCAGAGACCTAGCAATCTCGGACAACGGAATGAGGTAACTATCGACGCGCACCGGCTGGCGATCGCGGGTCTCTAAGTAGCGGATACACCCTCGTCCCTTGGAGTCTTTCTCCAGACCAGTGGTCGCATTCTCACTCAAAAGAACTTGGTAGTATAGCCCAAGAAGATGCGGCCAAGGATTGAGAGAATACCTCCGGTCAATACCAAAGGACCGTTTGCCTTCCGTCGCCGCTACCGCAATCCCCAAGTTAGAATAGTTGCCAATGTCTCTGTTGTCCTCCGTCTTCCCAAGGGTGTGCTCTGACACCTGCCACAGAATCGCCTGCACAAAGAGGTACTCGCGATTGTTCCAAACGGACAGCCGCAAGGAATCATTATCGCACAGTACGCTGGCTTGATCCTGTGGAAATCCACAAACCCCATTGGTCTCAAGATCGACTAAGGTAAACGACATGATTTTCCTCCTAAGAGTTAGGTTTAACTATACGACCGCCACGGCCCTAAAGCTAAATCCTACGCAGCTTTCCAAGCACGCGCTCTTTGCCTATCCTTCTCAAGCAAACTTTAACAGGTAAAATATGCTAACAACCGACGAAATGCGCTTCTTCAAGCGCAACGGCTACCTCATCAAACGAGGCGTGCTCGACCCCGCGCTCATGGAACGCGCCCGCACCCGGCTGTGGGACGGTGCACCGCCGGGCCGCCGCCGCGAAGACCCCGCCACTTGGGTTGGCCCATTCCGCGAAGACGAAGAAAACCCCGACGGCGCCAATCACCGCCGCGGCTTTCGCTGGAACTTCCGCGAGCCAGGCGGCGAGGAGTGGATGGTGCGCCTGCTGGCCACCGAGCCCAAGGTGTGGGCCATGGCCGAACAAATGCTCGGCAAGGACCAGGTCGTCCGGCCCGAGCGCATTCGCGGCATCTACTGCACCCTGCCCTACGGCGATCACCCGCCCCAAGAGTTAGGCTGCCACACCGACGGCCACCCCTTCCACCTCGGCGTGGTCGGCTACATCGACGACG
>JAPPEG010000223.1 GCA_028875345.1 Gemmatimonadota bacterium
AATCATCGACGCCGGCCACGCCTTCCAAATCGGTCATCATATAAACGGATTTCACGCTCATGAGATTCTCCTACTTTTGGGATATTTTGCGTCCTGCGAATTCACCCTCGTTAGCATCAGCCAGATCGCCCAATACAAAATGGCCTCTCTCCGCAAAGGTCAAGTAGCCGATCTTGAGGACAGCCGCGAAAGCTCTGATGAGGCTTTCTGACGCGGGTTCTTTGGTCTAACGTATGTAGGTGTCAATACGGGTTGGTCTAAAATGGCGACTAGGACAACGCAAGGAATGGTAGAAAGATTTACGAGATGGCCGCGCTGCGCTTAGCCGCGCTCATCATCGGCATCACGGTTGCAAGCGGGTGGTTGCTCCAGCGCGTCGAATTGCTGTACAACGGCCCGCATTTGGCTGGGGCCGGGAGTATGCCGGGGCCGCAGGTTTTTCTCGCCGTGCCAATAGGGGCTTTGGCAGCCGTTACCTTAATGCGTCGCTGGGTCGGCCCGGGGGATCGCGCGGTGCTTTACGCCGCGCTGGTAATCGGGGTGTCGGCGACCGCTTCCGGCTTGATGCATCGGTTTTTGCCGGGCTTGGTGACGGGTTTCTACGGAGGTTTTGCCCAGCCGACCGGTCCCTATTACCGCTTTTTGCAAGTCGTCCCGGACTGGTTGGTGCCGGGCGGGCCGAATGAGGCCCCGGCCATCGGGGCGTTTGAAGGCGGCGCGGCCGTGCCCTGGGGGGAGTGGCTGTGGCCGTTGGCGATGTGGAGTGTGTTTTTCGGCGCGTTCTTTTTGACCTGCTTTTGCTTGGTGTGGCTGTTGCGGCAGCGCTGGCTGGAGACCGAGCGGTTGGGATTTCCGCTGTTGGAAGTACCTCGCGCCCTCATTGCTGGAGACTTGTTTGGCCAGCGGCTGTTTTGGTGGGGCGCGTTAGTGCCGACCTTGCTGTTGGGAATCAATGGGTGGCATCACTACATGCCGTCTGTGCCCGAGATCACCACGAGATTGGCAATGGAGCATTTCCTGCTCGACGACCCGTGGAAAGCCATGGCTCCTTTTGAGTCGCCGTTCCACTTTGAGTTTGTCCCGCTGTTGGTCGGCGCGGCGTTTCTCGCTCCCGTGGAGGTGTCGTTCAGCACGTGGTTTTTCTATTTGCTCACTCGCGTGCAATTGCTGGTGGCTCATTTCCTCGGGCGCTCGGAATATCGCGGTGACTTCATCCCCGGGCACGGGTCGCCGTGGCTAGATTGGCCGAGTCACTTTCCCTTTTTTATGACGCAGGCGCGCGGCGGCTTGCTGTTTTTGGGGTTGTTCAGCTTGTGGTCGGCGCGGCGGGCACTGGCGAAGGCGATCTCTTGGCGCAGCCGGGCGACGTGGGGGCTTGTGGCTGGGCTGTTGGTGCTGTGGGCGTGGACTACGGCTTTGGGAGTGCCGCCGCTGATGGGCATTGCGGCACTGGTGCTGGTGTTGCTGTTGGCGTTGACGTTTGCGCGGCTGCGGATCGACGGGGGCTTGCCCATTGTGGGGATGCCGCAGATTGTGGGCTATTTGTTCTTCGTGGTGTTGGGGACTGGGGCTGGGCATTTTGCCGACGAGACCTACATGGGCTTTGGCTTCTTGGCGGTGTTCGGTTTTACGATGATTGGGATCTGGCCCGCTCTGCAATTTGAGGGGCTGAAGTTGGCCGAGATTCACGGAGTGTCGCCGCGCCGCTTGATTTGGGGGATGGCTTTGGGGTTGGCCGTTGGGTTGGGAGCTGGCTACTTGTTTTCGCTGGAGACGATGTACGAGCATGGGCTGTTCGCCTTGCAGGAGCAGGGCGGCGCGCGGTCTGAGGCGCGCATTGGTCGCTACTACAACTACTTGTTCAAAGACGCGGGTACGGTGGATGGGGGCACGGATTGGGTGCGCTTGGGATTTCACGCGGCTGGGGCGGGCTGTACCTATTTCTTGGCGTTGATGCGCCAGCACTTTCTGCGCTGGCCTTTGCATCCGATGGGCTTTGTGTTTGGCACGGGATTTGGCTGGCTGGTGTGGGGATCGGTGCTGTGCGGCTGGCTGTGCAAGTGGCTGGCGGTGCGCTACGGCGGAGCACAGACCTACCGGCGGGTCATGCCGTTTTTCTTGGGGATGATTTGCGGCGAGGTCGCCATGCGGCTGGTGTGGGCCGCGATCGCGCTGGTGCAAGGCGAAATGGGAGGCGGATACCGACCGTGACGGCTAACGATCTAACTAGCTACCGCGACCTGATGCAGCCCCCGACGCGCTTTCGCGAGGGCTTTACTATGCGCACCGTGGCCGGGGCGTTCTTCGTCGGCTTTATCATGATGCCCGGTGCCATTTACATGGGCCTGATTGCCGGCGCATCGCTTGGTGCCGCCGCCGAGTGGGTGACCATCATCCTGTTTTCCGAGTTGGCGCGGCGTTCCTTTTCGGCGCTGACGCGCCAGGAGATTTACCTGATCTACTACATTGCCGGTGGCTTGGCCGGCGTCATCGGCGGCACCATGTTGGCCGGGGGGCCGTTTGGGCAACTGGTGTGGAATCAGTATCTCGTGCAGTCGCAGGCCGCGGCGGGTTTTGGCATTGCCGAACACATCCCGGAATGGGTCGCGCCGCCGATAGGTTCCGATGCGCTGATGGGGCGCAGCTTTTTGCACCGGGCGTGGATTCCGCCAATGGTCGTGCTCGTCGCCTCGCAGTTTTTGTCGCGGGTCGAGTGGTTCACGCTTGGCTACATCCTCTTTCGGGTCACGTCTGATGTGGAGCGCTTGCCCTTTCCGTTAGCACCGGTCGCTGCGCAGGGAGCGACGGCGCTGGCCGAGAGCGACGAGGGGCGAGATAGCTGGCGCTGGCGGGTTTTCTCGGTGGGCATGGGAATTGGGTTACTGTTCGGCGCGGTGTACGTGGGTTTGCCGGCGCTGACCGGATTGATCGCCAGCGATCCTATCGTCCTGCTGCCCATCCCCTGGATCGACCTGACGCGCACTACGGAGACCATTCTGCCGGCTGCACCTTTGGGCATTGGCACGGACTTGGGCTTGGTGTTGTTGGGGATGGTGCTGCCGTTTTGGATCGTCGTCGGCACGTTTGCCGCGGCCATGGTCCACGCCTTGGGCAGCCCGATTCTCTACCACGCTGGCATGTTGACGCACTGGCGGCCGGGCATGGACGCGATCCTGACCAATTTCGCCAATGACATCGACGTGTGGATGAGCGTGTACATTGGCGCGGGCGCGGCTGTGGGCGCGATTGGCTTGGTGCACGCCGTGCTGTCAGTGCGGGCCGCGCGCCGTCAGGGCGGGCATCGCCCGTTGCGGAATACGCCGGCTGGCCGGGGCGACTTCCCACTGTGGATAGCGATTGGCGGATATGTCCTATCGACGTTGGCCATGATCTGGCTCTGCGTGTTGCTGCTGGACGACGACGAGTTTCCGCTGATCTTTTTGCTGCTTTTTGGCTTCGTGGTGACTCCGGTGATTTCGTATGTCAATGCACGCATGGCCGGGTTGACGGGACAGTTGGTCAGCTTTCCGCTGCTGCGCGAAGGCGCTTTCATTTTGAGCGGCTACAAAGGCATTGATATATGGTTTGCGCCCATTCCATACTCCGACCACGGCCGGCGCGCCCAGCTCTTCCGCGAAGTGGAGCTGACCGGGACGCGCTTCTCGTCGATCATCAAGGCCGAGCTGTTGCTGTTGCCGCTGAGCTTGGTCTGCGGTTTTGTGTTTTGGTCGCTGGTCTGGCAGATGGAACCTATCCCCTCGCCGACTTTCCAATACGCGCAGACGTATTGGCATCTGATCGCACTGCGCCAGTGCTTGTGGTACTCGGCGACGTTGGGTGGAGAGACGCTGTTTGATCAGGCGATTAAGGGCTGGTGGATCGCGGGGAGTTTTGTGATGGCCGGGGGGTTATTTGGGGTTATGTCGTGGTTGGGGTGGCCGATTTCGCTGGTGTACGGGTTTGTGCGCGGCCTTGGGGGCCTGCCGCATTTGCTGATCCCGGAAATGGCC
The DNA here is from genome assembly GCA_028875345.1 of Gemmatimonadota bacterium. Classification (GTDB taxonomy): domain Bacteria; phylum Latescibacterota; class UBA2968; order UBA8231; family UBA8231. The sequence continues at coordinate 4,011 of JAPPEG010000223.1, forward strand.
GGTGCCCTGCTGGCCCGCTATTGGCTGGAGCCGCGCTTTGGGACGCAGCAGTGGCGGCAATACGCGCCGGTGTTATTGGCTGGCTACGCGTGTGGGATGGGTTTGGTGGGCATGTCGGCGGTGGCGATTGCGTTGATTTCTAAGTCGGTGACGCAGTTGCACTATTGAGGACCGTCAGCCGCGCAGGGCCTGTCGGAGGCCAAAAGCGCGTTTGACCCACCCACTCTTGTATCCCTCCACCGCGTAGTACGGCACGAGGTCGCAGCCGAAGCCGCGCTTGAAAAAGGCGATGCTTGGCATGTTGGCACCTACGAAGTCGAAGTACTGGTGGGAGGTTGTGGTGTAGTATTGCCAATACAACAGCGAGATGGCTCCCGTGTGGTTGTAAGCGGGGTCGGCTCCTGCGGCCCAGGCATAAGTGGTGTCGAAGCCTTCGACAAAGACGACGACTGCGGCTGGCCCGTCTGGGGAGGCGATTTCGTACGCTTGGGCTAGACTGGCCTCCAAGGCTGCGGCAACAAAGCGTTCAGCCAAGGCCGCGGCGACCGGGGGACCGTCGGCTTGGTTGGCGTAGATGGCTTCGTACTGCCGCCGAAACAGCGCGGCATCTCTGGTGGGGCGCTGTTGATAGGCGAGTTTTTCAGCCTTGCGAATGGCGGTGCGCGTGCGGCGCTCGACTCGTTCCCAGAGTGCGTTGCTGTCGCCGAGTGGCAGCCGATAGGTATAGCGCAAGTGCGCGTCCCAGCCCTGCCAAGTGAAGGGGCGCACATCGGCGATAGTCGGCGCGTGGACTAGGAAGACGCGGTCGTAGTGCTTGGCGAGATACTCAAGTAGATGCGTGCAAGCGCGGTGTTGGGCTGCTTCGGCTTTGGCTGGTCCTTTGCCAGCGACTGGGGCGAGGAGCAGACCGGTGTAGGGCGTCAGCTCTGGGGTTTCGAGGCGGTAGAGACCCATGCGGCGGCGGGCCAAGCCGCTGATACCGGCGACGAGGTGGCCGTTGCGGTAGCAGCCGAGGCGGTTTACTTGACCGCCGGTGGCGGCCGCAGCACAGCGCAGCCACGCGCTGGTGGAAAATACCGTGCCGCCGACGGCTTGGCGGACGAAGGCGTCCCAAGCGGTGTCGTCAGCGACGAGGCGGATTTCAAAGGTGTCGGCCACAGGGGATTTCGCGGTTGGGATTCAACATGTAAGGTAAATTGGGGCAGGACGGGCGATTGCGCCATACAGCTTGACATTCCCTCTGGCACGCCATATATTGAACCCTTTATCGCAATTGAACGCTAACTTCTTGGATTACTTAGGTTTAATGCCAATGAGCGCGCCGTTCCAGTCCCCGCGTATTTTCCGCCCGACACCAGTGTGGGCGCGCCTCCGACTTCTCCTCCTCGACTTACCGCTTATTATTGGCCGACCGGTCAAGTAGGCTTCGCTCCTCGTTCCACTTTTAACAGCCCAATTAACGGACGAAGCCGCTGCAACGAGCCGGCTGTCAGCTAACTATGTCTATAAAACAATCTCAACGCCCTCAGTGAAGGAGAATTTTTATGCAGATGTACTACGACAACGACGCCAATCTCGACCTGCTCTCGGACAAGACCGTGGCCGTCATCGGCTACGGCAGTCAGGGCCACGCGCATTCGCTCAATCTGGCGGAGAGCGGCGTCAAGGTGGTGGTGGGCTTGCGCGCGGGTAGCCAGCGGCGCGCTGAAGCCGAGGCCGAAGGGCTGGAAGTCGCCGATGTGGCCGAGGCCAGCAAGCGGGGGGACATCGTGGTGATCCTGATCAACGACGAGGTCCAAAAGGCCGTGTACGAAGCCGATATCCGCCCCAATCTCGAAGCGGGCAATGCCCTTGCCTTTGCCCACGGGTTTAACATCCACTTTGGGCAGGTAGTGCCGCCGCCGGATGTCGATGTATTCATGGTCGCGCCCAAAGGGCCGGGACACTTGGTGCGCCGCGTGTACCAGCAGGGGGGTGGCGTGCCGGGTCTGTTGGCAGTGTACCAAGACGCCACTGGCCGCGCGCACGAGGTCGGCTTGGCCTATGCCAAGGGGATTGGCTGCGGCCGGGCCGGAGTCA
>JAPPEG010000051.1 GCA_028875345.1 Gemmatimonadota bacterium
CGGCGGAACGCACCGTAGTCGAGGATGGGATCAGCAGGAGACATCATTTGTCGGCCTGTTCTTGAGCAAGTCCTGGCTGAACGTGCTCCGTCGGGACATCCTCGGCGATTTCCGTCATCTCCCACAGCGTATGACAATGTTCCCGTTCCAAAGCCCGTAGGGCCACATGCTCACCTCGAAGTTCGATCATTCGCTACTGCTTCCACCCCAGATAATGTCCCTCGGTCTTGTCGCTGACCACTATCTTTGCGTCGGGATGCTCGCGCACCTCGGGGCGCAGACTCGTTCCTAGGCCGGGGCCTTCGGGCGCTAGCAGATGCCCGTCTTGTATGTTTATATTCGTCGTCACAAACTCCTCGTACCAGCCTTCGTAAAACTGCCGAATCGTCTCCATCAGCATCGCGTTCGGCACGTTCATGCAGATATGGGCACAGGCAAACACGTTTACAGGCCCTGAGCAGTCGTGGGGACATACCGGGAGCTGATACGTCTCCCCCAAGATCGCAATCTTCTTCGTCTCTGATATGCCTCCCGTCCAGATGAGGTCGGGCATCAGAATTTCCACCGCGCCCTTCTCGATGAATTCGCGGAACTGGTAGCGCGTCACAAACCGCTCGGCGAGACATACCGGAAACTTCGCTTCCCGCACCAGAGCCAGATGCGCATCAACGTTGCGCGGCGAAAGCATCTCCTCAAGCCAAAGTATGTTGTACGGCTCCAACGCCTTCGCCACCCGTATTGCGTTGTGCAGACTCCAGAATCCGTGCCCGTCGATAGCAATGCTCATGCGGCTGCCAACGGCCTCGTGAATCCTGCGTATCGGGTCTATCATCGCCTCGATTTCTTCGTCAGAGACGTAGTATCCATCGCCCTCATGCGCATCGGGAAACGCGCCGAGTTTCATGTGCTTGATCCCACGATCAAGAAGCTCTGTCGCATGAGACACGGGATCAGGGCCACCGCCCGTATTGTAAACGCGGATTCTGTCTCGGCAGGCGCCGCCGAGCATTTCATATATAGGTCGGCCCGACGCTTGTCCTGCGATGTCCCAGAGCGCGATGTCTAGCGCGGAGATGGCGCGAGTCTCCGCGCCGCCATATCCCCAGTGGTCGGCAAGGCGGAACATATTGTACCAGTGGTTCTCGATGTTCAAAGGGTTGCGGCCTATCAGCATGGGCGCGAATAACTCGTGCACCGCACCTTCTACCGCCATCGGCCCGTACCAAGTCTCGCCAAGCCCAACATGACCTTCGTCTGTGTAAATCTGCACCCAGATTCCGCAACCATAACTCTGGCTTCGGTCTGCCACGCGGATTGTTTCTACCTTGGTTATTTTCATTTCTCTCCTTTATCATGTCACGTGATAATCCACACCATACTGGATCAAGCCTAAGCGTCGAGCCACTCTTTGGGAAGCCACATTTTCCCACGAAGTGCTGTAAAGTGGGACGAGGTCAAGCGCACGGACGGCAAGTGCCCACGCAGCTACAACTGATACTGCGTACCCACGCTGACGGTAGGCCTCCAGCGTATCAACGCCTGCCTCATGGGCCCTCCATGATAAGCGGACGCTGTGGCAAATTGACACTGCCTGGGAGTCCTCAATGACTGCCCAATAGGACCGCCCACTATCCAACTCCGGCACCATCTTCGCAAAGTCGCCCCTCAGAAGTCCTGCGTTTTCGCATGATAACCGGACAACATTTGCCGGCGAATCAATGCGGTCGGGAAAGCGGTAAGCGGGGCCTACCCACACTCGTTCAATCGGCGCATGGCTTTGGAGGATGTCCTTGAATTGGCTGTGGCCTCTTGGGAATTTCTGGGAATCCATAAGCATCGGCTCGGCAGCAGCAACCTCCTTCAGCGGTGTAACCACACTCTCAGGAAGGTCATATCGGAATCGGCATATCGAACCCTCCTTGGTGTGCCCGAAGAAGAAACGAGGAGCTGGTCCGATTTCACCATCGGGGTCGTTGATCCCTCGAAGACGCCCATTCGCATCCGTTGTGAACAGCGCCTCTACCTGCATTTTCATCAACTCCTTACCAGATACCATGCTCTCTCACCGATCAGTTTGCCCAAAATGCCGGCAGTTCACGATGCCGCTTTGCGCGCAAGAGCAACTAGCCGCTTTGAGCTAGGCCCATACGCACTGCCTTCCAAATCCCCATATAATTGCGTATTGCTAAACCCAACTCGCAAGAGACGGTCCTTCAGTTCCTGGCCAGAGTACAACGTGTGGTGAAACTTGAACGATTTTACCTGCTCATCCCGGATTAGGAGCCACTCGTTGCGAATCCTCGTCCAATCATCGAAGATCTCGCGACGTTGAACGAGCAATGTCCCGTCGGGATGCACCTCCGAGGAGGTCGCGGCGAATACTTTGGCCAACCACTCTTTACCCATCAGATCCATTACGAGGACTCCCCCAGGCTTGAGACTCTCGTAAATATTGCTGAGCACTAGCAGGTCCTCGTCCTTGTCATCGAAATAGCCGAAGGACGTAAACATGTTGAGCACCAAGTCGTACGATGCGGACCGCACAAAACGACGCATGTCTTCCTGCACAAACTCAACGTCTAGTTTCCGCTCGCTTGCTCGCGCCCTAGCTTTTTGCAGTAGGAACGCGGTAGCATCAACTCCCGTTACGGAAAATCCTCGCTCGGCCAGGATCGTGGAATGTCGCCCGGGGCCACAGCACAGATCGAGGATATGTGTCCCGCTGAACTCCACCAGCGAAAGAATCTTGTCGACTTGATCTTCCGCAGATTCAAATCGCTCTTCCGGGAACATATAGGGATACATTTCCGTCCAGAAGTCTTCGTTTTCAAACCATTCGGACATAGAATTCCGGCCTCACTCGAAACAGGATTAATGGGGGGCAGTCGGATAGGTTCCGTCCAGAGCCCGCTGCCGATCGCGACGCACCCTGGCCAGATAATCGCGCATCGGCTCGATCTCAAACTCCGCGATTAATTCATCGGTGCTCTTATGCGGCAAGTGTGAGCGCAGCGTCAACAGACACTCGTCACCCAGATGCTCCGCCGTTGCAGCACCAGGACCGTACCGCTCGAACAAGGACCGCACGCGCTGGATGTTGCCGTCGTGATGCACCACCCGCATATCCAGATCAAGCCCGGCAGTGGTCAGCGGTGCCATGCCGGTCGCATCGCTGGTCCGGCGCGGCACACTGCAAATGGGCCGGCCGGCCGGATCAATAAACGAGCTGCCGCCGGCAAATACCCCCGCCATATAAAAACCAAACTCAATTGCCCAGCGGCTCATCATCCGCACGCCCGTCCACATGGATGACCAGACGACCAGCTCGGGGCAGTTAGCGCAGGTTGCATGTCCTACTTCCCAGTAGTTGATATCAAAACAGATGGTCAAAGCGACTCGGCCAAAGTCGGTTTCAAAAACAGGCGTCTCAGTGCCGGGGATGATGCCCAGGTCTAGCTCTGAATGGGTCGGCACGTTTTTGTGATACACGCCAACTATCTGGCCCGTCCGGTCGATCAGGATGGAACTGTTGCGGCGCTTGTCACCTTCCATGATGGCCTGCGGAATTACAACATACACCGAATGGGTGCGGGCGGCAGCGGCCATAGCCGTAACCGTGGGCCCGTCGAGCTCTTCAAAGACCCACGCGTCGGGCGCACCCAGATAAGAGCAGATCTCCGGAAAGACTACAAGATCGGCCTTTTGTGCGGCGGCCTGGGTTATGTGCATCCCCATTTTCTCAAGGGTTTTGGCCAGCCGGTCAGGAGCATCGCCCGCAACCGGGCTGTAGCTAACCAGTGAAACAGTCGCGGTACGATTCATTTATTCTTCGCCCTGCCAATAGTCGTCGGTTCCGCCTTCTGAGACGCGAGTCCACCTTGTAATTTAGCCTCGATCTCGTGGGAGCTGATCTTGTTCATATATCTCTGCTCCTGCCGATCTTCTTTTCAAATGGTAAGTACAGACTGCGCCGACACCCCAGGGCCTCCAGCCCTTTCTCATAAATCTCCTCGCACAGAGCGACTTTTCCATCCATATATGACTGACGGTCGTTGTCGTGCTCTTCAGCGAGTTGCCATTTCAGGGTACTGAGCCTACGAGCATATTCGGGGCTTTGTCTGAGGAAATCCCTGAAGACAAGATGCCGCTTTAAGGCTTCACCATACTTGTCACAAACGTACGTATGGTGGGCGGGCAAAGACTCCTTCAGACCGCTATCGGACAGATCGAAGGCGTCTCTTCCGGGAATACCCAAGTCGCCTTCATGGAAATATCCGATTTCTGCAAGCCGGTCCTTCGTGCGCTCAAAATCCTGTGGCTCAATGACAATGTCAACGTCAATGATTGGCTTGGCGGTCATTCCGGCGACCGAGGTGCTACCGACATGCTCGAGGCTGCAATACCTTCCGGACAAAACAGAGTCAAAACGGCGTTGCAACTCTTCGAACCATGAAGGCCAAGCCGGATCATAGTGCTTTACCAACGTAACAGACATGATTCAATTGACCGCGTTGTGCCTAATGTATCGCCGTGCCCGAACCGCCTTTCTAGCACGACCGCTTGCTGTACAATTCTTGACGCGATTTATCCAAACTCCTAGCTTATACATAAGTGCCTCAGGGAGGCCCTCCAGTCCGCGGTAAGGGTCATAGACCCACCCTCCTCATGCAAAGATTGACCTTCTTTCGCCTGACCGCGCGGACAACAGGCATTCAAGAAAGAGGGTTATTATGCCTACCATCCTACCTCGTAGTCCCGATCTTCAGCATATCAGGAGACGCGCCAAACAGTTGCTCCATGAGCATCGGGAGGGGAACCGTTCCGTTGGTGATCGCATTCGCCATCACCATACCCGATTTGCTGGTGCTGCACTAAGCGAAATCCTTGCCGCAGACTTCTCGCTACAGGATGCACAGCTTGTCGTTGCCCGTGAATTCGGGCAGAGTAACTGGTCGCGCTTAACGGCCGTTGTCGAGTTGCTGCGACAGGTACACCAGACATTCGAAAGCGGTGGCTGCGTTCATGTGATCGCGAGTGACGCTGACCAAGCGCATACGTTCGAGGGGCTTTTGCAGCCTCATTATAGCACAGACCAGCTAGGATTACTACCTCCCTACGTGCGGGGTGAGCGTGCTCGGTCAGCTCTGTCTCGCTCTACTCGCATCCTTTTGCACATGCCGATTCTAGTAGCAGAGTATCAAGTCCTTGGCCGAACGTACCTGCTGGAGCACCATCATAAGCCAGAAGGTCCTTTTCAGGTTGATATGCAGCTAGCTCGTACCCGCGCTATATTTCCCAGGTCTGTTTACAGCAGAAGGCCCGTTGTGCATGGCATTAAAAAACACAACGATGAAAAATCCGAATTTGACCATGTGCTGGAGCTTAGCATTCAACAACTAGGCGAACTTTTTGGCTCAATCAGCGTCATAAATCTTTGAAATTAATCAAATATAGGACGTGTGCTTACTTACGAGCGTTCATTGACTCTACCAGTAAGTCAATCTTGTCGTCGTAATTGGCAACAAGCTTAGGAAGTGCCCTGACATCGGCCCAAAAGAAATCGAATGGGTGGATCACAGATCCGTCCTCCGCATGTTCTCCATGACGCCAGGTTTCTTCTATTGGCCCTTGTACAGACAAATGAAAGAACCAGCGATACTGTAGTTCATCGCGCCCGCAATCCCGCATGTCTCGGGTATCTTGGGCTAGGAACTGCTCATATCTGAGCTCGGTTAAACCGGTCTCCTCCTTTGCTTCCCTCATCACGGCATCTTTGGGATTCTCTCCGGGCTCAATTGTTCCGGCTGGAACTTGAATGCCGGCTTCCGGTGCCTCGGGGTGAGTAAAGAGGAGCAGGCGGCTCCCGTTGGTGATATAGGCGTAAGCTCTGTGACGGATTTTCATTGCAATTTGGGAGCTGATAGCGATTGTCAGGTTTCAGACCTGCCCAACATGAACGTTATTTCCCGATGCCAGCGCATGTTATCGTCGGGAACTATGAACTCTAATCTAT
>JAPPEG010000161.1 GCA_028875345.1 Gemmatimonadota bacterium
GGGGTGCGCGAATCTGGGTGTCCCCTAACTGCGCGAATCTGGGTGTCCCTTGACATTCCACTCCCACGACACTCGCTTCCCATCCTTGAGATTATTGCGCGTCGATGGAAAGATACGATAGGAAGTCGTTACTCCACTTTCCGATTCCGTCCGGAGGATTATGCCCCTTACGCCGGCAATCTCACTATTGCACTCTGGATCGGAGTATAGCGGTACCCCTGTACGATCAACCCAATTCCGCTCGCGTGGAAGTGCCTCAAGAGCCCTGTATATGCTTACACCCGAGTCAAGTGCGCTTAGTATCTCCCGATCTTCTGCAATGCCCCCATGCACGATCCTGTTCCTGACTTGTTGGAATAGTTTGAGACTGCTCGGTATGTGCCTCGGCAAGCCGTAGTGGCCATCCAATGCTTCAACCACGCGGTGGAACGGTATCAGTCTCTTGCCTGTCAACTTGCCTACGCTTGCCAATACCTCCCGACCCTCTCTCTCGATCTCCGCCGCTAGTACAAGCAACGCAGCTCTAGGTGATTGCGCGGCGGTTTCAAGGATTGTCTTGACCGAGTCGTCCCGTACGGTTGTCGCCTCCGTGGAGGTGTCACTCTCGTGAGTCTGTTGCTTGTCTCCAGGCAGGTCAGCAACTTCCTCAGACGCCTGGCCCGCAGCTTCGTGGAGTTGCTCAAGTTTGGGTTGCAGCTCGAACTCGTGGCCTAGCACGCTGGCTCTCTTTAGTCTTGCCAGGGCTTTGGCAATGTCAGCGCGAAAGATCAAGAGAGCAACGAAAGCGAGGCTGGGCCAAAGAAGGGATGCGATTGATCGAATCAGTTCAGCACTGTCAGTCACGGCTGGGCTCCTAGTAGTCGTGTGCGGCCATGGCAACGGGGATCGGATAGCGCTAGACGTAAGACACTTGGAGTCACTCACGCGCCTCTTGGATCACTTGCTAATCGCAGATACAGCAGTCTTGGCGGCCTCTTTGGCACGCATCGCTGCATTGGCGGCATTCTGAGCGGCTTCGCTTGCCGTTAGCCACCTTGTCTCTGCGGCCTCGCGACCCTTCTTACCCTCCGCAGACTCAATGGCCCTCACAGCGGCCCTCTTGGACTCTTCGGCGGCACGGATTGCTTGGTCGGCGAGTCGTGAGGCCTCCTCGGCAGCCTGTATAGCGAGATCGCTTTCAGCACGACGGGTGTAACCTATGGCCTTGCGTGCTTCCAATTGGGCTTTATCAGCGAAGCGTTCAGCAAGAGCGGCGGTTTGTACGGCTACTTGAGCGTCTGGAAGCGCTCTCTTTACCCTAGAGCTACACTCGGTGAGAATGCCCATTGTAAGGAATACACCTAGAGCGACACCAATGGCAACAGATCGAAACGTGGTTGTCATTGTCACCTCAACCTTGGCTTAATCTGCAGGGTATCTTGCTGGTGGCCGTCCTTGCCTTGCAGCCTTGTCGGCTCTTGACTCCGTTGCTGTCGAGTTTCCCTGGTACCGCTACGGAGAGCTGAGGACCCAAACCGCACCGTCCGGGGCAGGATGTCGTCGACAGGGCGCGCCGCCGTAGCGGCCATGCGCCGGCCACTGCACGAGGGCAGAACACTGCTTCAAGTGCTCAAGCACGTCAAAGGCGTGCCGTTGTCTGGTCACTCATCTACTATCTGCCCAGACGGTCCAGAACATTGCGGGTGATCTGTGCTACGGGACCGCCGTTCCGGTAGAGGCCGTGGGCCCACTCGATCGTGGCCGCCGTGAAGACGGTCCCCTTGAACTCCGTTTCGTTGACCGCCACGGTGGCGTGGAACCGGTCCTGGTGGACCCCCAGGTCCGCGTTGAGACCGTGGTCCTCCGCGTCCCCGATCGCGATGATCCGGTAGTGCGGGCTGATCCCGTCACGGCCCGTGAATCGGGGCTTCCCATCCTCGAACTCGATGTCACCGCCGTCGCATTCGACGCCGACGATGGAGTCCTCCCGGCCGAACTCGTCCCCTTCTGCCAGCCCGGTTCCTGCCAGGGCCCAGTGGTCGGGCTGGGTCACCCGGAAGAACCCGTACTCCCCGGAGGTGGGGGCCACGATCTCGCCGGGAGTCTTGCTCTTGGCGTTGACAGCAGCCGTATAGGAAACGCCGATCGTGCGCTGACGCAGATTGTCGATGGCCCGGAGAAAGGATGTCTCGGGGTCCTCCGGCGTGCCGAGGGGATGCTTGTTGTACCGGGACTTGGCACAGTAGAGCTGGCGTCCGCCGGCCCGGGTCTCCACCCGGTGCGAGAAGGAGTTGCCGGCAAAGACCATCAGGTTGCCGCCGCGCGCCACGAACCGCTGAAGCTGCTCGCACTCTTCGCGGCTGGTATACTCGCCGTGACAGATCCTGAGATGCGCAGGGTAGTCATCGAGGAGATCCGGCTGCCGATCGTGGTCGGCGTTGACGCAGTAGTCCACCTGGTACCCCTCGGCGTCGAGCCACGATGTGAAGAACTGATCCCAGGCATAGAAGCCGCCCATGATGTCCGGCTGCAAGGGTCGCTCAAAGGTCACTAGGTTGCTGTGAGATCGGTCGGTAGATATATAGGGGAAGAGGCATTTGCCGCCCACGCAGTTATAGGCGGCATAGGTGTTGGTCTCGATCGTCAGGAGAATCGGCGCGCTGGGGACGCGCGGGCGAACGACGAACAGGATTTCCCGGATCCCCTGTGCGGTGGGAAAACTGGCGATGTAAACACCGCTCTTCCAGTCGCGAGGCACCTGGAACGAGACCGTCGCGGGCCAGGCGAATCCGTCCCGATAGCCAAACTCGGGGATCGGGGGAAGCCCGCCACGCAGGTCGTTTATCTCCTTTACCAGACGCCGTTTTGCCCCTTCGTGGAACACAAATACATCGTAGTACGATCTGGAATTCGATATGTGGAACGTTACCTCATCTCCCTGACACACACTCAGCGGAGTGGCATAGCCGCCTTCTCTCAGCTTCCAGTACCGGGTTGCGTCCTGTTCGTAATGGGCAAAAATGTGTTCGCGTTTCATTTTTTATTCTCTTTGTCAGGATCACCCGCGAATGACTCCTCACCTCTTTCCTTCTGTTTCCGCTTTATCTCTGCGATTTCTTCGTCTGTCAGACGTTCTTCGTCCGTTACGATAGTCTGTTCGATGAGTTCCAGCCTCAATTCTCGGTTAGTCAGCCACTCCCAGCGATCGGCATTTGCCGGGTGGGGATGGGGATACACATCGTCGGGACCGATGTCATTGGAAACGACATAGAGATAACCAGGCGTCACGCCGTTGTGCTTAATCCTGAGTTTGTCAGATAGAGACTCCCCTTCGTCAGACATAGAAACAATTGAAGGTCTATGAGAGAACGTTTTCGCTACTTTTCTATTCTGTGTGATCGAACTTCCGACCCGAAGTTTCGTCAACTCTTGCTGAGAGCCGTGATACCACGTAAGGCTGTAGTCACAGTGTATGCCGGGTTGCGAACTTCCCCACGTCGAAGATCGGGGGAATTTATCTAGGCCGTCAGGAATCTTGGACCACGGGACAGCCATTTCGGTCCAGATCTCTCTGGTGGGTTGCAGGTCTTCGGAATGGTCTAGGGTGCCCGCCTTGATGAATATCGTGTTTGGGTAACGCGTAAACAATTGTGAACCACATTCTGGGCAGAATTCGCGAATCTTTGTGCGGCCCTCGTCGTTCGTAGATTCGTATCCCTTGGTTTTACCGCTCAGTTGAAATGTGGACGCTGGTATGCCAACTCCAACATTGAAAGCGCTACCTGTGACTCTACGGCAGTCGTCACAGTGGCAATAGATCACGGATTGGGGCTCTGAGTCACTTGTATAGCTGACCGCCCCGCAAAGACATCGACCTGTTAGCGGCATTGGTAGTCCTTTCCTGATAAATGAGTGCGCCGATTGTGGCAATGCGTTCAATTCACAACGCTTGCTGATCTACAAGCCTTCTCTTTTGACGGCGAAGAAAAAGGGGTGAATCTCCTCTAGTGCATCAGCACTTTCGTATCCTCCTCCTACGATACCTTCCCGTTCAATCTGAAATCCAGTCTCAGCGAGAAACTTCTCGTAGGTCGAAGGGCCGAAGTTGCTCCAGTACATGGTTTCGCCGAAGAAGTCATCTTCAGTATATCCAGGACCGTCGTCTTGCTTGGCAACCGTAAATAGGAGGAGGCCACCGGGCCGAAGCCACTGGGCAAATCGACGAAAGAGATTTAGATGCTTTTGTCTTGGGATGTGGAAGATGGCGTAAAAGCTGACAATTGCATCGAAGCTACCTGCGGGAAATTCGGTCTCCATTACGTCGGCGATGACGAATTTGGCTGTGGGGACGTTTTTCTTCGCTAGGGCTATCATGTTTGAGGAGATGTCGATTCCGGTGAGGCTGAATGTCCCTGCAAGATGTCGGGCGACTGGGATACCGGCACCACATCCAACGTCAAGGATCTTTGAACTAGGTGTCAGACGCTCAGTTATTAAGTTGAGCTCCGCTCCAGACGTAGTACGTCTTTGCCCCGAGTAATTCATCGCACACCGGTTATAGGCGGTTCTTACCAGTTCCCGATAATCGGTCTGCGGATCGTCGGCGATCTTGAATGGCATGGATTTCCTTCCTAAATCACTTCACGTGTTACGGACGATTCGAAAAATCGCTCTTGGAATTCCGTCAGGGCGAGGATCTGCTCGTCGGAGTAGTTTTTGCCGGCAGGCGCGACAATGAGCTTGTCATCATCGTCGTCAGATCGTTGAATGACGGCGATACATCTGCCTGTGAATGTCTCTAGCGGTTTGAAGACACCGAGGATATAGGCGTCCATATCTTCTTCATCAGGTGCCGGTACATTCGGGAGGAATCCATAGTTGACTGGATAGATGAAGCCCGCTTCAGGATGCTTGGAGCCAAGAGGTCGATCTATGGTAACGTCGATAGTTTTGCCGATGAACGTCCTTGCATCTACAAATTCACTTGTCATGGTCGTTTAGTTAGTGGCCGTTATCTGACGCGAAGGTACTTACTCGTGTGAACAGTCGCAATCGGTACCACGGGGCTGAAATATTCTGTGTTTGCTCACCCAGCGGCAAAGGTCTAGGATAGACGCCTCAAATTGCCCCGCGACCCGCCTCCGAGCGGTCTGGCGCATGAGCTCCTTTTTCCTTTTCTTGCCCATTTCACTCCGCTGTATAAAAGCTATCAACAAAGGATTTTTCTTATGCCCCCAAACAATCGCCCGGTGCGCGTCGGCATCTATGGCACTGGCCGTTTTGCCAACCAAACGCACCTGCCCAATCTGAGCAAGATAGACAGCGTCGAGTTGGTCGCCGCGAGTGATCCCAACCCGGACAATCTCGCCGCCACCGCGCAAAAGTACTCCATCACCCGCACCTATGAGGATCCCCATCAAATGCTCGCGGAAGGGCAGCTCGATGCTATCTATTCGATCGTGCCGGCCTTTGCGCGCACTGATGTGGAAGCCACGGCCGCAGCGCAGGGCATCCACCTCTTCAGCGAGAAACCGCAAGCGACCAGCATGGCTGTTGCGCGGCGCATCGCCGATGGGGTCGCCGAAGGCGATGTGATCTCAACGGTTTGTTTCCGCGAGCGCTACCGCCCGCTCTTTCAGGAGGCCCGCCGCCTGCTTGAGGATAAGGCCATCACCCACATCCGCTTTCAGAGCACGTCCGGGTTGCCGCTGCTCGAAGCCGAGGTTTCCGACCCGGATAGTTGGCACTATCAGATGGACAAGGCCGGCGGCTCGGCCTTCGATTGGGGGGTGCACGCCGTTGACTACGCGCGCTTTATGAGCGGCCTCGATATTACCCAAGCGCAAGCGTTTTACCACCATCCCCCTCGGTACAACACGCCGCTGTCGTGTTCGTTTAACTTTTTGTTGGCAAACGGGGCGACCATGACCTCGACATTCCTCGCTACCACGCCCGCCGCTCCGGGCGACGAGCCGCGCTTCACTGTTTTTTACGAAGGGGGATACTTGGCGCTGTGGATGTACG
>JAPPEG010000255.1 GCA_028875345.1 Gemmatimonadota bacterium
GAGATCGAAGTCGAAGCCGGTGGAGAGATCGTTGAGCCCGCCGAAACACAGCCCAACTTTGTGCCGTGGGGCCATGTGGAAGCCATGCCTGCTCAGGGTCGGTACAGTATGGAACTTCTTCCAGAACTGCCGAATCCCGAGTCCGCGGTTTATGGCGTGTCTGCGGAGGTCCAGATGCACGGCCGCTGGGTTTCGTCGCCGATCGTGCCCGCGCGCTGGGTTGCCCCTCAGATGAGCACGGCTGTTGAGGCCGTGACTTGGGGTCAAGTCAAAGCGACAGCCGCCGAGTAGTGCGTCTGTTCCATCAGACGTACGGACCCCGCCGAGCGCACTGTTCGGCGGGGTTTTTTATTTGTGAAAGTTCATTTAACCATCCATCCTAACACCGGAGCATACTGTGGAATCATTGCTAGCCAATCCTCGGCTCAGCCGCTTTGACCCGCTTGCGCGCATTCTGTGCTACGACGATTTCGATGCAGGACTAAACGGCTGGACCGGACTGATCGGCAATTACGAAGACTCGCTCGACACCATGCTACCCGACTACCGCGACCTGCGTCCCCCCATGTTGAGCAACCTGACGATGTGGGACACCGGTACGGCTGGCTCGATGGAAGGCACCTATGCCCTTAAGCTGGCCACTCGTCCGCAGGCCGGCGGTCTTTCCGTAGGCATCAAGCGGCACACCTTTCGGACGTTAGGTCGGGTGCAGTTGGAGTGCTATTTCGCGTTCAAGCCCGAAGCGTCCGAACTCAAGCTCGGCGAAATGGACGTCCGAGCTTGGGGCGTGCTCTTCGATGTGCAGGACGGCGACCCTCAAGGGCGGCGCTGGATGCCCCACTTGCGCTACCTCAACGCCGAGGACGGCCAGCGGCGAGGGCGCTGGCAGACTAAGCCCACCACCCGGTCGGTACAGCCCATTGGCCACAGCGGCAAGACCGTGTCGCATTTCCACTTGGGGCCAGAGGGCTGGGAGGATGTGCCGGGCGAGCCGCAGCTTTTGTGCTACAACGAAATCGCCACCAAAATGAATTGGCACTATTTGCGCATTGGCTTGGACCTCAAACGGCGAGCCTTTACCGGCTTTCAGTGCAACGACCACACCTTCGGGCCAGAGGGAATGCACTGCATTGAACTGCCGGCCATGGCCAATCTGTGGTGTATGCTCAACGCGGCCTTTTGGGTCGAAGCCGACATGGATAAACGGGCCTTTCTCTACATCGACTCTGTGTTGTTATCCGGGGAGTTTGCGCGATGAGTATGCGACAGAGCCACACCGCCGTCGTGGAACGCAATCAGTGCTGGGAGGGCGATTTTGTCACCGAGCCGTACGAAGCGGGCTGGAGCCACGAGGCCATTTTCTTCGTGCGCCTGCTCCGCGCTGAAGCGGCTAACTCGTCCTCTTTGATTGCCGTCGAACTGCAGGTGCAGATATCGCCCGACGGCATCCATTGGTGCGACGAAGGATCGCGTCTGAACTTCGTCGCACAACACGTAATCGACAAACCATCCTTTGTGCAGGTGTCGCACTACGGCGGCTGGCTGCGCCTAGCCGGAACGGCAAAAAATGGCTGCGTCTGGGCACTCGTCCATCTGGCGCTCAAGGCATGAGGCCGGATCTGCGATTGGCGAATCACAATCCTTTGTGCAATAAATAGTCTAAACAGAACGGAGGTGAACGATGATAGACAAGAAGGTTAATTCCCTGCTGACCAATGGACACAGACCATTGACCTTTGGCGCGGTGGCAATGCTCCTAGCTATACCGCTCATGTTAGTTCAGGCCGGCGCAGTGTTCGCCGAAGACCAGCGCTTCTATGTCGGCATAGCTGTCCCAGTGGAACAACTCAATGCTTCCTTCGACAAAACCGTTGACAACACCGACGAGAACACGCTGGTGCTCGAGTCACGCAAGGGCATGGTGTTTCGGGATGAGGATTCCGCCAATACATCGGCGTATGGGATCGGCCTCCTTGCCGGCTATCGCGCATCCCTCGCTGAGAGCAGTTTTTACCTGAGTGGCGAGGTCGATATAGCATTGCACGACGGCGAGGTCGAGGGCCAACTCGCAGGGATTGGCGAGTCCGAAGGGCGCAATCAACTCGGGGAAAGCTGGCCCGATCACTGGTCTCTCGCCAAAGACAGAAGCTACGGCTTCACGCTCAAGTTGGGCGGCGGCTTTGGCGCGTTGCGGAATTTTTACGCGCTCGCAGGTATCCGCCGCGTTGAAGCCCAGTTTACGACCCGCTATTACGGTTGCTTGGATGTCAGTCTGTGTTCAGAGGCCGAGGATACTCCCAACTTTGCTTCTGGAACCGACAGCCGCGATCTGGATCTGCAAGGCTGGACGGCTGGCATCGGTTTAGAAAAGGCGCTCGGGCAACAACTCGCGCTTCGCGCTGAAACGCGTTACACCCAGTATGCCAGTGAAGACTGGGTCACTCCATTCGACGACGTGGGCGTCACGGTCCCAGCGGTTCTGGAAGCCAATGAGGTCAGCTTGTCGTTGAGATTGGCGCGATATTTCTGAGGTGGGTCGGGAGGCCGACTAACCCGTCCATCGTTACATCGCCAGCAGCCTCTATAAACCTAATCGACTTCGGCTATTGAGCTTCAACCACCGACGTACCATTAGGAAAACGTCGTGATCCGTTAAAAAATCTATCTGGAATAAGATCGAGGGACCGCTGTTGTTGATCCCGTTGATTTCGTCGGGGAGGAAGATCAGCGCGTGCTCTTGCCCGTCAGCACGAACCACACCGTTTGCAGCATAATTTTGAAGTCCAACCTGAGCGACATGTTCTCGATATAGTATAAATCGTACTCCAGCCGCTCGCGGGCAATGCCTACCACGTCCTTGGAATCGAGGTCGAACTCGTGCTTGGATTGCGCCCAGCCCAACAGGCCGGGCTTGACGTTGAAACGCCGCATGTACAAGGGAATCTGCTTCTTGAATTGCTCGACGAAAAACGGGCGTTCGGGCCGTGGGCCGACCAAACTCATGTCGCCGCGCAGGAAGTTGATGCACTGGGGAATCTCGTCTAAGTGCAGGGCGCGCAGCACCCGACCAACCGGAGTCACCCGTGGGTCGGCACCCTTGGCCCATACCGGCCCGGTCTTCTCCTCGGCATCTACGTACATCGAGCGGAATTTGAGCATCGCAAAGGTCCGGCCCCCCTCGCCGACGCGCTCTTGGCGAAAGAATACCGGCCCTTTGGAGGTCAGCTTAATCGCCGCGGCCACCAACAGCCACAACGGGGCCAAGCCCGCGAGCACGACAACGGCCACCACCACGTCGATGAGCCGCTTGACCGTCCGCTGCCAAGCCGGCATCAACTCGGGCGTGAGCTCCATCAGCGGCACGCCGTAAATCTGCGTCGTGCGCACGTGGCCGGTCACAATGTCGTACAGGTCGGGCGTGATGCCGAAGGAGACCGGCAGCCCTTCGGCCTCCTCGACGATCTGCATGATCTCTTCGTGCGAATTGGCTTGCAAGGCGATGAGCACGGCCTCAATGTCCTCGGCCGCGAGGATGGTTCGCAAATCACTTACTTCGCCGAGCACGGGCAGTCCGTCAATGGCCGCGTGATCGTTCTCGCCGAGCGCCCGTACAAGGCCCACAATCTCATATCCCTGCGCCGGTGCCGAGCGCAACGCGCGCAGCAACCGGATACCGCGCACATTCACGCCCACGATGGCCGTGCGCCGAAGGCCAATGCCGCGCAGCAACAGTTGCCGCTCAAAACTGCGCAGCAGCACCCTGCCACCTGCCACCAACGCGACCATGCCCAGCCAGTAGAACAGGACCAGCAGCCGAGTAAGGCGGATGTCGCGGTCAAAGGTAGCGACCATGGCCAGCAAGATGCCCAAAGTGACGACCTTGACGACCTCGTATATTTCGTCGAAGCGCGAGCTAGACAGGGAGGATTGGTAGAAGCCAAAAAACAGGAACAGCAGCAGCCAGCAGCCACTTATTAGCGGCAACACGTCTGAGTAATAGCCCAACGCATACCAGAAGCTCGGTCCGTCCACAGCATCTGGATAGAGCCGCTCGTAGTTGTGGCGGACGATCTCCAGCCCGCCGCCGGCCAACTTCATCCACACAAAGAACACCGACGCCAAACTGACGGCGACTGTGTCGCTCAGCAACAGCAGGACAACGCGTTTCAGACGCGACATAAACGCTCTACCTCGCGGGCTGCCAGACGCGGTGGCGGCGACCCATTAGGAAGCTCAGCAGCCCCAGCAAGGTGCCCCAATTGGTGGCGGTGAAATAGGCCGGCACGTAGAAGAGCCAACAGCGGCCAAGCCGCTCTGGCAGCAAGAGGCCCAAGGCGGCCAAGCCGTAGAAAGCCACTTGCAGCGCGAGCAAGATACTGTAGTACTCGCTCGCGGCCAATGGGATATTGACCGCAAGTACTACCAACAGCCACACCGGCACGAGCCAGCGGAGCAACTTGTGGGAAAACATCTGAAACGCAAAAAAAAAGTGCGCGAACGGGTTGAGCACGCCGGCCTCGGTCCACAGCCCGTAGAGCGAGCGCGAGACAATGCGGCGGCGGCGGCGGAACTCGTCGCCAAAGCGACCGCTGCTGTACTCGGTGGCAACGGCCGTTGGCTCGTACGCAATGCGAAAGCCGCGCCGCCATGCGTGCAAGGGCGCGACAAAGTCGCTGATAATATCGCCGCGTAGCTCGACGAATAGCTCGCGCCGGAGCGCGTAGATCGCTCCATTAGCGCCCAGCGCAGAGCTGAGCAAGCTCTCCCGGCGCTTGAGAAACTGCTCGTAGCGCCAGTACAGGCCTTCGCCCTTGCCCGCGCCTTGATCTTCCGGGTTGGCGTATTGCAACTCGCCGCAAACGCAGCCGATCCGCTCGTCAGCAAAGGGTGCCAACAGCCGCTTGAGCGCACTAGGCGCGTACATGCTGTTGGCGTCAGAAAACGCGACAAACTGCCCCCGCGCCAAGCGCACCCCTGCGTTTTGTGCCTCGGTCTTGCCGCCGCGGACCTCCTGCCGGTGCAACCGCACCCCGCGTGCGGCAAATTCGGCGGCAATGCGGTCGGTGTCATCGGTCGAGGCATCTGAGACGACGATGATGTCGAGCCGCTCAGCCGGGTAGTCCATGGCCAGCGCATTTTCCAATTTGGCGCGCAATACGCCTTCTTCGTTGTGCGCGGCAATGATCAGCGACACCCCAGGCCATTCGCTCAGTGGCGCGTACTCGGGCCGCTTGCGGCCAGCCGCCAAGAGCCAGAGCAAAACCGGGTAGATCAGATAGGTATAGACGACGAGAAATAAAGCAGCCCAAAAAATGGCGATGAGCATGGGATTCTAACGGTAGAAGGTGTATCTTATCTCGTTATATTTTCGTCATTTGTATCCATTTATGCAACCGTGTACCGCGCGTTGTCCGGGATTGGTACCAGCGTTGGGAACCTGCGGACATTATCTGGCTAGCACCTCCTCGTAGAGCGCCCAAATGCGAGCCGCCACCCGGCGATAGTCGTAGTGTTCCTCGGCCTGTCGGCGGATCGCCGCGCGGTCGTAGCGGCCGTATTCGTCTAGCACCGCGAGGATGCCCGCGGCCAAGTCCTCCGCGTCGCCGACCGCCACTAGCCGCCCGATCTCCTCATTGACGACCTCCTCTGGCCCGCCACAGCGCGTGGCGACCACGGGCAGACCACAGGCCATGGCCTCCACTAGCGACGTGGTCAGGCCCTCGCTAAAACTGGGCAAGACAAACAGATCGGCGGCAGCCATATAGGGGGGTAGCTGCTCCCAAGGTACCGCATCCTCAAACGACACATGTTCAGCCAAGTTCAAGTCGTTGACTTGAGGTAGGAAAGGATCGGCGGTCCCGGTCGCAGGGTGGCCGCCGATCAAGGTCAACGAGACATCGCGGCCCTGACTGCGCACTTTAGCCAATGCCGCTAGCAAGACGCGCAACCCCTTTGCCTCGACAAATCGGCCCACATAAAGTAGGTGCCACTTTTCTTTATCGG
>JAPPEG010000010.1 GCA_028875345.1 Gemmatimonadota bacterium
CCTCCGGCCCGAGAATATCGACGCCGCAGTTGTCGCTGGCCGCGTGATCGGTGACTGGAGCGGTGAACGCGACCGGCAGGTCGCTGGCCGCTTGGACGATGCGCTCGCGCCAGTCGCTGTGAATCTCGCCGGATAGATAGATCTTCCACTGTTTGGACATGGGGCTCCTTTTGACGTGGTGAGTGGGATAGTAGAGGGCGGACGACGCAATTTGTCGCGATTGCGGCCAGCCTCTATCTTTTTCAATTAGGAATTAAAAATTAAAAATTAAGGTAATCAATGTCGCTGCCTTTAATTCCCAATTCCTAATTCCCAATTCCTAATTGATAACAGGAGAGTTTGCCATGAAATCGGCACTTGAGCTGGCCATGGAAAAGGCCAACGAGGCAGTCGGGGGTGCAGAGGGGATTAAGCTGACAGACGAGCAGAAAGAAGCCATAGACCAAGTGCGCAAGCAGTACGAGGCCAAATGGGCCGAGCAAGAAATCGCGCTCAAGGGGCAGTTAGAGCAGGCCACGGGTGCAGATCCGCAGGCCCTCGTCGAAGCGCGCCGCCAAGTGCAGGAGCAAATGAGCAAAGTGCGCAACGAGCTTTTTGCCGAGCGCGACGCCAAAATCGAGGCGATTCGCAACCAGTAGGGAGCGGCTACCAACTATGCAGCCAAACTACGCAGTCGATATGAGGTTGAATATCCGAACGCCTATGCGGGACGGCGTCGATCTATCTGCCGACATCTATCTGCCGAAGGCATCGGGTAGGTTCCCGACCGTGCTGATGCGCACGCCGTACGACAACAACACATCGCTCCTGATCGAGAAGGCCATGCGGCTGGCCAATAACGGCTATGCCTGCGTCATCCAAGACGTGCGGGGGCGCTGGGACTCCGACGGCGTTCACTACGCGCTGTTCGGCCACGGCCCAGACGGTTTTGATACGCAGGAATGGATTGGCCAGCAGGCGTGGAGCGACGGCAAGATCGGTATGGCCGGAGGCTCGTACCTCGGATGGGTGCAGTGGCAGAGCGCGCCGCACCGCAGTCAGTATCTGACGTGCATAGCACCAAGAGTCATGTGCGGCGATCTGTACTCGGGCCTCATTCACCCCGGCGGGGCGTTCCAACTCAACGTCGCCCTCACGTGGGGGATGCGGACCAATGGCCGCACCGCTCAGAGCATCGAGTACCACAACTGGACGGAGGCCTTTCGCTCGACCCCACTCATCGACATGGATCAACAGGCGGGCCGAGCGCTACAGTTTTGGCGGGATTGGGTGACGCACACCGAATACGACTCCTACTGGGACTCGGTCAACGTCGAAAACAAGTGGGACGAAATCGCAGCCCCCGCGCTGATAATGGGAGGCTGGTACGATCTCTATTCCCACAATACCTTTATCAACTTCAACGGCCTGAGGCTGCACGGGCGGACGCCCGAAGCTAGGCAAAGTCAGCTCATCGTCGGTCCTTGGCCGCACGCGCTCAGTGCTTCTACCAAGACTGGCGACATCGACTTCGGCGCGAACTCGCTATACGACTTGGAGGATCTGGAGTTGCGTTGGTTTGATTATTGGCTGAAGGGCATTGACAACGGCATTGTCGGCGAAGCTCCGCTGCGGCTCTTCATAATGGGTGTCAATGAATGGAGAGACGAGAGCGAATGGCCGCTGGCTAGGACCGACTGGCAAAAGTGGTATCTGCACTCGTCTGGCAACGCCAACACGCTATTGGGCGACGGCTGCCTTTCGCCGGTTGAGCCGGACGACGAGCCGGCGGATCACTTTGTGTACGATCCCGATTTCCCCGTGCAGACTGTGGGCGGCAACAACTGTTGCTCGCCCCACATTGTGCCTTGGGGGCCGTACGACCAGCGCGATGTGGAGATGAGGTCCGACGTGCTCTGTTACACTAGCGAGCCTTTGGCTGCCGATCTCGAGGTGACAGGGCCGATCAAGATTATTCTATACGCGGCTACAGACGGGCTAGATACCGACTGGACTGCCAAGCTGGTAGATGTGTCAATTAGTGGGTACGCCAAGAATTTGTGCGATGGCATCGTCCGGGCGCGTTACCGCGAGGGCTTTGCTGCACCCAAGTTGCTCCAGCCGGGGCAAACGTACCAGTACGAGATTGATCTCGCCGTCATCGGCAATGTCTTCAAGAAGGGGCACAGGATCAGGATCGAAGTATCCTCGTCCAATTTTCCGCGCTTCGACAGAAACCACAACACCGGTAACGACCTCGGAACGGACACTGAAATGCGCAGCGCGCAACAGACGGTGCAACACTCTAGAGCGCATCCGTCTCACGTCTTGTTACCGGTTATTCCGCACCAGTAGATAGCGGTTGGTCGCCGTTCAATTTTCACGAGAGTCAAGCACCTGCAGCAAGCATCGGCGACAATTGACAGTGCAAATTTTAGGGCCTACTATCTGATAAAAACAGCATATCCATCGCGCCTAGGCGCAATTCAGCGCACCTAGCGACCGAGTTACAGGAGAACGAAACATGGCGGAAACTGCCCGCTTGCAGGCAGGGGACCAGAGCGTCGAGCTACCCGTCGTCGTCGGCAGCGAGGGCGAAAAGGCGCTCGACATTGCCAAATTGCGCGCTGATACCGGGTATATCGCCCTAGACCCTGGCTACGGCAATACGGGCTCTTGCCAGAGCGATATCACTTTTATCGACGGCGATGCGGGCATCCTGCGCTACCGGGGCTACGCGATCGAGGATTTGGCCGAGTACAGCCGCTTCATCGAGGTTGCCTATTTGCTGATCTGGGGCGAGTTGCCCAACGCCGCGCAACTAGACGAATTCAGCGCGCTGCTGACCAAGCACCAGATGCTGCGCGAGGAGCTCAAGCAACACTTTAGCCTCTTTCCGCCCAACTCGCCGCCGATGGCTATCTTGTCCTCGGTGCTCAACGCCTTGAGCTGCTACTATCCCGAGCTGTTGGAAATTCAGGACGAAGAGACCTTCACCGAAGCGACCGCACGCATCATGTCCAAGGTCCGCACCATTGCCGCCTATTCCCACCGCCAGCAGCTAGGCCACCACATTGAATACCCACACCCCAGGAAACGGTACGCGGAGAATTTCCTGCACATGATGTTCAGCCAGCCGTACAACGAGTTTGAGGCGGACCCGGCGCTGGTCGATGCGCTGGATTTAATTTTTCTCCTTCACGCCGACCACGAGCAAAATTGCAGCACCTCTACGGTGCGGATGGTCGGCAGCAGCGAGGCCAATCTCTTCGCCTCGGTAGCGGCGGGCGTCTCCGCCCTGTGGGGGCCGCTGCACGGCGGGGCCAATGTGGCGGTGGTGAACATGCTAGAGACAATCCGCGACGAAAACATCTCGGTCGGCGACTACGTCGCACAGGTCAAGAACAAAAAAGCCGGGATCCGCCTGATGGGGTTCGGGCATCGGGTGTACAAGAATTTTGACCCGCGCGCCAAGATCATCAAAAAGAGCTGCGAGAAAGTTTTGGCCAAGCTCCACATCAACGACCCCCTGCTCGATATAGCTAAAGAACTGGAGGCCGTGGCGCTGGAGGACGAGTACTTCATTCAACGCAAGCTCTATCCCAACGTGGATTTCTACAGTGGCGTCATTCTCCGTGCGCTCGGCATTCCCAAGGAGATGTTCACCGTGATCTTCGCCATCGGCCGCATGCCGGGCTGGATTGCGCATTGGTACGAGGAGAGCAAGGCCACCAAAATCAGCCGCCCACGCCAGATTTACACCGGCTCGGTGCAGCGGACCTATCAGCCGCTCGCCGAGCGGCCCTAAATGCGGGCCAGCGACTAAATTTTGTCAACAGAAAGGGGATTAGGAGATGCAGCCCAGAATCAGTATGCGCCACGGCAAGATCTCAGAAGAAACCAAAGCACACATTGCTAGTTCTTGTACTAAACTCGAACACTACTTCGATCGCATCGTAGATTGCGAAGTCGTCCTCGACAAGGAAAAGCACGACGACAAAGTGGAAATTATCGTCAAGGTGCCGCAGCGCACGTTTGCGGCCACCGGGGCGGCGGACAATCTCTACAAGGCCCTCGCCGAAGCCGAGTCCAAGATCGAGAGCCAGCTCAAAAAACACCACGACAAGCTGGTGTCCCACCACTGAGCAATGATCGTTGGTATCGCACGAGAGACCTTTCCTGGTGAGCAGCGGGTCGCTTTGGTCCCAGAGGCTGTGTCCGGATTGTCGGCCTGCAACGCGGACATCCTAGTTGAGTCGGGTGCGGGTGCTGCCGCTGGCTATGCCGATGCGGCCTATGCTGAGCGCGGCGCGGAGATAGCCGCAGATCGCGACGAGGTGTTCGCCCGTGCTGAGGTGATGCTTCAGGTGCGCACGCTCGGCGCGAACCCGGAGGTTGGTCGCGCCGACTTGACCCGGATCCGCTCCGGTCAAGTCCTCATCGGGGCCTCGGACCCGCTGACCGCTAGCTCGGAGTTGTGTTCGCTGGCGGATGCCGGCGCGACTTTGTTTGCCATGGAACTGATGCCGCGCATTACCCGCGCCCAGAGCATGGATGTGCTCTCGTCCATGGCCACGATCGCCGGCTACAAAGCGGTGCTCTTGGCCGCAGCGGCCCTGCCGCGCATGTTCCCGCTTTTGATGACAGCCGCTGGCACCTTGACGCCGTCTAGGGTGCTGGTCATCGGCGCTGGGGTCGCTGGTCTCCAGGCTATTGCCACGGCCCGCCGCCTAGGAGCAGTTATCCGGGCGTACGACGTGCGGCCAGCGGTTAAAGAACAGGTCGAGAGCCTCGGGGCCGAGTTCGTGGAGTTGGATATCGATGCTGGCGACTCCGAGGACGCCGGCGGATACGCGCGGGCGCAGGACGAGGTATTTTACCGCCGCCAGCGCGAGGAGCTGGCCAAGGTCGCCGGCCAGAGCGACGTGATTATCACCACGGCCGCCATCCCGGGGCAACCAGCTCCTTTGTTGATTACGGCTGACGCTGTGCAGAGCATGGGGCCGGGGTCGGTCATCGTCGATTTGGCGGCTGAGCGCGGTGGCAACTGCGAGTTGACGCGCCCTGGGGAGACGGTAGTAGAGGGTGGAGTGCAGATCATGGGGCCGCTCAATCTGCCAGCAACTGTGCCGCACCACGCCAGCCAAATGTACTCGCACAATATCGCGACCTTCTTCCGGCATTTAGCGGGCGAGGGAGAGTTGCAATTCGACATGGAGGACGAAATCACGCGCGAAACCTTGGTGTTGCGCGACGGTGAGATCGTCCATCCGCGCATTCGCAAAGGAAGCTCATAGTGGAAGTCCTAGTGGCCGCGCTGACGGTGTTTGCACTCGCTGTCTTCGTCGGTTTTGAAATCATCACCAAGATCCCGCCAACCCTGCACACGCCGCTGATGTCCGGGTCCAACGCCATCTCCGGCATCACCCTGATCGGCGCACTGCTCTCGGCAGGCTCCGAGCACTCGGCCTTGGCGACCTATTTGGGATTGGCGGCTGTTATCTTCGCCACGATCAATGTGGTGGGTGGGTTCATGGTGACACACCGCATGTTGGGGATGTTCAGGAGGCGGGACTAGCGCATGAGCGCGACCCTGATTAATCTCGCCTACTTGGTCGCCTCGGTCCTCTTCATTCTCGGCCTCAAGGGATTGACGCATCCGCGCACGGCTGTGCGCGGCAATTTGCTGGGGGCCTTGGGGATGTTGTTGGCCGTCGTCGTCACCCTGCTGGATCAGCGGATTCTCTCCGGCGAATACATTTTGCTCGGTGCTGTCGTTGGTGCACTGGTAGGCATGATCCTGGCGGTAAAAATTCCCCTAACCTCCATGCCGGAATTGGTGGCGGTCTTTAACGGCTTGGGCGGCGGTGCCTCCGCGTTGGTGGCTGGTGCGGCGCTGATTGAGGCGCAGGCTCCTTCCTACCAATTAACGGCCGCGACGGCCGCCTCTGGGATCATCGGCGCGGTGACCTTTTGGGGTAGTATCGTGG
>JAPPEG010000241.1 GCA_028875345.1 Gemmatimonadota bacterium
TGGCTCAAGTACGTCGATCCAGCAGAGGGGGAAGGGGAGCGCTTTGAGCGCTACAGCGAGTGTTTGCGCTTGGCGTCTTAACGCAGGAGGAGCAGATGATTAGGGGGGACAAGGAATTGCACGTAGTCGGCGACCGCGTGCTAATCCGGATTGACGACATGGAAGAGCGCACGGCCGTGGGGCTTTATTTGCCGCCGACCGCCTTGGAAAAGGAGAATGTGCAAAGCGGGCGCATCGAAGAAGTGGGGCCGGGCGTTCCCTTGCCGCCGAAAGCCGATGATGATGGCGCGCCTTGGGAAGAGGGGGGCGAGCAGATGCGCTACATTGGCCTCCAAGCGAAAAAAGGCGACCACGCCATTTTCCTGCGCAAGGACGCGGTAGAAATCAAGTTCGACGACGAGAAGTTCATCGTCGTGCCGCAGGCGGCGATTTTGGTGCTCGTTCGCGATATTGCTTGATAAAAATATATTTTGGTATAGCGTAGAAAGATCAAGATGGTTTCATGGATGTCGAATACCAATTTGGAGGGATCGATTTTCAGTGGGACGCCAACAAAGCCCAAACCAATATTCAGAAGCATGGAATCGATTTTGAAGAAGCAGCCGAAGTCTTCTCCGATCCTTTCCATCAGATAGGCGATGCTTCCACCGATTATGAACAACGGGATTTCATTCTTGGATACTCGCTTCGGCAACGCATTTTGCTGGTCGTTTATGTAGAGCGAGGCGAATGGACACGCATCATATCAGCGCGTCGGGCAACGCCCGATAAAAGGAAGTTATATGAAGACGCCTGAAGCTAAACAGAAAGAAAAATTTGCGCTTACGTTCCGTCCGCGTGAGACGGAAACGGTATCCATAGAGGTGCCAAAGGATGCGCTTAATTCCCTCGAGAAGATAGCTGCTGACCGAAATATGTCGGTCCAGGCACTGCTCAAGTTCTATATAGGGCAAGGGTCGCGACAAATGACTAGTTTGAAATGGGCCGCCCAAGATGGCTATTTCGAAATGGTGCGCTTTCTGGTGGAGGACGGTGCCGACATCCACATCCAGGATGAAAACGGCTGGACAGCCTTGATGTGGGCTGCCGAAGGCGGACATTTAGAGATCGTGAAATTTTTGGTTGACCGCGACGCTAAGGTCAATGACCAAAATAACTCTGACTGGACGGCCTTGATGCAGGCCGCTAGGGGTGGCCATTTAGACGTGGTGCGCTTTCTGGTGGAGAACGGTGCCGATATTCACATTGAAAACAAAGATGGTGAGACAGCCTTGATGCGGGCAGCTTGGGGCGGCCATTTAGAAGCGGTGTACTTTTTAGTTTCCAAAGGGGGCGATATCCACGCCCCAGATAACTCTGGCTGGACGGCCTTGATGAAAGCCGCTGTTAGCGGACATTTAGAGGTAGTGAAGTTTTTGGTTGACCTCGGTGCCGAGGTCAACACCCGAAATAACTCTCAAGAGACAGCCATGACATGGGCTGTCATAGGTTCCATTCAAGGTGGCGAAAATAAGAAGCGATACGAAGAGTTGGTTGCTTTTCTCAAAGCGGCTGGAGCCACTGAGTAACTAGGACTTGGCAGATGCAGGATGCCAAGGTAGGCTCCAGCGGATCACTCATGCTCCAAGCCACCCTCAGCCGAGGTCCGCTCCTCTGGTCTGGAGAACACTGGATTCTCTATTTGCGTCCGTCCGGAAACCAAGTCGATAGCGGACAACTCAGTCTGTACTGCGCTGCCTACAGCCCCGCAGGCCAGGGAACGGTGGCCTATATCGACATTCCCGGCTCCGAGGGTCTGACCGCCGTCTGTACCGACAATCCCGACTTGGCCGATTTTATTACTGACACCATGATTCGCGGCAGCAAGAATCCATTCGACCGCGATCTGCCTCAATGGCGAGCTACCTTCAGCCGCGCCGGGAGCATTGATCGAAATCCTTCTTGGACCATCCAAAGCGAGCACCACACCCTGACCGCCACTTGGGAGCAATTGGAAAGCCCCCTAGTCGGCCCGCCCACCGTTAACCCGCACATCGTCTTCACGGTGCTGATTTTTGCCGCCGCTGGTCAGATGCAACTCGACGGCATGGCTGTACCCGGCAGCCCTTACCCCCGCGATGCTTGGAGCAAGAGTTTGGGTCAAGCCCGCAGTTCCTGCTGCTTTGCGCTGGCCGAAACTATGGTGGACGCCTAAAAGTTACGTACATCAGTGCTCTATAACATTCGCCGCCGATTGAGTTTTGGTTGTTTAGTAGGCTATCAGGGGTCCCAAGCGCGAACTATACCACACAAATTGCGAAATTCCCTCTGGAATTGTGCCTTTCGATGGCCGTTACCCCCGGATGGATGTGGGAAACCACGCAGTACTCTTCGTTCCTTGTCGAAGCTGATTATCTTCAGCGCATCTGTGGTTACCGCCTTGCCCAGCGGCACGATCAACGCCCCGGGTACTTGATCGAGTTCCGGCAGCAAAGTGGAGGTGAGGAGAGACTTGAGCAGTGGTGATCGGTGGATTGGTGGATTGGATCCCGTGTAGTTCTGCCCTCGGTTGAACACTGGGTATCGGAGCGCGGACGTGGAGTGTAGAAGGTGTGAGGCGTCGTCGAATAGCCGGGCGGTGCTGGTAATTTCAAGACGATCCGCCACTCCGATCTTGTCGAGCATGTTGATGAGATTCGTCCGCATGGGTCCCTTGAATGCCATCCGGCGACGAATCTCCTTGAAGAGGTGGGGTGGCTTCATACCCTCGTGGAGCAGCCTCCGAGCTTCTGCAAATGCGGCTACCATTTGCTGGATGCCGGGCGTTATACCAACAATGATGACTTTTGCATCGGTTGTTACGCCGTGGAGCGGCGCGTAGTATACCTCAATCCGACCTTCTTTTTCGAGCAGGAAATTCGAGGTAACGACGTCGTTATCTGCCGGATCATCAGGCAGCGACCAGATTTTCGCGACGTAGTCATCAAAACGTGGTGTCATGGTGTCTTTGCTTCGTGAACAGGTTAAATTGGATTAGATGTCGTAAAACATTGCTTAGGGGAAGTTCGTATACGACGGAAGCCCAAGCCGCGTAAAAAGCGACTCGGGCTTTTTTTTGGTAAATTTAATTGTTATTAGCTACTAAGTTCCCTTACTCTTGGCAATAAATATCGTCGATTGCCTTGGCCATATTCTCGGAAATTGAAAACACTGTCTGCCTAAACCTATAACTAGAGTCAATTTTTCGATTTATTTCCCATGCCTTCGGTGCCTTCTCATCCCATTCGCTTTGATCTCTCAATGCCCAATCGAAACGTAGAGGAACATAGAATTCTTCGCCAGCTTCTTCATAGTTTGAGGTCGCATGGCCTTTTGCAATAATACCAACACCAGTATGGTAGAGATATACAACGGAACCTCTCGAAACTCTACAGATGGCGTTTTTGTTACTATAGTAAGCAGATGCTTTACCGTTGTTGATCATATCCTTCCAAACATCAGGCATATACGATCTGTTCGTATTAACAATAAAAAAGCAGGTATTGGCCTCAAAAGGGATTTCGTCTCTTGGATTGTATGTATCCCATTGTATATATGGTTCCCCATTTATCTCATAGGTTCGATAGGGAACGCATTCGATTTTGATACCTTTTTGAGTCCAGAAATTGACCGCTGAAATAGTATCCTCATCTAAACCGTTTGTGAACAGTACAAAAACCTGATCGTGGTTAAATTTCGATTCTGGTAACTCGGTATTGAGCTGAAAGTATACTCTATGTTTTTCTTTAAGAGAGCCATCAAGCTGTTTCTGTTTCTGTGCCAGAAACTCTAACTCTCCATAGGAATATCGTCCAAAAATCTGTCCGTATCTCATCACTTGAAGAATGTTTTCTGGCTTCGATTCCCACCTCTTTAGCTCAAAAATATAAAGAATGCCCTCCTTACTGAGTGCCAATAGGTCCGCTTCTTCCTGTCCTCTTCGTTCTCGACCGATCTGCATGAGTTGATCTTCTGAGACGATTTCACTCAAGCGAGGCCCTAGAAAGGCCTCGATGTGTTCTTCTTTGAGATTAAGGTCCTTTGGAGATTTTTGTTCCACTCGGTCATTAGATCCTATATCATTAGGATTAATTTTGTAAAGCATTACTCTTTCCTTAAGGGTTCAGTGTTTTACAACGGTAAAACCCAAGCCTTTTACGTGCGAGGCTTGGGCTTTTTTATCGAGATCCTTGTCCCTTACATCGCTTTAGAAGAAAGATCCCTGCTTGAGAAATTCCACCGGTGCTTCTTGGCCCCAGCCCCGCGTATAGTAGTCCTGCATGGTCAAGGCCAGCAGGATGCACAGCCAGAAGAAGCCGGCGACCGCAAAAAGCCCGACCAGCTTGGGGCTGTATTTCACGTGCATGAAGAACAAGATGACCAGCGATGCCTTTACTAGGGCGATAATCAGGGCGACCGGGGTATTCAAAAAGCCCATGTTGACGAAAGCAGCAGCCACCGTGATGACCGTGCCGATCATCAGGGCGAAGAAGATCAGAAAGTAGATCTTGAGCGGGACGACGTGATGTTCAGAGTGATGTTCAGACATTAGTGGCGTCCAATCAGATAGAGCAGTGGGAAGAGGAAAATCCACACGATATCGACGAAGTGCCAATAGAGGCCGCTGATTTCAATCGGCGTAAAGTACTGAGCCGAAATCTCGTTGCGCCGGACCTTGGCGATCATCCACAGCATGATGCCGACGCCGACGACCATGTGCAGTGCGTGCATCCCGGTCATCACGAAGTAAAACGAGAAGAAAATTTTGGCGTTGCCGAGCGTGACCTCGGGGAAGGCCGGGTCGTTCCACTGGAACATGCTACCGGGGATGAGGGTCTCGGGGTATTTGGACTTGTACTCAATGTACTTGACGCCTAAGAAGGCGCAGCCGAGAATGATCGTGGCGACGAGCCACCCCGTAATCGCGTTGCGACCAGCATTGGTCTGCGCGGCGCGGACGGCTAGCGCCATGGTCAGACTGCTGGCGATCAGCACGATGGTGTTGAAGGTGCCCCAGCCGATGCTGAGGAGCTTAGAGCCAGCGGTAAAGGCTTCAATATATTCGTTGCGGTACACAGTATAGGCACCGAACAACCCCCCGAAGAACAGGATTTCCTGGATGATGAACGCCCACATGCCGAGACTGGCGGCTTCGTATTGCTGCTGCGCCGTCTCAAACTGGTGTAGGTGGTGGGCGCTATGTGCGTGATCAGACAACTTCATCCTCCTTAGCGCGTTCAGGTACGGCCTCAGTGCTAGGTTCCGCTGATTCCTCCTCGCCGTAGGGATAGGCTTCCCAAGTAACTATCGGGATAGCTTCAAAATTGTGGGCTATGGGCGGCGAGGGGATGTCCCATTCAAGGCCCTTGGCTTGGAACGGATTGGCGGGGGCCTTTTCCCCCTTGAACAGGGACCAAAGGAGATAGACGATGGTCAGCGAGAAGCCCAGCCCGAGGACAGTGGCACCCGCGGTGGACATGATGTTGAGGGCCTGCCATTCCTCGGGATAGGCGTGATAGCGCCGAGGCATTCCCAAGTAACCCAAGATAAATTGTGGAAAGAAGGTCAAGTTGAAGCCGGCGAAGACGAACATGACGCCGAGCTTGGCCGCCCCTTCCGAGTACATGCGTCCGGTCATTTTAGGCCACCAAAAATGCAGGCCGCAGAGGAACCCCATGACCATGCCGCCCACCATGACATAGTGAAAGTGGGCGACCACGAAATAGGTGTCGTGGAGATGGACGTCTATGCCCAAGGTGGAGAGGAACAAGCCTGTCAGCCCGCCGATAGTGAAAAGGCCGATAAAGCCCATCACATAGAGCATAGGCGAGTCTAGCTTAACCGAGGCTTTGTGAAGGGTGAAAGACCAGTTGAAAATTTTGATGGCCGTGGGTACGGCGATGAAGAAGG
>JAPPEG010000268.1 GCA_028875345.1 Gemmatimonadota bacterium
GAGTAGATGTCGCGGCCTTCGGCTAGGGCTTGGCCCGCCAAATAGAAAACCCCGAAGTCAAAGCCGCGGCGGGTGTGGGAGGCGTCGTTGAAGAGGGGCCGGAGGAGGTCGGTGCCGAGGGCGGCGAGGAAAACGGCGTGAATTAAAAGGCCCGCTATGAGGTAGGGAACAGGCCCTCTAAAGCACTTCATACCGCCGCCAAGATACAAGCTCCTACTGGAGATCGCCTCTGCCGGCTTCTTGGGCGATGGAGTCCTCTTCTGGTGTACCTATTTCCCCCTTGTCGAACCACATCTGGTACTCGCTCGGGTCGGCGATAATGCGGCGCGCCTCCAGTACTTGGGGATCCACGGTTACATTGTACGCTTCGGCCACTGGCTCCCCGAATGCTTTTTCGAGGATGGCAAAGGTGAGCCGCCAAGCAATGAGGTCTTCGGTCTCCTGCCAGTGTTGTTCTTCGATTTTGTCGATTTCGTCGGTCAGGTGGCTGAGCGGCTTGGCGAGCTGGTTGTACTCTTCTCCTTCGGCAACCTTATCCAATTCCTCGACTTGGGCTTCGAGTTCGCTGATGTAGTCGAACCCTCGGTTTTCAGCAAAGGCGCGGAAGGCCGCTAGATCCCCTGGGCCGACGACGAAGTCTGGCGTCAGATCTGGGTATTTGAGCCGGTGCTCGCGGGCGTAGTAGAAAAATTGGTTATTGAGGCTGTAGATGCCGCTGAGCTGCACGTAGAGGCGGCTGCCACTGCGTCCAGATGCCTCAATGTCTGGGGTGATGCCGCCACTGCCGCGGACGATGCGCTCGAGCCGGAGGGTCTTAAACTCCTTGTCGTACCCGCGGACGAGGGTGGAATCCTTGCGCATGCGCCTGTCGATAGAGCGACCCGAAGGCGTGTGCCAGGCGGCCATGGTCAGCTTGAGTTCGGCGCGGTCATCGATGTGGACGATCTGCTGAACGGAGCCCTTGCCCACGGTCGTAGTTCCCAGCACCAGCCCGCGGTCCCAGTCTTGGATGGCACCGGCGACGATCTCGGACGCCGAAGCGGACAGGTGATTGACTAAGACGATGAGGGGTGTGTCGCGTAGCAGGGCGTCCTCGCGGGTTATGTACTCGGCAGTTTCGATGCGGCGACCCTCGGTAAAGGCCACGAGGCAGTCGCGGGGCAGGAAGAGATCGGTGATTTGCACGGCTTCTTCGAGGTACCCGCCGCCGTTGTTGCGCAGATCGAAAATCAGCCGCTCCATGCCTTGTTCTTCTAGCTCGACAATCGCCTTGAACACCTCTCGGGTCGACCCCTTTTGGAAGCTGTCGAGCTTGATGTAGCCGGTGCCGTCGGGAAAGAGAGTGGCGAGGGGGACGCTGTTCATCTGCACTTCTCGGCGCTCAATCGTCAGGTCAAAGGGAGTGGGGCGGTCGGCGCGCTCTAAGGTCAGGGTTACAGAGGTGCCAGGCTCGCCACGCATACTGTCGGCGGCCACGCCAGCCGACATGCCCTTGGTAGAAGTGTTGTTGATCGCGGTGATGAGGTCGCCCGACTTGACGCCCGCTAGGGCCGCTGGCGTCTGGTCGTGCACGAGGCTCCACACGGCAATCGCGCTGTCGGGATAGACGACTTGGATGCGGAACCCCAGCCCCCCGTATTTGCCTTGGGTCTGGATGTTGAAATTGTCGAGATTGCGCTTTTCCAAAAACACCGAATAGGGGTCGAGAATTTCCATCATCCCGGCGATGCCAAAGCGGACTAGCGTATCCGCAGTAACCGGATAAAAGGCATTCTCGTCGATGGCTTGGGCCATCTGCATGAGGGTGTAGAAGCGGTCGTTTAGCAGTCTTGCCGGGTCCTCACTAGCGAGCTGGGTACGGGCGTTGAACGTGTATTCCGAGGCTGGATCTAAGGAGTTGAATATCCCTCGCACGGCCGCCTGCGCTAGGGAATCGGGATGTACTTCTTCAACGTAGTACTGGTGAATGATTTTGGCCGTCTTCCACAACAGAGCTTTGTATTCGTCTTCAACAGAGCGCTCAGCCTGCAAGTCAGAGGCGAATGCGACGAGGGCGAACAGCAGCGAAATGCGCAAAATGGACAAGCGACACTCCTTGGTGAGTAGGGCGCGTTGAGATACCTGATAGAAACATAACATATTACCAACGCGCCCGTACCGCGTCAAGCAATGCGCCGCCGGTACGCGAGGGCTAAACCGCGCAATACGAGGTTTGGATCGCACGTGTGGATCACGGTGATGTGAGGGTAGAGCAGGGGGCCGTCGCCGCCGGTGAGGAAAATTGCGACGGGGGTGTCTAAGGTTGCGGCCATGCGCGTGCAAAGGCCCTCGATGAGCGAGGCCGACCCGTGCAGTGCTCCCGAGCGCAGGCCGTCCGCGGTGTTTTTCCCCAGTAAGGGCGTTGTGGCCGCTAGTTCGACTTGGGGTAGGAAGCTGGTGCCTGCGCCGAGGGCATTTAATCCGAGGCGCAGCCCTGGGACGATAACACCGCCGCGGAAGGTGCCTTGGGCGTCGATGGCATCGACCGTTAGCGCGGTGCCGGCATCGACGACCACAACGGCTTGGCCAGCCGGAGTTGCGCGATGGGCGGCTGAGGCCGCAGCGAGGCGGTCAACGCCAATCCGAGTGGGATTGTCGTAGTCAATTTGCAGGCCCCAATCCCATGTGCTGCGCGCTTGGAGGACGGGGCCAGAGGAGAAGTCGCGACAGGCTGCTGCGTACGCAGCCCCCAATTCCGCGACGACCGACCCGATGACCACGCCAATCGGAGGTGTGGCAAGCGCTGCCAGCAGGCGTTGTAGGTCGGCATCGGCCGGGGGGGCCGTGGGGAATTTGTGGTGACAAACGATTTCATCCCCGGCCAAAAGACCGATGTCGATGCAGGTGTTGCCGATGTCGATGGCCAAGAGCATGGGGGAATTTGGCGATTGACTTTCCGTCGTGGTATCTATAATTTAACTAGGTTTAAGTCAAAACAATATCCAATACATACAATCTAACGAATACCTCAAAATTTGCTATCAGACTAGCAGACATGAGGAATACAGTTATGAAAATGCTAGGTAAGCGTAGAACTTTTATCGTCATTTCCCCGCGCGACGGTCATATCCGCGAGTACGGTTTTTTGCCTCGCGCCTTAGGGCTGATTCTGCTGGGTGTGTTGGGTTTTGTAGGGGGGGGTGGTTATTACGCCTACACACAGGGCTTTCATCAACCGAGCGATCAAAAAGCCCTGCTGGCCTTGCAGGAAGAAAACAGAAACCTCTTGCACAGCTTAGAGCAGACCCGAGAGGAAATACATCAACTCGGGGAGGCCATGGATCAGCTCAGGGCCACGGAAAATAGATTGCGCGCCCATCACGAGATGGAACCGCTGGAGATAGAGCCACTCGCTGCGGATGGGGAGTTGGGCGGCGTCGGGGGCGTGGAAGATTTGTCCGAGGAGATCGCGTCTTTACCGCCGCAAAAGCACTTGATGATGCGCGAGATGAGCGTGCGCATCGACTACCTGAAGCGGATGGTCAACCTACAGGCCGAGAGCTTTGAGGAAATCGAGCGCAAATTCGAAGAAACGAACGTCCAATACTTGCCCACGATTTTACCAGTCCCCGAGCAGAAGACGTGGCGGTCGTCGCCCTTTGGCTGGCGCATTGATCCGTTTACCGGGCGTCGAGCCTTCCACCGGGGCGTCGATTTTGCTGGCCGCAAAGGGACGCCCATTTACGCGACGGCGGATGGTTTTGTACGCTATGCTGGGAAGGATAAATACCTCGGCAATACGATTATTGTTGCCCACCGAAAAAAGGAACGCGACGAGCAGGGCCAGCCCTATGCGC
Source organism: Gemmatimonadota bacterium (assembly GCA_028875345.1). Classification (GTDB taxonomy): domain Bacteria; phylum Latescibacterota; class UBA2968; order UBA8231; family UBA8231. The sequence goes on from JAPPEG010000268.1 coordinate 3,837, forward strand.
GCCAGGGCGGCTATCAGACCGAATACGGCCACTTGGATAGAATTATGGTCAAGCAAGGTGAACAGATAAAGCGCGGGCAGCAGATCGGGACGATGGGTAATTCGGGCCGCTCGACCGGCCCGCACCTCCACTACGCGGTGCGTTTGCGGGATCAGCAGTTGAGCAAACACCGAGGATACCAAAACCCAGAAGATTTCATCTTCGACAACAGTGGGGACTATATGTGGGCCACAAGCGAGTGATTCGAACCTCTACCAAGTATCTAGAGACCGGTCCAGCAAACGCGGGCCGGTCTTTTTTTCGGAGCACAGCCGTATGAGCACGCCTATTGAAGGCAAGGTAGCCGCCATTATCGACGACACAACGCTGGTACTCAACGTCGGTAGCGAACAGGGCGTTCAGGAGGGCATGGCCTTTGCCATTTTCGCCTTACACGGGGAGATCGCAGACCCAGACAGCGGACAGCTATTGGGCCGCTGGGAAGCGGTCAAGGCGCGAGTAGTTGCCACCCATGTGCAACCTCGCATGTGTACGGTGCGCGCTCCGGTCGTAGGCGAGGTGCCGGTGGTGGGCGATACCCGGCCTTTGAGCGCGATGATGGTCGAGCACTCGGTGGCTCGCGCCCCGGGTCAAGAGCAGTGGCAGCGGCTGGAGGTGCGAGGAACTGATGTGCGGGGGCGGCCCCAGAACCAGCCCATTGCCGTGGGCGACGGAGCGCGGTCGCTGGCGGCGGCTGAGGATGCGAGCGAATCAGCGGTCGAGGACGATACAAATAAGCCAGCGGCTGAGGACGACGGGAGCAAGCCTGCAACCGAGGGCGATGCGAGCAAGTCAGACGATTAGAGCTGCGTTGGTCGCGCTCTGCATTGGCGGATGCGCTTATTATTCGACCTCTGGCGGCCTGTTAGGCGGCATCCGCAGCATTGGCATCCCCGTGGCTGACAACCAAACCTCGGAGTTCGCCGTGGCCGAGCGCCTGACTGAACGCGCCATTGATGCCTACGCCGAGGATGGTCAGTTGCGGGTCGTGGACGAAGAGAGCGCCGATGCCCTCTTGCAGCTCAACGTGATCTCCATTGAGGATCGCCCCTTTACCTATACGACAGCCGAGCAGACCGAGCAGTACCGGTTTGCGGTCTTGGTGGCGGCCGAATTGGTGAAGGTGGAGGATGGGGAGGTATTGTTGGCGTTGGCCGAGTTGGAGGGGTGGGGAACCTATGACGCCGCGCTGGCCGAGGAAGAGGGGCGGGATCCAGCGATGGAGCGGGCGCTAGACATGGTGCTAGAGGAATTGGTGGATCGGACGACGGCGGGGTGGTAGTCAGTCCACGGCACAGTCAATCAGCATCTGTTTTCCTTCCCACTATAAAAATTACTGCAACAATCAGGCATAGTCCCACGACCAAGCCAGTGGTCGGCGACCACAGCAGGGTGCTGCCCAAGTAGCCGCACAGCCCGGCGATTGTCATCGTCGTCAGAGCGTAGGGTATCTGGGTGCGAACGTGGGCTAAGTGGTCGCAGGCCGCGGCAATGCTGGAGAGGACGGTGGTGTCGCTGATGGGGGAGCAATGGTCGCCGAAGATCGCGCCGTCCAATACCGCGGCGGCGACGAGGACCGTTAGCGCCAGACCACCCAAGTCGTAGGCTACCGGGATCATAGTCGGCAAGAGGACGGCCATGGTCGTCCACGAAGTGCCGATGGAGAAGGCTACCACTGCGGCGAGCAGGAATACGAGGAGGGGGAGGAAGTGCGGGTCGAGGAAGCCGGAGAGCGCACCGACGATATAGGCCGAAGTCCCGACGGCCTCGCAGGTTTCCTTAATCGCCCAGGCCAAGATCAAGATCACCAGCGCATAGGAAAAGCCCGTAATGCCGCTCGCCCAAGTCTTGCAGACCTCCACTAGGCCGAGTGGGCGTCTGGGGCTTGCTTCCTCGCGGCGGGTTAGGGCCAAGACCGCGGCCAGTACCGAGCCGGCTAAGGCGGAGAGGAACATCACTTTGGGCCCGTCGGCGTGGGAGAAAACTTGTGTCCAGTAGAGCCGGGCGAAAAAGCCGTGTTCGGCGCGGGC
>JAPPEG010000214.1 GCA_028875345.1 Gemmatimonadota bacterium
CGCTCGATTTCTCGCATCAGGCGGGGATGTTGCTCGGCGAGGTGGACGGGCAGGATCTCTTGCTCGACGAGATCGGTAAAGACTAGGCCGATGGTGTAGATGTGCGGCTGGGCGTTGGTTGGCTGGCCCCCGAGTACGAGGGCCAATCCAATGAGGAAGAGAAATTTCACGAGATTAAATTATGCGATTGCAGTGGAAAATATGTGTATTGCATCTACTTATGATATAATTTGGACGGTCTCGCAGAGCAACTTTTTTTCTTGACAACCTTTTGGCAGGGGTTTTATTATGAACCGTTCAAATCGCTCGTCCACTTCTCAAGCTAAGGAGATACAGTAATGAAGAAGTTGACTCTTTTGGCCGCTGCCGCGGCCCTTTGCGTTACGACGCTGGCCGATGCCCAGCCGCCGATACGCTATTTCGACTTGCCCAAGTTCACCCAAGCCCCCACGCTCGACGGCGACCGCGCAACTGTTGCTGACGAGTGGGCTGGCGCGCTAGAATTCGACTGCTCGCCGAGCCAGATTCAGCTCGACGGTCAAGAGTTTGGCTGGCGCGATCAGGCGAACGAGTCCTCCGAAGTAAGCACCAACCAGCTCAATGAAAACGGCGAGACCGAAGTAGCTGGCGAGGGCCGCACCGACGCCGATGTCTCTTCGGTGATCTTGCAGGCGTGGGACGATGATGCCCTGTACTACATTACCGAGGTTAGCGATAACGTCCGCGACACCGAGGGGGGCGGTGAGGCACGGGCTTGGTGGGAGCGCGACTCCATGTCTCTCTACCTCGACATGAACAACGAAGATCACCCAGGTGGCGACCCGACCGGCGAGTACGTCAATCTGAATGTGGTCAACTTTATGGCCGTGCCTTTCGGCTCGAATGAACTGTCCGTCTGCTACATCACCACCGTGCAGAACCAGCGGGTGGATGTCCACGATCCCGATGCAATTGAGGGGTTTGAGTACGGCTTCCGCGACGCCGGTGACGAGTTTGGCGACGAAGGCGACGCCGACTACGTGATCGAGGGGCGGATGGAGTGGGACACTTTTCTGCGCAACGGCAACCTCTTTGAAGCCCCTGCGAGCGGCTCGGAGATGGGCTTCACTTGGCTGTTGGTTGACGCCGATGGCGAAGACGCCTATGGCGGCCAGATCCAGTGCGTAGCGTGGGCTGGTGGCAACCAGTCCGAGTTCGCCAACTGGGTCTTCGTGGACACGCCGGCTGGTCCGTCAGGTACCGCGGTCGAAGAAGATTCTTGGGGCCGCGTAAAGGAGACCTTCGTCCAATAGTCAATGACTTTTGGATAGGTTAGACAAAAACGGGAAGTGGGCTTGACGCCTGCTTCCCGTTTTTTTTTCTTGACCCGCGAGCTTGGGCAAATATATGTTTTCGCCCAACACCTAATTTTAAGTGACCCGCGAGGGGTTTTCATGCTGTGTTTTCTAAAATGCCGTGTTGTCAAGCGCTGGGTGGTCTTGTCCGCGCTGGTTTGCGCCGGCCTGTCCGCACCGGCGGAGGCGCAGCGCCATCCCGAATCTGCTGGCCCGCTGCCCTATTACGACCCTTCTCCCGGCACGCCGCAAGACCCTCCGTGGAAAAAGCGCCCCGCTTTTATTCGCGGGCCCCAAGACCGCTATGGCCGAGGATTGGGGAGGGCTTTCCTCAACACCGCAGTCAGCGTTCCCTATCTCAACTACGCCGACGAAAAGTACATTGCTTACTACCGCGAGACCGTTGCTTGGGCCACCCCGTCGGGCCGTCCCCTGAGCGCCCGCAACGTGGGTTGGGACCGGATGGGCAACTACATGGGCGGTGGCTATCAGCGGCTCCTGACAATAGAAGAGTCGCGCAGTGGCAGTGACTTTAGTGGGTATAGCTATATTGATCACAAGTATCGGTCGTTTCGGATCGGCCACTATACTCACAAGGATTTGCACTGGACCGCCACGTTGGGCAACGTGGGCACACGAGGCGGTGCTACGGATGTGCGCACCATCTTCACGCCGCTGACGCTAGTCAACAGCAAGATGAGTGCGCTGCGCATGGACATCAACTACAAGGAGCGCGACCGAGCGACTCTGCTCTACTCGCGCGGCGGCGACCACGCCGGTGCCCAGTTGTTCTCCAAATGGGCGATTGGCCAAGAAGGCGACGACGCTTGGGACAACTCACCGGTGATGCTCTTTGGCGGCCACTGGCAGCACGAAGTGGGTCGCTTTGCCAGCGTTGGCGGTACGCTAATCAACCAGATTATGAGTTCGCCAGATTTGTCGCGCACTAGCGCTTGGCGCGGCGATTTGCCCTATCAGATGCTCGGTCCCAAGACCATCCGCGTCTTCGTGGCCGATGACTCGCCCGATGACGCGCGGGCCAATGCCATTGTCTATGACGTGGACATCCTCATTGAGGGTGCGCGTGGCACAGAGCCGGTGCGCCTGACTAGTCTCGACGATGATCCAGACTATGATCCAATGCTAGAAGCCGGGCCGCCCGAAGGCGGTGCCGTCCTCGCCGGCGGCGGACTCGAGGCCGAGGGCAAAGTACCGGTGGTTTACACTTTCGTCCTTCCGGCGGACGTGACGGTGCGCTCGGCGCGCTTTGTCGCCGATGTGGCCGGCGATTATCGGGTCGGTGTCAGTCAGACTCACGACTTTTTCAACATCGATCGCCGGGGCACCGCGGCTATCACCGAGGTGGCTTGGCCAGCTCCCATTGCCAGCGCCGGTGAGCGGGCCATACGGCGTCCGTTCAAGTGGTACACAGACGAAGACGAGGAACTTTATTACACCCTCATCCGCGCCGATGGTAGCGACGGGACTGGTGCCAATCGCCGGATGGTCTCCTTTGACTACGGCATTCCCACCGGGCAGAGCTTGGCCTCGATTAACTATCAGGTCGATCTGGTGGGGCTGGAAGTCAGTGGCGAGATGGCGCACAATCTGCAGAATTTCATGTTCCCGATTGGCAATAACGAAGGCCAGCGCAGCAGCGAGCGCGCCTTTGCGTGGTGGATCAAGGGCATCAAGAACGTCGCCGGTGGCTTAGCACTGGGAGGCGAGATATACCGCATGGAGCCTAACTACGGCGGAGGCTACGATAGCTATCGCGGTGGCATGGCCTTCCACTACGATGGGCAGCCTGCTCCCGGCGGTAGAATCTCTACAGTTACCGAGGAATATCCCATCCACGAGGACAACGACGATCACGACCGTTTCCCCGACGAACACGTTAGCGATACGGCCGTTGCCGAGCCGCGCACCCTGTATCCAGGATTTCCCAATGCCCAAGTGTACCCCGGCCTCGATGAGAACGTCGATAATATCCCGGACGTGGACCGCAACGAGAACTTCATTGTTGACTGGGAAGAGGCATTTCTGACCTACGATTCAGAGCCGCCTGAATTTGTCTATGGCATCGACTTCAACAACAACAACGTGCCCGACTTCCGCGAGAACGACGATAAGCCGGACTATCCCTACCCACGCGACCAAAAGGGCCGGCACATCTTCCTGCGCTACGACCGCTTGGGAAGTTGGGGCGAGTTTATCAGTATAGGCAGCTACGACAACCGTCAGATCGCCGGCCCGGGTAAGTCCGAGGGGATTTACTTCCGCTACGCTTATGAGGTGGAAAAGCGCGGCGTCGGTGCACTGAATATTAACTTCGATGCCAAGCAGGTCAAAGACGACATCCCGGATCATACCTACGTGTACCGAGTGCCCATTGACGATGTCGAGGCCATTAGCTGGTTTAACGAGCCGGACGGCCCGCCCGAGCGCGCGGGCTTTTGGCGGCCAGCGACGCCGGACGAGCTGTTAATGCGCGACAGCTTTGTGCATCTTTTCTTTTTCGACAGCACTTATCAGGGCTTCCACGGATTCAACATTGAAAACGGCTTCCTGTGGCAGCGCAACAGCCAAGCCGAAATTGAGCTTGAAGACGGCAGCGGGTTGTTACAGCCCCAAGATGTGCGCTCGCGTTTTTCCATTGTCAACAAGATCGACTACACCCATAGCTGGGGTGCCTTCAGCGTCACCCCTAAGTTGAAGCATCGGACGATCTTTGAGCAGGTTGACAGCGAAGATGTGCCGAGGAAATCGTATAGCGACTTCATTCCCATCGTAATGGGGCGGTACAGGCTCACGCCCAAGACCAGCTTTCAGCTTGGCGTACAGGGGCTACCCTTGATGCCGTTTAAGCACTGGGATCGCGCCTATGAGGATGGGACGTACAGCCAGACTGATTATATGGCCATGCTGAGCATCACCGCAGACTACTTTGGCATCCGCGACAATTCGATATTCTTCGGCTATCAGCGCACACGACGGGACTTTAGCCATGCAGGGCGGCCCGATTCCAAGCAGGGCATCCTCTTTGTGGAACTAATATCCCCTTTCTAAGGATGCGAATATACATGAGACTCATCGCAAAACACATTCGCGTCCTCCTGTGCTTGGCATTGGCCGCTGGGGGGTGCGCTACTCTCAGATCCCTCGAATCGCATTCGCAGCGGGAGTACTTTATTGAGCTGGAGCCGGTCCTACCCGCTGGGGATACCTATTACATTGATCCGATCGACAGCTCGGTCGTGTGGAGCGAGCAAGGCGTGCAAGTCAAGGTCAAGTTCTACGATGATGCCATGCTCGACGCCGAATACGATGTCCGCTTCACGCCTTATACGCTCACTGGGGTCGAAATTCCCGGTTTGGACTATACGCCGCCTCTGTGGACCGTTTTTGAAGTAACCGTGATCAACCGCACTCGGGAGCGGGTGGAGCTGGATCCCACGCAGACTATTCTGCGTTTGGACGATAGCAGCCGATTGCTCTGCCGCCAAGGGGCGGGAGGTTGGTACGACAAGGACGAGTTCTTCGATTATTCCTACTTGAAGTGGGGAGGACAAGAAGGCAATGTGCGCTATCATGCCAGTTTGGACCGCAATCCAATCTGGAACAAGAGCGAGTACTACCGGGAAAAGCCCGTGCGCAAAGGCTCCAGATACAGCGGCAAGTTGACCTTTCCACCGCTGCCTGCAGAAACCAAGTCATTCACCCTCGAAGTAAACGACTTCATTCTGGCCTTTGATCGCTTTCAAGTAGGATACGGCAATCCAGTGGAATTCACCGACTTGAAATTCCACTTCAATGTCGATCACGGAGTGCGTTGGGTGGAGAATAAGGAATGAAAAAGATGGTGAAATACCTCGGGGTGATGTTGCTTGTCGGCTCGACAGGCTGTGCCTTGAAATACGAGGCACTCAAGGATACCAGTTTGCCCAACCCACCGACGACGACGGTCAAAATATACGTCAAGGAATTCCCGGTCGAGAGCAAGGCTAATGTAGTCGATCCGAGGATGGCCACTTCGGCCAGTGACCAGCCAACCCAGTACGTCACGAACGCTCTTGCCAGCCATGGAAGTAAACTGGTGCAGATTTCTCGTCCTTCGCGAATCGAGGATTTGTCTAAGGCCTTGTTGCACGAGCTCCGCAGGGACAAGGTGCGGATCTTCACGCAGACGGACCGGGTTGAGGTGCTAGACGGAGATAGCGTGCGACAAGTGGATAACCCCTTTACTCTGGTGTCAGCAGACTCAGACGAAGCCGACTTGGAAATTAGCGGCACGGCTCTGATTACCAGTCAGCGGGTGCGCAAAGTATTCTCCCCGCAAACGCAAAGAGTGCAGGTCGAGGTCTCCGTCAAGGATCTCAAAACCGGCAAAGTGAGCAAGAAAAATCCAGTGGATGCTGGTATTGTCATGACCTTTAATTCTAGGGAGTTGGAAGAGGCCCTCGCCGTCGCCGTGGTGACCAGTCTGACGCAGAAACTGCTATTCTGAAGTGCTGGGGCTGGGCGCACTTTTGCTATTGCTCGAATTCAGTCCGTGCCGTGCTGAATTAAA
>JAPPEG010000058.1 GCA_028875345.1 Gemmatimonadota bacterium
CCAAGAAAAGTTCGGCGATCCCCAGGCGAAAATGGAGACTAATTCGGTCTTGGACAGGGGCTGCATCGGGCAGTGCTTGCAACTGGTCTTCTAACTGTCGTAGCTGACCTTCGCCTTGATAGGGATTCTCGTCGAGATTTTGCACGCGAACCTCCGCCAAAAGGGCCACCATTTTTCGATGACTTTCCTGTTGCGAAAGTGAGGCGGCGTAGCTGGCCGAAATTGTGAACAAGAACAAAAAGGACAGCACATAAGGCATGAATGGCTGCGGGATATCCGCGTTTCTAGGCGACGAACCCTCGGGTTTTGATAGGGACTTTAAGTCCATTACATTGCTCCCTAAGCTGTTTCCTCATAAATAGTACGACGAATTGACAACGCCGCCCAATCTGCGTAGGGTTCGGCGCATTCATGTACATGTAGAGTGAAATGCTTAAATTTCCCCGCACGTTCCACTTTGCCAGCCTGTTGCTTCTGTTGCCGTTCCAGCTCGCTTTTGCCGACGAGATTCGCTTCGACTCGGCGCGCGACTGGGCTACTTGGTCCCTCCCGCACGGCATCGTCGAAGCCACACCCGCTGGCCGTTTGCAGCCGGTGGCCATCCGCCGCAACGTAGATGCTGTCGCCAACATCGCCCTTTTCGGCGGCGGCATCCACAAGGCTGGTTCCAATGCGTCCCAAGCGCCCTTGGTCATCGACGGCGACTTGACGACCGGCTGGCACCCGGACCCGCAGGCTCCGCCCGACACTTGGTTCCTCGATTTGGATCTCGGCCGCGGCGTCTTTGCCACCCGCGTCGTCCTCGATTTTGCCACTGATGCTCCACCCTTCTCGCTTATTGACCTGCTGCTGTCCACGGGCGAGCCGCAAATCGATCAGAGCAACACCTCGTTCAACGAGGTGCTGGTGTTCCGCACCCAACATCGCTTTAAGGAAAATGACAGCCACCGCGTGGTCTTTGAGCTGGACCAGCCCACCCATACGCCCATCCGCTACGTGCGCGTCAAAAACCTCTTGCCCGTAGAAGGCGCGCGCCTAGCCGAAATCAGCGTCGAAGAATTCGGCGACAACTTGGCGCTCAACCTGCTAGAGCGCAGCGGTAGCATCCACATCCAGATCGGCGAGGATGCCGACGACGATGTACCGCTGGGCAATGCCATCCAGCTCGCCGACGGCGACTTCTTTACCCGCTTCCGCTATGGTCGCGCCGTGCGCAGTCCAGAAGATGTCTGGGGCGAGATTACTTTAGATTTAGGGGCGATCTATTGGATTGACTGGATTCGCTTGGTCAGCGGCATCGTGCCCCGGCCCACCAATCGGCCTGGAGCCGCGACGGGCAACATCGGCGACCGAACGCTTTCGCTCCGCCGCTTTGATCTCAACCTCTATGAAGTGCTAACCTCGGACGGCTCGCTCGCGCCCGACGGCAGCTTTATTTGGGAGCGCAAGTTCCTCGACCGCCGCTTGGGCACCAACTACCGGCAGGGCTTTGCCGACCACGCTTTCCCGCCGACTCCCACCCGCTTTTTGCGCATCAACTGGCTCATCTGGGACGCCAACTGCGGCGGCAACTGCGGCGCGGCTTCGGGGATATTAGAAGAGTTGATGATCTATGGCCGGGGCTTCCCGCGCGAAGTGCGATTCGGATCGGGCTTGATCGACTTAGGCGACGACAAGAATGTCACCGCCCTGCGCTGGGATGCGGATACCCCGCCGGGGACAGCCGTCGAGATCCGCTCGCGCTCGGGCAATTCGCTCGACCTCAACGTTGCCTATCACGACAAAAACGGCAAGTCCGTCACCGCTGCTCGCTACCGGAAGCTCATCCCCTCGTTCCGCGGCCGCATCGACACAACCTTCTCTCCGGGTGCAGACTGGAGCCCGTGGAGCAATATCTACAGTGCTTCGGGCGCGGCTTTCCTCTCGCCCTCGCCGCGCCGCTACTTGGAACTAGACTTGCGTCTGACCTCGGTCGACCCGCTCGTCGCCGCGGCGCTTGATCACATTACCTTGGAATTCTCGCCCCCGCTGGCCGAAGGTCTATTCGGCGAGATTTTCCCCGTCCAAGTTGAGCCTGGGGTTGAGCACGAGTTTAGCTACTTCCTCCAAGCCCGCTCCGCCCCGCACGGCTTTGACCGCATCGCCCTCGAAGCCCCCAGCGCGTTGCGCTTTATCGAAGCGCTGGTCGATGGTGAGTCTGCTGCCGTTGTTGTTGACACAACCAAGGGCCGCCTCGGTCTGCACTTTTCCGAACCGATTCGCAGCCGCCAACTAGTCGAGTTGCGATTTGTTACGTCCGTCTTCGTCCAAGCGACGCGCTTTGTCGCCTTTCTCGAAGACGGCGAAATCCGCCAGCGCGTTGACCCTGGCAACGCCAGCGATCTCATCGCCAGCGACTCCGACGTCGTCCGCTTCGCCGTTGGTGGCGATTTACTCAAAAACTTGATGCTCAATACACCCGTCGTCACGCCCAACGGCGACGGCATCAACGACGAGCTGCGCCTCTCGGTCCACGTGGTCAATGTCCTCGAACCGCGTTCCTTGTGTCTGAGCCTCTACGATTTGTCCGGCCACAGTACCTACGAACATTGCGGCGAAATCCGCGCAGGAGAGCTTGTGCTGGTTTGGGACGGAAGAGACCGCGCTGGTAAACGCGTAGCGCCCGGCGCGTACATCGCGGCCTTGCGGATCGAAGGAGATGCCCGGCAGCAGAGCGTTCAGCGCGCCGTTGCAGTCGCTTATTGAAGCAGCACTACCGGTCCCACGGAAACGCAAACGTCGGCCCATTGGCATACCGCTGCATCCCGATCTCCAACGTTTCCCCAGCTCCCGGCGCTAGCTCCACGGCAAAGGCCGAGTCGTCTATCGCGGTTTCCTTCCCGCCCACGCTGACGCTGGTGAACTGGTGCTCGGCGTAGGCTCCGCCTTGCACGATTACTTCGCGCCCGGCCACTGGGTCTGTGTTTACCAGCGTCAGCGTCATGGAGTCTGCGCCGAGCCGTTCCACTAGTGCTCCCACGCCCTCGGGCATCCCCGCTCGCCCGGCCTGCGGATCGAAGTAGCGCACTCGGCAGTGCAGCGGCGAACCGTGGCGCGGCGTCAGCCCGCCCATCATGAGTTGGGTCAGTCCGCCCGGAATGGCGGGGTTGAATGGGTTGGGATTGTCCGACAGCCGGGTGTCTGGCGTCGTTGGGTCGCGGTGCACCTTCTCCATTTGCGCGCGGAGGCGGGCAAAGTCGGCTTGTAGCGCCGCTTCTGGGTAGGAGGAGTCGCGTCCCTCCAAGAAGCCGAACCAGCCGCTGTCTGCGTTTAGTCGGCTTAGATCGGCCCGGTCCATCGACCAGTAGTACACCTCTTGCGCTCCCTGCGCGTAGCGGCTTGGCTGAAACTCGTACCAGCCGTCGTCTCCGTACATATGCGGGTACATCATTTGCCCGTCGATTTCTTTCCCGTTGGCGTTGATTTTGTCGATCATCTGCCGCCACACATCGACGAATTGCTGCTCGCCCGACAGCAACAGTGCGTTGCCAAAGCCCGAAATCCCCAGCCCGTGCGTGTTGCGGCTGGACATTTCCCCGGTCTGGGGCACCTCGACCGTAAAGGCCCAGCCGTAACAGCCTCCGTACCACTTGCCGTCGCACTCGCCGCCGATGGTCCCATCGAGTCCGATATTAGTGGGGATGATCCCGTCGTTGGCGAACGTGCGCTGCCGCCAAGCCTCGACGTATTCGAGCACCCAGTCCTTGTATTGGTCCTCGCCCGTCAGCGCATACGCGTTTAGTCCCAAGGCCGTCGCCACCATGTTCTGCGGGTGGTCGCCGACGACATCGGTGTAGTCTTTGAAGTGGGCCAGCATCTCCTCGAAGTTGCGCTCTCCGTGCAGGGGAATGAAGCGCTCCTGCACCTCGTCGAGCGGGTCGCCGGCCCAGTCGAGCGCCGTGGCCTTGCGCAGCAGCGGCCCGCGGCTGCCGTTGAACAAACTCTTGATGATTTTGTGCTCGGGATCGTAGTTGGGTGCCTGCGGGTCGTCGCCCATGTAAAATCCAGCGTAGCGCCGCACCCGCTGCTCAAAGGCTTGCTCGCGTGGATTCATCAACCCGTGCAGGTTGAACGTAGTCAGCCCTTCCCCATTGTGTACCCAGTCGAACATCACTGGAAATTCGCGATAGTACATCCCGTCCCGAGTAAAGGGTACCTCCGTGGTTTTAGCCTCGGTGTATTGCTTGAGATGCCCCTCCCATGCCAACTGGCACATATCGTACAGATGGGCCCCGCCGCCCAGTGTGTAGAGCACGGGCCAGTGGACTAAGTTCTCGATGGCGTCGTCCGGCCCGTCGTTGCCGCCCCAGCGCGGGATGCACTCCAAATAGCCCCGCTCGTCGAAGTACTTGGCGAAAAATTCCGTGCATCCCCTAGTTTGTGCCCGAATCAGTTCCCACTCCAGCAGCGCCCAAGCGGGCGGCGGCATTGGCGTGTCAATGGCGATGGCGCGGGGATTTAGATAGCTCATGGATCGCTCCTTTTGTAGTAAATAGGTTGTGGGCGTCTGTCGGTACGGTTTGGCACCGGCCAAACTGCGGGATTCGCGCCCCGTAATGAGCGTCATAGCCAGTGCAGGGTCAACTAAGCGCCGCCCATTTCGTTGACAAAAGACCTGCCGCGCAATATGTATTTTGCCAGCCGACGACCGCAATGCACACAGGATTACTGTGAGAACATGACGCAACCGCCCTATCCTCAGCACCTCAATCCCAAGCTGACGCCCGAAATCGCCGAGGACGTAGCTTTCTTCCGCAAGTGGGGCTACCTCGTCGTCGAAGACGCCATCACCGAGGCGCAGGTCGAGACCCTGTGCACGGCCCTCGATGCGGCCTGCGCGCGCGGGGATAGAAGGCAGTTTATCCACCAACTCTTAGAAGAGGACGAGGACTTTGCCTTCCTGCTCGACAATCCGCCCGTGCTGGAGAGGATGCAGGCCATTCTGGGCACCTGCGTCCAGCTCCACAGTGCTACTGCCCGCATTACTGAGTCGGGGCAGGAGGAGCAGAACTGGCACCGCGACGTGCCTTGGCCCATCGATCCCGACGGCACGCCCTATGGCGCGTTGCCCGGCCAGATCAACTGCGGCTACTACTTGGACGAATTAGACGAGGACAACGGTGCTATTGTCATCGTCCCTGGCAGCCACCGCGCCCCCTTTCGCCCGCCCGAGGGGCATCCGCGCTTCCCGGAGGAGAAGTGGGTTTTCGCCCGGCCGGGTCAGGCGGTGATGTTCGATGGCTGCCTCTACCACCGAGGCGCGGCCAACCGTTCGTCGGTGCGCCGCCGCGTCTGCCTGATGTGCTACCAGACCGCTTGGATGAAATCCCGCGAGCCCTTCGACGGCCCCTTTGCGCAGAAAGTCCGCGCAACGGGTACCGACCAGCAGAAAATGCTGATGGGCGCTATCGAAAAATGGTAAGGAGGAACTAACCATGTTGACCACTGCACAAGTTGAACACTACCACACCGAAGGCTACGTCGCCGTTCCCGGCTTCCTCAGCGCCGAGGAGGTCGCGGCCTTCCTGCGCGAGATGGACGCCGTCAGCGCCGGCAATACGCTCGCCAGCCACGATGCCGCTCGGATGGAGATGGAGCCTAACCAGCCTTCCGATGGGACGCAGGTGCGCCGTTTGTACGAGCCTTGTAGTCACTACGAGGTCTTCCGGGAATTCTCCGCATCGGAGCGCCTCCTCGACGCGGTCGAGGCCCTACTCGGCCCGGACTTGGTCTTCCACTACAGCAAGATCAACATGAAACCGGCCGGCGTTGGCTCGCCCGTCGAGTGGCACCAAGACCTTTCCTACTACCCGCTAACCCATCGCGGCTCGGTGAGCATCCTCTTTTATCTCGACGACGCGAGTGTTGAAAACGGCTGCCTGCAAGTCATCCCCCGCCGTCATCGAGCTGACCTTCTATCTCATAGCACTGACGGGTTTTTTCAAGGTCGAGTTACCGAAGCGGTCGATCAATCCTTAGCCGTGCCGATCCCCGGTGGAGCGGGTACGGTCATATTCATGCATGCGATGACCCCCCATGCTTCCATCGCCAATGTCTCCGACAAACCGCGGCGCACCCTGATCCTAAGCTACCGCGCCGCCGATGCGTTTCCGATTTACACCGGCGAAATGACGTACAAGACCGAAACCAATGCGCGTCTAGTGCGCGGCCGGATCCCGCACGCAGCGCGCTTTGAGGAGCGATCCTTTCCCATTCCGCTGTACAAGGACGCCATTTCCTCGCTCTACGACTTGCAGGAGCGCTCGCGTCAAGGGGAGATGGTGGCCGAGAGTGTTTGACGGCGACTGCTTTGTAGACAATTCCTGACTGCTCCCTTACATTGCCCATTCCGAAGCAGGAATTTGGCCCGGCTTGGGTAGCTGCCTATTTTTTAGGTTCAAAATGACCACAGTCCAAGGAGAGTGAGAATGTTCAATTCATCTGTGCGTCGCGAGGCGATTGAAAAGCTTGAGAAGTCAGTCAAAAGACACGAGTCTATTGGCAAATCGGTCGAGTGTGCGAGCGAGCGACTATTCAAACAACGACAGTGTGCGGCTGGCGAGGTGATCGAACGCGTCGAGGATTACGTAAACCGGCTCGCGAACTCGCCTAAAGAATTCGACAAGTCGGTCGCCCAGTATCGAATTGAGGTCAATCGGTTCGATAAGACGGTTCAGCGCCTCGAAGTGGAGGCCATTGAGGCTACCAGTATCGCGAGTGCCACGGGAACATCTGGAGCTATTGCGGGTGCGGGGGTGGCTACGTTAGGACCAACAGCAGCCATGGCCGTGGCTACCACCTTTGGTACGGCATCCACTGGTACAGCAATCGCCGCTCTATCTGGTGCTGCAGCCAAAAGTGCCGCCCTCGCTTGGCTCGGAGGTGGGGCTATTGCCGCTGGTGGCGGTGGTGTAGCCGCAGGGAAAGTCCTTTTGGCCCTTACCGGACCTGTAGGATGGGCAATAGGTGGTCTCGCTGTTGCGGGCTCTGCAGCCTATCTCAATACCCGCAACAAGAATATCGCAGAGGAGGCAACACAGGAGCGCGTCAAGGTAGAAGCGGAAGTTCGCTCCCTAAAGACGGCTAACCGAGAGATTGAGGGACTTGGACAACGTACGGAGGAGCACTCGAAAGGATGCTTGGCTGAGCTCGATTGGCTTACAAATCATGCTCCGAAAAACTATCGGCAGTTCAACCTAGAACAGAAAGAAAGACTTGCGGCTCTCATCAATCACATTCGCTCGCTTAGTCAACTACTCAAAGCTGAGGTCGCACTTTGAATCAGCCTGACACAAATCGTACTGGACCGCATATAGCCGCCCAAGTCGCAGCTACATGGGCGGCTCTTGATGCTGCGGACCGAGCCAACAGGCTCGCTGAAGCACTGCGGACTCAGGATAGGAGTTTCTTGGACGCTTGGCGAGAGATACAGCACGTCCGTGATTTTGTGGGATCTCCAGAAAACATCCTTGGCAGTCCGGACACCAAACATGGTGAGATTGCAGAACAGGTTCATGTGGGAGTCCGGCGTGCAATAGATGTATTGTATGGTCGTACCCCATCGGCTACTTTCGACGGAGTGGGACGCCTTGATCCTGTTGATTATCGCGAGGCTGGTGTGGGAATTCAATCCAAGTACTACAATGGTCTTCGTAATACCCTAGATGGTGTTTCTGAACATGCGACGAAATATCGAGACTTTACAAGTGGAGACGGTCTTTACCACATTCCTCGGGATCAATACCAGCAGATAGAGCAGTTGAGCCAGACTGGCCAGATTGATGGCCTTTCCGAAAAAAGTGCGAACGCGATCAGGAATAAACTCAATGAAATCCAACAGGCGACAGGCAGGTCGCCGGACGAACTCATTCGGCCAGGAGAAGGCACTTACGCTGAGGTCCAACAGGGACGTGTCCACGACACGCTTGATGACCGCGAAAATAGGCTCGTTCAAAAGAATGATGAACTGAAGCAGGAAGCGAAGGCCGAACACGGTCCATCACTATCGGGGCTTGGAAGTGCAGCAGCTATAGGTGCCGGAGCTGGTGGTGGAGTCCGTTTCGGGCAAGCGATCTGGGTCAAGTATCGAGATGGCAAGAACCCTTTCAAAGGAGAGTTTTCAACTCAAGACTGGAAGGACGTTGGTGTTGCCACAGCAAAAGGTGCCGGTAGTGGTGCTGTTGCTGGTAGTGCATTGTATGTCTTGACTAACTCAACTGATCTGGCTGCTCCATTCGCTGGTGCATTCGTCAGCGGCTTGATGGGGGTCGGGGATCTTCTGCTCCAGCACCACTCTGGCAAGATTGATGCCGATCAATTCGTGGAGTTGTCGCATATTATCGCAGCGGACGCCGCGATCGTTGGATTGTTCGCTATGGCTGGCCAAGCACTAATTCCAATCCCTATGCTAGGTGCTTTTGTCGGCTGTCTCACTGGGAAGTTTGTCGCTTCAGCCATCAAGGACGGACTTGGGGCAGCAGAATCGGAACTGATTGCACGACTCGCTGCCTACGAGAAGAGCGCTCTTGAACAGCTTGATAAAGAATTTCGCGCCTTTATCAAAAAGTTGGATGCTTACTTCGGAAACTTGGAGCACTTGGCCAAGATCGCTTTCGATAACACTGTAAACACCGCTCTTAGACTGGAAGCCAGCATCCAGTTTGCGGAGATCGTTGGCGTACCCGACAGGCATATCCTTCGTAACACCGACGACCTTGACGTCTTTATGATGGAGTAAACATGGATTCACTACAGAACCCTCTTGACGGTTTTTCGCCTGAGTTGTACATCGCGACCCTTTCAAAGATAGCTCATTCAGATGGGCTTCACCCCGCCGAACGGGAGATCCTTGAGCAACAGGCTGCACATTTTGGTATTGATCTTGGCAACCTTCCTGAGTGTCCCGACGATCTGTCGAAACTGCCATGGGCCACACGGGTCTTGGTCTATCGTGACGCTCTCATGTTAGCGCTAGCTGATGAACATACAAGTCCCGAAGAACAACAATATCTCGCCGACCTTGCGAAACAAATGGCGTTGCCAACCGAGACGACCGACTTGATATCCTCATGGGTGAAGGATTATGGAGCGCTTCTCGAACGCTTCGATGCCTTGGTGAGTGAATGACGACTGACTGATAATTCGCGTTTGAGCTGTATTCAATCTGTTCCCAGCCGTTAAGTGCATAGTACGCTACCTTCGAGTGTATGTATGATGGGTGTCGCCCCAAATATTTATCGACAGATCCAAGGTCTTTCCGGCATAGGTGCCCGCGCCTCACTACGGAAGCGATTTAGTCGTAGGGTGCTAGTGCGCCCCGAGCATCGGTCAGGATATCCATCTGAGTGAACGACATATTTTGTCAAAGAAGTCTGACCTAATTCTATGTCACCTGAAGATGTTATCTTGTCAACGGTGCCTTCTATCGACCGGCATACTATACGATTGACCCATAAGCAATGGGTTCACATCACAGAGTCGCATGATTACATGGCCGGAAATCAGGAGAAGGTTCTCGAAACAGTTGCAGATCCAGATCGCTTAGTTACTGGAGATTTGGGAGCGACAATTGCATTGCGATATTATGATGCAACTAACATTACTGAAAAGACCTGTGTCGCCATATATCGCGATGAAGAAGATGGATTTATCATTACGGCATTTTTAACGTCGAGGCCAGATAAAATTACTCGCAGGAGAAATGCGATATGGATACGTCCAGCATT
Source organism: Gemmatimonadota bacterium (assembly GCA_028875345.1). Lineage (GTDB taxonomy): Bacteria > Latescibacterota > UBA2968 > UBA8231 > UBA8231. The sequence goes on from JAPPEG010000058.1 coordinate 9,765, forward strand.
GACCTGACGTTTGTTCCAGAGCTGTTGCGCTTGCCCTATTCACAAATTTGGAGCGACTATGATGAAGGGGCCGATGTATTGTATCTCAGTTTTGAAAAACCTCAGTGCGCCAATGACAGCGTGATGGAAGAGGATGGGAATATCTACCACTATCGCGACAGCCGTCTTGTCGGCATTACGCTTCCCAATGCTCGAACTCGCTTTCAACAGAGTCCCCCACAATAGGAGCAGCCAGAAGGCTCAGTGTGCCACGTCATGAGCGAAGACAAAATTATCATTCTCAAGACCATCCAGACGCCCTCTATGCGCGATTTTGACCACATGATTGCCAAAGCACGCCGCCAAGCTAGGCAAGCCGGGATGAAACGGTCGGATATTATTGCCGCCGTTTCCCGGGTCCGAGCGACAAAGTGAAAGTCGCAGTGGATACAAATTTAATGCTCCGGTCGTTTGCGGATAGCATGTTTCAATGTGCCCCAACTATATTGGGCTATGTGGGTCTGGTCTTTAGGTCTCAAGAACAATAGGTCATTCGCCCGCTGTTGAGGCCAAGAAAAAACAAGAGAACCTTCTTCCATATTGCTAGGTACGATCCGTCCATCTTCTTCTTCAACCCCCCATAGATGAGAGTCGTTTAGATATAGCGCTACTTGCCAATCGGGCTGATCGCTGTGTGCTCCTATAATACGCAGTTGATACACTTTTTTAGAGATGCTTTTTATTTCTATTGCTACAGTGCGCCACTGCTGAATCCGCTTAACGACGTCTCGCACCGGCGCGACCCATAATGCTGGATGCTGCTGGGATAAGTAATGCAAGTGCTCGGCAAAATCCTCGGTGGCTACTCGACAAAATCCTGGTTCGTCAATCGGATGTAATGCTTCAACTAGCCAGCCGTTGCCAGCGATTGTACGCTCGACTGCGCTATCCCATTGTGCAACTGTGCTACATGGAAAAAACGCTTTCACCGACATCAAATCGACCGTCGCCGGATCGTTATACACGGCACTTCCGTCCGTAGGTGGCCCGGCCCTACCGCTCTGGTAGATCAGACGGGCCTCTTCGGCGACGGCGGCATTGGTTCGCGAAAATGGATAGGCCAAGCTGACGACCGGTTCACCTAAAAACAGCGAATCTAGTATGGCTTTAGAATGGATGAGTTCAGCCCTCATTTGCTGGACTTCTATCGCGTCCAATGGTACGTGACTAACAGTGTGACTAGCCATTTCATGTCCCCTTGCGGCAGCGGCTTGCCACTCGGAGATAGGAGCAGAAGGTCTATGGTTTATGTATTTGCCTTGGCGAAATAACTTATCGACGATCAAAAAGAACGTGCCGCGAAATCCGTGGTTTTCCAAAAGAGGCATCGCCTGACTAACATGGGATCTATAGGCATCGTCAAAGGTGATACTAACGGCCGCTTTAGATGCTGAGGGCCAAGGCAGCACTGCGGCTTCTATGCCAGGTTGGGCCTCAAGCGTGGATCGAAAAGAAAGAATCGATATGGAGAGAAGTGTATAAGCAACGTACTCTTTCATCGATTTCATAACACGACTCATTTTGTGCAATGTAGTGTAGTAGAGTTGGCTTCTTTCTGGACAGCGCTTGACGCATATCTTACGTTGGCTAACGTAGTAACTTTTATCGACAACCGACAGGAACGCCGCCGATGTCCCAACAAGACTCTAAAGAAAACTTCGACCAACTCATCTGCGATGGCTACTGCTTGGTAGAAAACGTCCTCGACGACGATATTCTCTGTCGCCTACGCCAAGTCACCGACCAGCTCCTCGACGCTCAAAGCCAAGAAATCCGCGCCCTACAGCGCTCTACCGGCAGCATGATAGATGTGGGAGTCCACTCCATCTTTGCCGAACTCGTCGCCTATCTGCCCGCCCGCGCCGCGCTCGAAATCTTGGGCTTTCTGCGTCCTCGGTGGATGTCTGGCTACGTCATTAGCAAGCCGCCCAACAGCCCGGCGCTGTTTTGGCATCAGGACTGGTGGGGCTGGGACGATCCTTCGAGTTATACGCCCTTGCCCCAGCAGCTTTTTCTGATGTACTACCTCGTCGATACCACGCCTCACAACGGCTGCCTGCGCCTGTTGCGCGGCTCGCATCTGAGACGCCACCGCATGCACGACGAGGTGCCCGACGCCCACACCGACGACCTCCGCCGCGTGGCCGACCCCGACCATCCGGCCTATCAGTCGATTCCCGAAGAGGTGGATGTGCCCGTGGCGGCGGGCGATGTGGTCATCGGCGACTCGCGGCTGTTGCACTCGGCCCACGCCAACAAGTCGGCCCAGCGCCGCACTGTCATTACCTTGTGGTATTTCCCGTACTTCGACTTGCTCTCCGACGGCCTCCGCGCTGCCATCGCCCGCCCCCGCGAATGGGTTGGCTGGAATGACGAAGATAGAGCACGGGTTGCCGATCTTCTGCCCACCTATGAGGGTGCTGCCGAACCCGTGTCTTGGAACCGGATGCCGGGCGAGGCGCTCACGCATTAAACGAGGAGCTTTGCGATGTGTGCTGACTCGATCTTGTTGGACGATAGCCGCATGCAGTCTTTTATCGCCGATGGCTATACAGTGATCAAAACGGATTTGCCCGCGGATTTTCACCAATCCATTTATGGACAGATAGAGAAGGTCTTGGCTGCCGAGGGCAATCCGGGCAATAACCTATTGCCCCGCATTCCCGACTTGCAGCAGGTGTTTGACCAGCCCGAGGTCGCGGGAGCCCTGACCAGTATTTTGGGACCGGGGTACTATTTGCATCCGCACCGGTTCTGCCATTTCAACAAGCCGGGTTCGGAGGGACAGCGGCTGCACAAGGATAGCTGGAGCCGGCGGCACCACCGGCTGCGCTGGGCGATGGCCTTTTACTATCCGCAGGACACGCCAGTCGAGCGCGGCCCCACGGGTGTTGTCCCCGGCAGTCACTATCGCAACCACCTCGACCAAGGGGATGAGGAGCGACAAGTCGCGCTCGCGGGGGAGGCTGGGACGGTCGGCATTGTCCACTACGACCTGTGGCATCAAGCCACGCCCAATAGCACCGAGCAGGCTCGCTATATGGTCAAGTTTCTCTTCGTCCGTCTCGAAGAGCCGGAAGGGCCTAGTTGGGATGCGAGCGGGGAACCTTGGGCTGGGAACGGTCATGCCGAGGCACCCATGTGGCACAGTATGTGGGAATGGTACGGTGGTCAGTCTGAGGGCCTTGCTGTCGACGGTGATCTACAGACGCTGATGGGCGATTCCGAGGCGGCGGGTCAAGCGGCGGCCTATGCCCTTGGTCGCGCTGGGGAGTCTGCCGTGGGGCCGCTTATGGACTGTTTGCGTCAGGGATCGGAACACGTGCGGCGCAATGCTGGCTACGGTTTGGCTGCGGCCGGCCCAGCCGCCGTCGAGGCGCTAGCGCAAGCCTGCGCTGACGACGATGCGGATGTGCGGCTAGCTGCGGTCGATAGTTTGGGCGATATGGGTCGGGCGGGTGCCGCAGCGGTGCCGGCATTGCAGCGGGCGCTGGGCGATGCGTCGGACAAGGTGCGGGGTCACGCCGCCGAAGCATTGGGTGCTATGGAAACATTGCCCTCAGCGGTATTAGAGGAATTGGCCGGAGTTTTGGACGACGACGACGAATGGGTGCGGCGCAATGCCGCCTTGGGCTTGGCGCGGCTGGGCCCGGCCGCCGAGGCTGTACAGCCAGCGGTGGTAGCAGCCCTAGACGATCCGAACCGCTACGTCAGTGCCAAGGCGGCCAAAACCTTGGAGCGCATTGGGACGCCGGAGGCGACGGAGATATTGTTCGACTACTTGTTCGCCGCACGCTGGTGTCCCATCACCACCAAGGATACGCCGTATTAAGAAGGGCGATCGACCGGTCGCCCCTACCCGAGCCTATGCAAACCCCTATTCGCCTCGGACTAATCGGCTGCGGCGGCATCGTCCAGTTACAGCACCTGCCGACGTTGTGTGAACTCGATACGGTACGCATTGTCGCGCTGGCTGATCCAGACGATGACAATCTGGCTAAAGTCGGCGCGACGACCGGCGTTTCGCTCGCCCAGCGCTACGCCGACTACCGCGATATGCTGGAGCAAGCAGCTATAGACGCTGTCCTCATTGCCACGCCGCACCATCTCCACGCCGAGCAAGTCATTGCCGCGGCGGAGGCTGGCTGTGCCGTCATCAGCGAAAAGCCGATGGCTACGTCGCTGGAGGAAGCCTCGGCCGTGCTAGAGGCCGTTGCGCGCCGCGATGTCATTTATACCGTCGTCCACAACGCCGTCTTTACCCCCGGCACCCTCCATGCCATTGCGCTCTTGCACGAGGGCGAGCTGCCCATCCCGCAAGTCGGCCGAGCCAAATCGCTCTTCCCCATGACCGAGGCCCATCACCGCGCCAACTCGGCCAGAATCTGGCGGGCCTCCAAAGCAGCGGGCGGCGGCTGCATCGGCGATACGGGGTACCACGAGATCTATTCGCTCGAAACCTTGATGTGCTCGCCGGTGCGCTACGTCGAGGCGCGAGTGCAGACGCGCTTTTTCGACATCGACGTCGATGATGTGGCGCTCTTGCTCCTCGAACACGAGAATGGAGCCATCTCCACGGTCTCGACCTCGTGGGGCATGGTCGGCGGGGGGGCCGGCGAGCTAGGCAATCTCTGCGAAGTGCATACTCGCGGCGACTGCCTGCGCGTCGTCGGTCGAGGTCGGGAGTTGCACCGCTTCTCGCGGAAGACGGGAAGTTGGTCCGAGATTCCGCTCGACGTCACGGAGCGCAACCGCACTGGCCACGCTGGCTATCTCACTACCACGTTTGCCGCCCTAGCTGCGGGGGATCCTCCGCCGATCACCGCCGCGCGGGCCTATCACAACCTCAGCATCATCGAGGCGGCGCGCCGTGCCACTCAAGCGCGCCGCGCCATTGACCTGACGGAGCTTTGAATGCGTCCCTATATCGACTGCCACAACCACATTGGCCGCACCATTGACCGCGTGCCGCCGGTCGGCCAAAACACCGCTATGTGCCTCACGCGCTTTGCCGAGACCCACATCCACGCTGCGATCTCCATGCCCACTGCCGTCGGCAGTCCGATCGCCCGCGGCATCGTGGATATCCGCCACCAGAACGAGGTCATTGCCCGCGCCTGCCGCGATTTTCCCGGCGTCTTTCCCATTGGCTTGGCCTTGATTGAGGAGCGCTTTGGCAAGCTGGGCATTGAAGAGGCCGAAAAGGCCATGAGCGAGTTGGGTTTAGTTGGCATCGTCGGCCATCCGCCCATCGCCGAGTGGTGCATTCCCTTCGTCGAGGCCGCGGCCGCTCGCGAGGGCTTGGTCAACCTGCATATGCACAACCCGCTCATGGACCGCATCGCCGCGATGTTCCCGCACTGCACGTTCATTGCCCACGCCAGCACTTGGGCCGCCGAGAATCTGGCTAAGTACGACAATGTGTTTTTCGAGGTCGTCCAGTACCCAGACGGGCCAGGCTCTGAGTGGGATTTCGCGTGGTTGGCCGACAAGGTGGGACGCGAGCGGCTGATTTTTGGTGCTGACTTGCCCTATTACGACTATAGGATATTGCAGCAGGTCATTGAAGAAGCCCCGGTTGACGACGACCTCAAGGACCGCATCGCCTACAAGAATCTCGCTGCGCTAATCGAGCGTTTCAATCCAGCGTGGACACTACCGGCGCACCCTCCGAAGGTAGTGCGCGTTTACGACCCAGCGGAACTATGGGCCGTCAATCCCGCCAATCCCGCCCGTCTGACGGTTTTTGCCTGAGAGGAGACGGTAGGGAACCGAAAATCGCCGCGCCGCCTGAACCCACCCCTATGAATTGAAGATTCTGTAAGGATATGTACGCTGTACAGCATTTACTGTTTGGACGAATTTTTTAAAGATAGTGAGAGCAAAATAATTTAAGGAGCTGATATGAAGATTTCGACTATTCTCGACCACATCGATTCCGGCCATATCGCCTTGCCCGAATTTCAGCGAGGCTATGTCTGGAGCCGCGAGCAGGTGCGCGGACTCTTTCACTCGCTCTATCGGCGACATCCGGTCGGCGGCTTGCTGGTCTGGGCGACCGAAGCGAAGGGGGCGGCGCATCGGGGCGAAGGTTCGCTAGCGGCTGGAATCGTGAAGCTGTTGCTTGACGGTCAGCAGCGCGTGACCTCGCTGTACGGTGTGATACGTGGCCGCCCACCGAAGTTTTTCGACGGCAATGAGTCGAGATTCACTGGACTTCGGTTTCACTTGGAGGAAGAGGTCTTTGAGTTTTATCAGCCAGTGAAGATGAAGGATGATCCGCTGTGGGTAGACGTGACCAAACTCATGCAGGAGGGTAACGACGGCCTTGGAGCATTCATTGCCAAGTTCAGTTCGAGTTCTGAACATGCCAAAAAGGTCGGCGACTTTGCGGGTCGTCTGAGCAATTTGCTCGGCATTGCCGACATTGAACTGCATGACGAGGAGGTCACCGGTGCGGACAAGACCCTTGACGTCGTCGTGGACATTTTCAATCGCGTCAATAGCGGTGGAACCAAACTGTTCCAAGGCGATCTAGCTCTCGCCAAAGTTTGCGCTGAATGGCCTGACGCCCGCGACATTATGAAGGCTAAACTGAGGGAGTGGGAGGAAGTCGGGTACGAGTTCACGCTCAACTGGCTGTTGCGTTCAGTCAACACGGTACTCACCGGCAAAGCGCAGTTCAGTTACCTGCACGGTCGGGATTCGCTGGACATTCAAGACGGCCTACAACGTGCCACCAAATACATCGATGACTGCCTAAACATGATCGCCGGACGGCTTGGACTCGATCACAAACGGGTTTTTTTTACTGGCTTAGCCGTACCTGTCATGGTGCGCTACTTGGATCAGAAACAAGGAACGCTCGACGAAAAAGAGCGCGACAAATTGTTGTTCTGGTTTGCTCAGGCCGGGATGTGGGGTCGTTACTCTGGCTCAACGGAGACCAGTCTTGACCGGGATCTAGCTGCACTTGAAGAGTCTGGCGGCAAACTTGACGCGCTGTTGAAGGAACTACAGTCATGGCATGGCGAGCTTCGCATCAAGCCCGAACACTTTGAATCGTCGAGCCTTGGATCGCGCTTTTATCCTGTGCTCTACATGCTGACGCGTGTGGGAAGGTCTCGAGATTGGGACAATGGACTTCCGTTACATGCGAACCTTCTCGGCAAAAAAAGCCAGCTAGAAGTACATCACATTTTTCCCAAGGCCCAGCTATACAAGCGCGAGTACAGAAAACAAGAGGTCAACGCACTGGCCAATTACTGCTTTCTGACGAAAGGCTCAAATCTCTCCATTCTCGACTGCCTACCCGAAAAGTATTTCGCCGGGATCGAGGAACGACATCCGGGTGCATTGGCATCGCAGTGGATTCCCGACGACCATAACCTCTGGAAAATCGAGAACTATTCCGATTTCCTTGCGGCGCGAAGGGAACTTTTGGCCAGAGAAGCAAACCGTCAGTTCGCGCAACTTCTGCACGGCGATGCTGACTGGCTAGATACTTCAGTGGTGGAAACCGTGACGGACCCGATTGCGGAGGACACTGTTGTCGTCGCTGAAGTGCCGCTCGGTGGCATCTCCACTGAAGCGGAAGAAGGAGAAATTGAGGCCATTAACGACTGGGTAGGAAGACAAGGGCTGCCACAGGGCCAGATCAGCTTCGACTTGTCCGATGAAACCACCGGCACCCAACTCGCCGTGCTCGATCTCGTCTGGCCCGACGGTCTCCAACCTGGGCTGAGCGTTCCGGTGGCGGTTCTACTGAATGAACCGGCTGAAGTGCTCTCAATGGCCAGCACGGCCGGATATCGGTGCTTCACGTCGGCGGCAGCCTTTCGTGCCTATGTCAACGCCGAGATTTTGGGAGCAGATGCGGCTGCGGCCTGAAAACTCAGTGACTCTTGCGCGTTACGCTGTGCTGCCGATGGCGTAAACGCCTAGCTCAAGTCTTACCGCCGGCACAGTGATGCCCTAGTCAGAAATGGGGTTGACTCGGTTCGATTGATATTCGACCATCCAAAGAGGGCTAGAATCTACCACGCTAAAAGCGAGACTTGCAAACACAGACGAGCAGTTCAAGATCGTGAATGACTGTGGAACCGAGAACCTGAAAATTGTGGGGATAGAAAACCTATGAAAAGTGCCAATACGGGCTTTGGAGGACCATGGACAGAAGAGAAATTAGCCATTCTCAAAAAATATCTGGATGCCTATACCACAGCACTGAAAAACAAGTCGTTCCGTCTGATTTACATTGACGCTTTTGCGGGTACAGGGGAAGTAGAATTAACTTCGGTTGATGAGGGAAAAAAAGAATTTATAGAAGGCTCCGCAAAAATAGCTATGGATGTCGATAAAAAACCATTTGACGAATACATCTTTGTCGAGAAGGACCAAGACCGCTGCATACAACTGAACTCATCAAAAGAAGCTTATCAAAATAAAAATATTCAAATAGAGAATGAGGATGCCAACGATTTTTTGCAGAACTTGCAAAAAGATTGGCGACGCTATCGAGGTGTTCTATTTCTCGATCCATTTGCCACTGAGGTAGAGTGGGCGACAATCGAAAAAATAGCCTCATACGAAGCCTTGGATACGTGGATACTTTTTCCCACGTCGGCAATCGCACGAATGTTGCCTAAGAAACGCGAGCCAGATAGCATCTCTCCAGAATGGGCCAACCGTTTGAATCGCATATATGGCGATGAAAGTTGGAGAGACCTGTACAGCGTTAATCCTCAAATCAGCTTATTTGGAGATGAAGAACAGCAGCGCCCAGAAGGTATCGATCGACTTATTGAAATATACAAGACCAAACTAACCCAATTGTTTGGTGACAGATTCCTTGAGAAATCCCGAACGCTAAAGAACTCAAAGAATTCAGCGTTGTTTGAATTTTTGTTCTGCGTTGGGAATCCGAAGGGAATCGGCCCCGCAAGACGTATAGCGGAGCATATTCTAAAGAACTTGTAAATATGTCCACACGCTCCAGAATCGAATGGACCGAGACTACGTGGAATCCAGTGACTGGTTGCACGAAGATCAGCCATGGCTGCAAGCATTGCTATGCCGAAAGGATGTCACAGAGGCTGCAAGCGATGGGAGCTAAAAAATACAAATACGGCTTTGTGGTTACGGTTCACCCAGAAGCCTTACGCGAGCCGATTAGCTGGAAGAAACCTAGTCTAGTATTCGTTAATTCCATGTCCGATCTGTTCCACAAGTCAGTTCCCTCGGCCTTTATAGAATCGGTATTTGCAACCATGAACGAGGCGTCTCAGCATACGTTCCAAGTACTTACCAAACGTCCAGATCGTGTTGCACGGCTCGATGGAAGACTGAACTGGACGCCGAATATCTGGCTTGGCACAAGCATTGAATCTTCAAGATGGTTGGGTCGGATGGCACGACTCAAGGAGACCGGAGCAAAGACGAAGTTTCTGTCTCTCGAACCTCTGCTCGGCCCTTTGTATGATATGGACTTGACGGGAATTGACTGGGTTATCGTCGGCGGTGAATCCGGGCCGGGTGCCCGGCCGATGGAAGCCGACTGGGTGCGATCCATCCGCGATCACTGTTTGCGGAGCGATGTGCCGTTCTTTTTTAAACAATGGGGCGGCGTATTCAAGAAAAAGACGGGCCGGACGCTGGACAACAAAATCTGGGATCAAATGCCAAAATCTTTTTGCTAATTCCCTCTTTTCGAAAGGAACGAACCCCTATGGCCGACCCCAAAATCACCAAGATCGAAAACATCTACTTCGCTCATCAGATCGAAAACATGGGCACCGACTACAACGGTTTTAATCAGGTTTACCAAAAGGGCGCGACGCTGTCGCTGACGCCCTGCGTGGTGCGCATTCACACCAGTATTGGCATCACCGGCGAATGCCTCGGCCCTTCAGTGCCCGAAAACGTCGCCCGCTACCTGCTCGGTCGGAATCCGTTTGCCCGCGAGCGGATTTACAACGATCTCAAGCGCGGTCTGCGCCACTCTGCCCGCACTGACATCTGCGCCGTTGATGTGGCGCTGTGGGATTTTGCCGGCAAGGTGTACGACGCACCTATCTGGCAGCTTTTGGGCGGCTGGAGAAAGACCATCCCCGCCTATGCCTCGACCTACCACGGCGATGAGAACGGCGGTCTGAGTACGCCGGAGGCCTTTGCCGACTTTGCCGAGCAGTGTGCGGAGATCGGCTATCCCGCGTTCAAGATTCACGGCTGGGGCAATGCTCCTATCGCCCGCGAGGTGGCCAATGTGCTCGCAGTCGGTGAGCGCGTGGGCGACCGGATGGACCTGATGATTGATCCGGCCTGCGAGTACGAGACGTGGGCGGATGCCTTGCGCGTGGGTCGCGCTTGCGACGAGGCGGGCTACTTCTGGCTCGAGGATCCCTATAAGGACGGCGGCGTGTCGATTTTTGCCCACAAGAAGTTGCGCGAATTGCTCAAGACGCCGCTTTTGCAGACCGAGCACATCTTTGGTCTTGAACAGCACGTGGACTTCATCGCCCATGGCGGCACGGACTTTGTCCGCGTTGGCACGTTTGAGGACGGTGGCATCACGGGCGCGATGAAGGTCGCCCACGCGGCCGAGGGCTTTGGTCTCGACTGCGAGTTCCACGGCGGCGGCTTGGCGCACCGCCACTGCATTGCCGCCATCCGCAACACCAACTACTACGAATTGGGCCTGCTCCATCCCCTAGTCAAAAATACCAAGCCGCCCGTCTATCCCCCCGAATTCACCGACGAGTTGGAAAACGTCGATGCCCAAGGCCACGTGCCCGTGCCGCAGGGGCCGGGTTTGGGCGTGGAGATGGATTGGGATTACATTGAAGGATACAAGCGCGGCGAGACGGTGTTTGAGTAAGTTTTTGACAGTAACGCATCTGTTCCACCGGAAAATAGGAGAATATCCATGCAGCGACGTCCCTACGGTACCTCTGGCGAACACCTTTCTGTAATCGGCTTCGGCGGCATCGTCGTCAGCCAAGTGGAAGTGAGCGAGGCCGCCCGCTTGGTGGGACAGGCCGTTGAGCGCGGCGTTAATTACTTTGATGTGGCCCCGAGCTACGGCAACGCCGAGGAGCGCCTGGGGCCAGCTTTGGAACCGTATCGCAGCGATGTATTCTTGGCCTGCAAGACGACCCAGCGCACGCGGGATGGGGCTGCCGCTGAGTTGCGCCAATCGCTCAAAACCATGCGCACCGACCACTTCGATTTGTACCAATTGCACGCCATGACCACAGATGAGGATTTTGCTGCGGCTACTGCTCCCGACGGAGCCTTGGCGGCGTTTGTGGAGGCCCGCGATCAAGGATTGGTGCGCCATATAGGTTTTTCGGCTCACTCGGCTGAAATCGCCTTGCAACTGCTGGACTATTTCCCCTTTGACTCGGTACTCTTTCCGGTCAACTGGGTCAATTACTTCCGAGCCGACTTCGGCCCCCAAGTCGTGGCCAAGGCGCAAGAGCGTGGCACCGCCTGCCTAGCCCTCAAAGCCATGGCCCGCTCGCTCCTACCCCAAGGGGCACCCAAGCGCTACGCCAAATGCTGGTACGATCCCATTGACGAGCCGGAGCTAGCCGAGCTAGCCCTGCGCTTCGCCCTATCGCAGCCCATCACGGCCGTCCTGCCGCCTGGTGAAGTCCCTCTCTTTGAAATGGCACTAGACATGGCCGGTCGCCTCGCGCCGCTTACGGATACGGAAGTGGAGGGCTTGCGGGTCCGCGCCGAGGAGAATACACCGCTGTTTGAGTTGGCGGCCACCTGAAAGGAGCAGATTGTGATTCCATTGGTCAGCACTCTCTGTCAAGGCCCGCTAGGCGTGGCCCAGCTACCGCGTCTGTGGTGGAAAAACCTCCTCCACCAAGCCGGGCAGCTCGACGAAGACTATCCCTTTTGCAGCGGCGGTCTCGACAAATACGTGCTGGAGGTGCTGCGCATTGACCAAGACAGTGCCTTGAAATTTTTGTGGGATCAGCGGCCTACCTACCTAGAATTCGAGGAGTGGGTGACCGCTGAAGGCACCTACGATTCTATGCGCATCGCGCGTTGGAATGAGTCGCTGGTGCCGCGCACCCACTATAGGCCGGACAAAATCGACGAGACCTATGGGGATATAGGCTGGGCGCAGGAGGAAACGACCGAGGTGTCGGCCGTGCTGCTCAACTGCCTACAGGACTGGCACCTTTTCCACCGCCGCGTCTTCGCTCCCGGTGGCCCGGGCCTGTCTGGGCCTGTGGCTCCTACCCTCAGCAGCATTGACCGAGGCCCGTTGGGCATCTGCCAACTGCCGCGCACGTGGCTCAAGACCTGCCTGCGCGCTAGGGGCTGGCTGCATCTCGACTACCCAGACTGCGCCGAAGGCAGCCTCGACCAGCGCTGCTTGCAGACCTTGCAGGTGGATCAGGACGCAGCCTTGGCGTTTCTCCGCGAGGAGATGCCGACCTATCTCGCATTTGAGGATTGGGTGCGGCAGGAAGGTACTATCGAGGAAGAGGCTGTGGCGGCCTTTAACCAGCGCCTGCTCGAACGCGAGCACATTGCCGCCAAGCAGGCCGAGATCCACGCCACCTTGCAGCGGCCCCCGACGTGGACTTCAGGGGTGCTGCTCAATCACTTGGAAGATTGGCACTACGCCCACCAGGGGTTGGTCGGGGGGTGAGCTTCTGCAAGATGCTGACCCCGTAGAGGATTACTCCTCCGTTGTGGTCGGCGTCAACAGCACGTCGATGGAACCGCCCTCTTTGATGTAGTTGATAACTACGTCGCGGATCAGATCCTCTTCGAGCCACACTGATTTGGCATTCCCGACAAATGACTCGCGCCGAGGTGGCTCGACGACAAAGGAGCTTGTCGCCACTGTATAGAGATGATCGGGATCAAGCGCCGTGCCCGTAGCGGTTAGTCGCTCCAACAGTTTGCCGCCGATGTCCTTCCCGAGAATCTGCACGATGGCGAGTTGATTGCCGAAGGGGTGGATGTTCCAGATGTGACGGGCCGTAATGTTGCCCTGATACAAGCGATTCCGCACGCCTCCTTTGTTGTAGAAGCCAAGGTCCGAGCCGGATCGGGTCGCCAAGATGTGCTCTACGAGCATGTACATCTCCTCCTCACCCCAGTCTCGCTCGGTGTGTCCGATGGTGACGTCGACCAGTTGGGAGACGCGATCTTCCCATTTTGCTACGATGGCAGCTACCTTGGGATCCGGCTGTTGAAGTTGATCGTCAGCCGCGGGCACGACAAATCCCTCGACTTTTGTTACCTCTCCCGCCTCATGGTCGTAGAGCAATTGGACGTGGCCGACGTGCGATGTGTAAGCACCGGCGCGGACGATCGGAGTGTCTTTCACGATCTGAGGAGGACTGATGACAGTGTGGTTGTGGCCGCTGACAATGAGATCAATGCCGTCCACTGATTCAGCTAAGGTACTGTCAGCAACGTGACCGGCGTGGGATAGGAGAATGACGATATCGACGTGGGATTTGATCGAGTCAATGGCCGCCCGGACGGATGCGATTTCTCCGTCGAAAGTCACTCCTTCGTTGCCCTTCGTCGTGGTAATGTCTCTGGTTTTCTCCGTCGTGACGCCGACGATGCCGACGCGCAGATCCTCTAAGCTCAGCGTCGCGAAAGGAGCGTCGGCGATTAGTTCGCCGGCAGGGCCGCGCGCATTCGCGCTCAGCAGGGGAAAATCGGCGATATCGCGGTAGGCGAGGATCTCGCGCCAACCGTAGTCAAACTCGTGGTTGCCGAGCGTGACGGCGTCGTAGCCGACGGCCGTCATTGCCTCAAAAATCGGTCGCCCTTGAAAGAGGATTGAGACGGGCGTGCCGGATACGCAGTCGCCAGCATCCAGAGCCAGCACCTTTGAGGAGCGGGCGCGTTCGCGGTCGAAGTACGTGGCGATGCGGGCTAATCCGGCGGCTCGGTCGCCGTCGGGCGAGATGTAGCCGTGAAAGTCGTTGGTGTGCAGGACGACGAGGGTATCGATGGTGGAGAAGGCAGGGGCGGCCCGTAGGCAAAACAGAGCTAACACTATGTGGAGGGACAACTGCCAAGTCTGCGGACGGAAAGACGCTCTTGATGTACGTTTCATTGGTTTTCCGATCATCGTGGGCTATCGAAGTTTGTAGTGCCAGTTTCTACAATCATCACTGAAGTTGAGATATCCATGGATGGTCCGGCAGATGAACTTTTAAAGCGTGACACAGCCATTGGCGTCGAGAATCGCCCAAGTAATCCCTTGCCTGCTGCATATCCAGTTCGTCGTGGTCACGGCCTTCCTTAGCCTTGTAGAGTAAGACGATCTCTGGTCCGAGGAAGGGAATACCTTCATCGGTGTACATAGACAAAGCGGAGATTTCCCGTTTGATAGCCTTGTTCCTTCGGAAAACCCAGTCCGAGTTGCTCTTCTCATTGAGTAAGAATTCTACGTGGTTGTTTTCGCTGTCATACGTATGAAGCTCATGAAATGGTAACTCTAGCCACTCGTTGGGCATCCATCTTCTTCGACCCTCCGGTGTGGCTAGCTCAAGCCGCCATCCCTTTAGAATGCGCTGCAGTTCCAATTGATCCTCTCGGAAGAGGGCAATTTCGAAATCGCTGTGATCGCGTGTAATTCGCCCCAAGAACAGATCTAGTGCCCAGCCACCTGCAACAAACCAAGGTCGCTCAAATTGTTTGAGCAGGTGGAAGGCCTTTCTTGCCTGCGATGGAAGCATCGTGGTTGTCAACATCACGTTCTGAAAAGACTAGTTTCAGTCGAAGGTATCCAGATCTTATAAACTACTTTCAGGGTAACACTCTTTGAGGAAGGCTCTGACAATCGCTGGATTCTTTGACGAGTCCCATCCACGCCTTTCCTTGTCAATTTCCGGTTCAATGTCAGCGATGAGCAAATCCTCAACAAACGGTTTCGACGAAGCAATTACTGCTCCATTGGGATCAATGATGTTTGTTGATCCGTAGGAAGCGAATCCGTCTTGGTGTCCCGCGACGTCAGCCGCTGTAACGGTCAAGCCGTTCTCGACTGCTCGTGCGATCTGAGCGCTTCTAGCCCTAGCTACTACATCGGCCTTGTTAAGCGGCAAGCAGTTGTTCGTGGGAACGAAAAGAACAGTCGCCCCTTTGGCTGCCATGACTCGGGACGGCTCGATATAATTGGTGTCATTGCAGATGATGATGCCAAATGTCAACGATCCAAGCGTAAACGTTGGCAGTTCGTCACCTGCATTATAGATCGAGTTGCGAATCGCTGGATACGCTTTTCGATATCGACCGAATACCTTACCGCGGTGAAAAATAATAGCTGTATTGTATAGCCCTGTGTTTGCCGACTCGGTAAAGCCAATAATCGTACTCACTGTCTCGCTGGTGAGGGGCGAAAGAAACTCTTCTAATTGACCATTTTCGATATTGAATGCGAGTTCGGACGGCCTGTCGGAGTAATCTGCTAGGCCGCCAAGGACCGCCTCTGGACAGCACAGTATCTCGACGCCTTTGTCTTCACATACATCTATTTGTGTCCGTAAATAGCTCAATGCTTCCATTGAGCCATTCTCGAGCAGTGGTGCCTGATAGGCAGCAATCTTCATGCGATAAATCCGATCCCAGTATATTTCCCGACGGATACTTACTCTTGATCGCTTCGGACCGCAGAGGCGATCCACTTCCGCTGAGAAAGTGCAAAGGGTGCTCTCACTAACGGACAACCCCTTCACATCGTCAAGTTTTTCTTTTTACTCCTCACAATTGTCAGTAGTTAATAATTAGTGCTTATTAGCCGCGAATATAGTTTTTGGGTACAACTCCCCTTAAAACGAGGAGGATACGCCATGCGACAGCAGCGCACTATCTACTTTAACGACGCCCGGCACTACTACCTTTTTGCCTTTGAGCCGCCGATGGCGCTCGAAGACGCTTGGATGCCAGTGGATGAGGTCGCAGGCACGGGGGTGGATACTTTTGCCTACGGGGTCGAGCGCGGCGACGGGCTTTTTTATCCGTCGCGGGTAGGGATGATGTTTGGAGCGGATATTCAGCCCTTTGAGCAGGCGGCCTATTGGCGCACTTGGCACAACATGCAGAGTCTGATCGAGCGCGGGCTCGACCCGCTGACAGTGCTCATTGACCGGGCACACGACCACAACATGGATTTCTGGGCCAGCTTGCGGATGGCGTCCTACGGGAATATAGATCCGGCCCACAGACTGGCCGACGGCGGTGGCGGGCTGGCGTACACGGAGATGCGGGCCCACATCTTGCAAGTGGTTGAGGAATTGGCGACCGAGTACGAAACCGATGGCGTTGAGTTGGACTTTGCCCTGCCGGGTGGGGCCCCGCGCATTTTGCGGGAAGAGGATGTGGAGGCGACAACACCCATTTTGACCGATTACGTAGAGCAGCTCGCCGAGCGGGTGCGCGGGCAGCGGTCGGGGGTGGTTGGAGCGCGGGTGTTGCCCACCGAGGAAATGAATTTGGCGCAGGGCTTGGACGTGCGGACTTGGCTAGAGCGCGGGTTGGTGGATTTCTTGGTGCCGATCCGCTACGGCTATATGATCCTCGATGGGGACATGCCGATAGATTGGCTGGTCGAAGCGGCGCACGCGGCCGACGCGGCGGTCTATGGCACCTTGCAGCCCTACGTAGCTGATGAATCGGTTGGGGCCGAGCGGGTTTGTCCCACTCCGGCTCAGCTTCGTGCGGCGGCGGTGAATCTGTTGGATCGGGGCTGTGACGGGCTGTACGCGTGGTTTATGCCCTGGCCTTTAGGAGACCGGGAGCGCAGCGCGCTGAGCGAACTGGGCAGTCGGGATCTGATGCAGGAAAAGGATAAGCACTACGTGTTGGCGCGGCGGGCAGCGGGTGAGGAAAATCAGTACCCAGTGGCGCTGCCGGTGGAGATCGCAGCCGACGATCGGGCGCAGCATACCATTCCCTTTTACTTGGCCGATGATGCGCAAGAAGGCCGCGTCAGTCAGGTGCTCTTGCGGATCAGGATCGTCGATTTGGTCTCGGACGACCGCTTGGAAATCGCGCTCAACGGCCAGTCGCTGCAAGGGGAGATATGCCGCCGCGAGCACGGCTATAAGGTCGTCCCGTATCAGGGCATGTGGCTGATTTTCGACTTGCAGCAGGTGCGGCCGCAGCAGGGGGCGAACCGCTTGGAAATTGCGCTGGTGGAGCGACCGGACGATTTGGTGAGCCCGCTGAGAGTCACAGACGTGGAAGTCGAGGTGAAGTACCATCCATTGCCGACGGGGTTGGGATAAGACTGTTTTGACATGATAAACCCTCCTCCATAAATTGGCCTGCCATGCAAGCGAACAACTACCACCTCTTATCCATTGCCTTGCGCGTAGGCAGCGAATTGAGCCGCATGAGAGGTTCCACTGGGGCCTCGCAAAGGATAGGTATGCCCACGCCGCTCTGAAGAGGACAAGCTAAGACATTTATAAACAATGAGTTGTATAATTTAGCCGGAAGCCTCGCTTCCGGCTTTTTTATGACTTTCAGAGACCGCGGGCTTATTGTCTGCGGTCTTTTTTTGGAGATAATCGATGATAACACTACTGCACAAATACGGGAAAACCATCGCCATCGTTGCGACACAGTCGCTCAACGACGCGCTTTGGGGCCTAATTGGCGATTTCGCGCTACGGCTATTCCACGTGGCGATCTTGCTCTCGCTTTGGCGCACGGTGATGGCAGGTCAGGGCGTAGTTGCGGGGATGAGCTTGGAGGCGGTGCTGACCTATACCATGGTCGCGGCAATTTTTGCCGACCAGCTCTCAGGCCGCACCCGGATCGACGACGATCTGTGGAGCGGAAATATAGCCAACCGCTTCTTGCGGCCGATGGGGATCTACGGACAGATGCTGGCCGAGATGGTCGGCAGCTGGATCCCCGGCCTGCTGTTCTTTGCACTGCCGCTGTTGCTCATCGCGCCGCTGTTGGGAGTTGATCCTTTCCCAGCGACATGGACGGCCGGACTGTGGTTCCTGCTCAGTTTGGCGCTGGGCGTGGCGGTGGGCACGGCGTTGGATCTGTTCTTTGCCGCGTGCATGGTCTTCTTGGAGCACAGCGTGTACGCGCTGCAACGGATCCGCACCACATTGACGGTGCTGTTGTCGGGCCGGCTAGTACCGCTGGCACTCTTGCCGTGGGGCCTCGGGGACTATCTCGAATGGCTGCCCTTTGCCTCGCTGGCGTCGGCGCCACTGCGCCTCTACACCGGTACGGGCGATCCACATTACCTCATCCCTTTGCAGGCAACTTGGGCTGTAGTGCTGTGGGTTAGTGCGCACGCACTCTGGTGCCACAATCGCGAAAGGCTGGTGTCCCATGGAGGCTAAGCGCAACCCCGTAGTCCAGATTATCAGGCGCTGGCGGGTGCAAGCCTATCTCGACTTCATGTGGATGACCCGGGACTTCAAGTTTTTTCTCATCAACGTCGTCTCCGACTTCATCCTCAGCCTCTCGGGGGTGGTGGCGGTATTCCTCCTAGCCGAGCGCTTCGCTGGGATCGGAGCGTGGAGTCAGGACCAGATTCTCTTCATGCTCGGCTACGCCGCCCTAGTACAGGGACTGCTCGAAATGTTTTTCAGCTACAACGTGCTGGCCGTCAGCCGCCGCATTGGCCGTGGACAGTTCGACCACACACTGGTGCAGCCGCAGCCCTTGTGGATGGCCCTGCTCACCGAGGGATTTATGCCCTTCTCCGGCTGCTGGGGATTCATGGTCGGGTTGGGGATTAGCGTTTGGTCTTTGGGGCGGCTTGATATGGCCTCGGAACCCGGCTGGTGGCTGTGCTATGGAGTCCACCTGCTGTCTTCCTGCGTGGTGGTTTTGGCCTTCTCCTATTTGTGGAGCGCGCTGGCGTTTTGGTCGCCGGTGGGTGCCGAGGAAATTAGTTCCCGTACGATTAGTTTCGCTTGGCAGTTGAAGTCGTTTCCGCTCGATGGGCTGCATCCGCTCTTGGCCCACGGTCTGTTGAGCGTGCTGCCGGTGGGTTTTGTCGCATGGTATCCCTGTCGGGTTTTGCTCGGGATCGACCAAGGTGATGGGTCGCTGTGGACTACGCCGATATTCGCTTGCGCCCTGAGCTTTGTGGCGCTGATAGCTATCAAGAAAGGAATGAATCAATATGGACACACGGGATCGCAGCGCTACTTGCGCTGGGGACATCGCAGTTGAGTTGCAGGGCGTCAACAAGACCTTCTACCAACGCCAGCGCTCGGCGCATATGCGCGATGTGTTCAAAAATCTCTTTCGGCCCCGGGTGCGCGAGATTCGCGCCCTGCAGGATGTGGACCTTGTTGTGCGTCGGGGCGAGATCGTCGCCTACGCTGGCCCCAATGGTGCGGGCAAATCGACGACGGTCAAGCTGCTGTCGAGCGTGCTGGCACCGACGTCGGGGAGCGTGCGGGCTTTGGGAATGGACCCGATGCGGGACCGGGTGGCCTATGTCAATCGCATTGGCGTGGTCTTTGGCCAGCGCACTGAACTGTGGTGGGATCAGCCCGTGTCGGCGAGTTTTGAATGGAAGCGGGTCGTGTGGGATATTCCACACGAGCGCTACGAGCGGATGCTCGGCTTTGTGCGCGAGTTGCTGGGCCTCGACGAGTTCATGGATAGTTTGGCGAGGCAGTTAAGCCTAGGGCAGAAGATGCGGGCAGACCTCGGGTTGATGCTCATGCACGAGCCGGAGATCCTCTTCTTGGACGAGCCGACGATTGGCGTCGATGTGCTGGCTAGGTGCCATATACTCGACTTTATCAAGGATCTGAACCGCGAGAAGGGCGTAACGGTGATGATCACCAGCCACGATATGGACGAGTTGGAACAGCTAGCTGGCCGAATTGTGATGATAGACCGGGGGCGGATCGCCTTTGACGGCCCCTTTGACGAGTTGCGCAATCACTTTGGGGACAGACGGCGGTTGCGCTTGCAGACGAGTGGGGAGGAGGCTCCTGACCTGAGCCGAGCCGAACTCCTGACAACCGAGGCTGGCTGGCACGAATACGTCTTTGACGCGGAACAGATTAAATTGCCGACCCTGCTCGCCGAAGCTGCGGCGCAGGCATCGGTGCTCGACGCGGAGACGCACCGGGCACCGATCGACGAGGTGATCGCGGACATTTACGCGGAGTGGGAGACGTGAACAAGGCAAGGCACCCGCTCCGTCACGCAAGGCTCCTTCGGACCTACCTCACTCAATGCCCAGCAGTTCAACTTCAAAAATCAGAGTGGCGTTGGCCGGAATCCCTGCGCGCCCCCCTGGGCCGTAGGCCAACTCGGGTGGGATAGTCAGCTTGGCCTTGCCGCCCACTTTCATCATTTGCAGTCCCTCAGTCCAGCCTTTGACCACCTGGTCGAGAGCAAAGGTG
Source organism: Gemmatimonadota bacterium (assembly GCA_028875345.1). Classification (GTDB taxonomy): domain Bacteria; phylum Latescibacterota; class UBA2968; order UBA8231; family UBA8231. The sequence continues at coordinate 30,203 of JAPPEG010000058.1, forward strand.
ATGGGCTCGCCGCGCTCGACCGAACTGTCGAAGACAGTGCCGTCAATCAGCGAGCCGTGGTAGTGGACTTTGACCCGGTCGGTGGCTTTGGGCGAGGCCCCGGTACCGGCCGTCAGCTCTTTGAAGATGAGGCCGGAAGCCGTTTGCACGGCACCTTCTTCTCGGGCGGCCTTTTCCCTGAATGCCTCGCCCTCTGCCGCGGCTTGGGCCTGAACTTTTTGCAAGCGCTCCTGCAACATGGGGTTGATCTTGGGGCCGAATTCCTGCAGGGAGACGATGGGCTCGCCGCCCTTGACGGCATCGGCAAAGCCCTGCATGACCACGGCTATTTCCGCGTCGCTGAATTGACCTTTGAACGGCTCTAGGGAGTTTTGCGCTATGGCTAGGCCCAAGGCGTAGAGGACCTTTTCTTCTTCGGTTTCCACTTTGGCCGGGGTGTCGGTTTTGACTGCTTGGCCGTTGCAGGCGAGCAGGACGAGCGAGGTCCAACCTACTCCTAGCAGGTGTGCTATCTTCATGAGATTTCTCCGCGTGAAAGATGGGTGTTGCGGCCACGCACCCTGCCTTAGGAAGATTTGACGGATTTGCAGTGGAACGGGGTCGGTCCCAACAGAGAAATATTGGACCGACCACGTCAAAAAGTTCAATTCCCGCTCGGCTTCGCAGCGGAGGAGTCTGGCCGGATACCCAAGGAAAGTAGGCCGCTCCCGGTCCTAGGGCAAGGAGTGGGACGGCTCATAGTGAGCCCGCGGATAGGGGTGACACCATTGCCGTGCTCAGGTGTTATAAGTTGCAACCAATGGACATTAAGGTATGAGATGCTTCGACTCCGCTTCGCTCCGCTCAGCATGACACTGTGAAGCAGCTACCAGTACTTGTCGTGCTGAGCGGAGCGAAGCATCTCATACCACTTCCACTGTCGTGTACTTAGTCACTAATCTAACAACAGGAGGATTAACCATGAGAAAATGCGCGCTAGGGATAGTGACGCTTGCGTTGGCACTCGTCGTGCCGTCGTCGGCTGTGGCGCAGGGAACAGGCGATGTGCTGAACGAGGTACCGCTAATGCCCATACCGCAGGACATGACCTACGAAGAGTACCAGGACATGAACCGCCGCATCTCCACCGGATTGATGCGGAGCGCGATTCCGGTGCCGGGCATGATGCACTTTTACGCGGGGGAACCTACGACCGGGAAGTGGCTTTTGGCCACGAGTCTTGCGGGCGTCGCCTCGATCATCGCTGGGGCTGCACTCTGGGAAGAGGGCGAGTTCGCGGATACGGATTTTGATGTCTTGACGGTCAACGCCGGGGACAACGGCAAAGAAAGACGCTACGAGAAGATTCCCGTTTCGCTAGAAGGCGAGACGCCCAAGTACCGCCTGCACGAGTTCCATCGCGATCGCGGGATAGGCGTACCGCTAGTTGCGTTGGGAGTGATTACCATCGCCGGCAGTATGATCTACGACTTCTTGCACGGCATCCAAGTAATTGAGGCCAAGCGCGACCGGGTGCGGTTTAAGTACGGCAAGCGGCTCAAGCTGCAAGCGGGAGCACGGACGGGGACGCCTAGCGTGGCGCTGAGCTACGCTTTCTGATCCCAACCGGCGATAAAGCGTTCGACGCTGAGGTCGGGGGGTACATCGTTGAAGTAGTAATGGGTATCCTCGCCTTGGAAACCAGGGGCCCATTGCAAGTCTAGGGCTTGCAGGGCGTCGTCCAAAGGCTCAAAGCGCGCCCACAACGCGGCGGCTTCCGCTGCTGAAAAGCGGTCGGCGATGAGTTGTCCCCACTGCAAGGTCATCGGGTGCATGCTGGTGGCGTAGCGTTGGTCTTGGGCAGGGAGCGCGGCAAAATCGGGGCGTTTGAGGTGGTGGATGCGGCGTGCGGCTTTGCTCAAGAACAGCGTCGATTGCAACTGGCCCTTGGGGCCGCGGCCTAGATGCAGGGCGTCGAGCGCGGTGTGGTAGGCCGCGCCGTCGTTTTGTAAGGCTGCACGGAGCGCGGCCTCGGTTTGGCCTAACTTCTGTTGGCTGTGTTGGTCCCAGCGGGTGAAGGTAGTTTGGGCCGCTGGTGAGAGGTGTTCGAGGTAGCTGAGGTCTGGGTAGTGAGTGAAATCGGAAAAGCCGCCGTGGATGGTGCGGCGCAGCTTGGTGCTGTAGTTGCTGCCCCAGTGTAGGATCGGCAGGATGTAGGCCACGCCGTCGCCGGCGTTGAGGTGAGTTTGCACTCCGCTGGCGAGCGGGGCGCGGTTGTTTTTAGTGAGTTGGCGATTTTCTTCCTCGGTGTTGCGGCGGATGTGGCTTTTGGGCACGACCCACAGCACGTCGTCGTCGTAGAGCGGGATATTCCACTGCACATAGCGCGGGCCGTTTTCGAGGATGTCGTCGGCGTAGCCTTGGAGTGGGGCGCAGTAGGGCGGGTAGAAGTCGCGGTGCCACTTGGCTGGGCCGTGGTCGCGGACCGGGCTGCACATCATCATCATCTCAGTGACCGCGGCATCTGCTAACCCCAGCAACTCGCTACTAGCTCCCTGCAAGTTTTCGTGGAGCCAAATTTCTATCGACAGGGCGGTCTCTGCGTCGATCTGGTCCTGCATGGTTTGCAGGTGCAGCCGAGGTTGGGGAGCCGTTTCCCAGACGCCGCCGGCCGGGGCATCTGGTGCTCGCTCGCGGGCCCAGATTGCCCGCTGGCGATCAACCATTTTTTCGCAGGCGGTGCGCACTGCATCTAGCATCTCTGGCGGGATGCAGTGGCGCAGGATTACGTAGCCTTGTTCTAAGAATTGATCCCGGTTGACGCGCATGGCTTTAGAGCCGGGAGACCAAATCCCGCAGTTGTGCGGCTGCCAAACGCATGACCTCCTTGTCGTCGCAATCATTGACATCCTTGCCCTCAAAGACGACAGAAAGCGGCCCGTTGTACCCGGCCTCGGCGAGGATGGGGACGATGCGCTCGTAGTCGATCCACTCCTCCTTGCCGCTGTCGATCTTGTAGAACTTGGCGCGAACATGGGTCGCTAAATGGGCGGTCTGCTGCATGTAGGCGTAGATGTCGTGATCCGGGTCGGGAATGCCCTGGTTGCGAGCTGGCGAGCCGCACCACTGGCCGGTGTCGAGCAGGAAGCTGAAGTTGGGCCGGTCGGTTTCCTCGATGATGCGTATGACGTCGTCGCCGGTGGAGGGGTGGTTTTGCAGGCCCATGGCGATGCCTACTTCGAGGCCGTAGTCGGCGACCTCCTGAAAGCAGCGGATTTCGCGGGCGCGCTCCTCTGGGTCGGTGAGGGGCTGGCCGCAGAACAGGCGGATCATGGGCGCGCCCAAAATCAGCGCGATGTCCATATCGGCCTTGGCGGTGGCGACCTTGTCGCGCAGGTCCTCGTCGCTGCCGACGAAGTGTCCACCGGAAGCTAGGTAGCCGATGGCAAGGCCCTTTTCGATGCAGGCGAGTTTGGTCTTGATGAGGTAGGAGGCGTCTTCGGAGCTAAAGCCTCGGTCGCGGCGGAAGTCGATTAAGTCGAGACGGAGGTCGTAGGCGTGGTCGATGTAACTTTCGATACTTTGCAGAGTGGGCGGATCGTCTTTGCCGAACATGGAGGCGTAGAGGCCGATTTTCACGATGGAAACTCCTTTGGGAAGGTGGGGTGGGCTAGTTGTGGGGGAGTGTACGGAATGAGGGGGGGCGCATCAAGGCAGATCCTCCACCGAGTTAGTATTCATTGCGGGCATTCCAGCCGGGGTACTGTTCTTCGAGGGCGGCGAGGGTTTGCGGTGTGTAATAAGCGTGGCCGGCGGGTGGGAAGCGGAAGACTTCCCTTTCGGCGGCGGTGAGGGTGCCGATGAATTCGCGGAAGATCGGGTTTTGGCCCTTGTCGGTGTAATGGCGGAAACCCTCCCAGTAGTGGTCGGCGCGGCCGAGGCCGAAACCCCAGGTATAGCGCTGGCCGTCGGCGCGCAGATAGTCGCTGGCGGAGTGCATGGTGTAATTGGTGAAGACGCAGAGGGTGCCGGCCTCGCAGACGAGCGGCACGGCTTTGCTCATATCGCGGCCATGTTCTTTGGGGATCAATCGCAGCGGTGCCTGGTCCTCGCCGACGGCTTCGAGGTGATGCCAGAAGCCGAGCTGGCCGAAGGCGCGGGCTGAGTCGGAGGGCGGCAGCAGCGAGTTGTTGCCATTGTCGAGATGCAGCGCGGAGGCGTCCGAGCCGGTGCCGCCGCCTTTGAAACCTGGATAGCGGGCGATCATGCAGCCGGCGCGGAAGTGGATATGCTCAGTGCCAAACCACTTCCTGGCGAATGCCCAGGCTTGATGGTGGACGATGCCGCGCAGCAGCGCCATTTCAGGGGGCGGGAATTCGGTGAGGATGGCGCGGCCGGGGGGCGGGTCGTCCTTTACTTCATCCCACGATGGCAGGACGCAGCGCTGGGCTTGCTGCATTGCTTTTAGCTCTTCGCCGTGGCGGAAGCCGGGCAAGATGATAAAACCTCGTTGGTCTAATTCGTCGAGATGGGCGTCGGTGAGTTCCATGGCGGTTCTTTCCTAACGGTTAAAGAAGAAGTCCTCGGCTGTTTTGACTAGGATCTGCTCCTTGTCGCTTTGGCTGAGGAAATCGGCGTGGTCGCGGATTAGGGCGATTGCTGCGGCAAAGTCATTGGTGGGATTTTTCATGCGGACGGGGCCGCCACTGTCGCTTTCCCACATGACGCGTTCAGGGCCAAAGGCATCGACGATGCGCTCGATGAGGGGCAGGAGATCGAGGTAAGGGGCCTCGCCGTTGCCGAGTGCTTGGAACGGGCCGAGTTTGACCATGACGCGCGGGTAGCGGGCCATGTTGCAGAGGGTGCGGATATCGCCTTCGGGCCAGACGCCGTCGCGGATGCGCACTCCGCAGATATGGTCGAGAATAACGGGGGTTTCCGGAAAGCGGCGGCAGAGGCGGATTAGGCCGGGCAGGTCTGCGAGTCCCATGAGGAAGCTGAGGGCCAGATTGTGCTCGGCTCCGGTGCGGAACATCGATTCGTAGCCGGGGTAGTCGAGCCAGCGATCCTGACGGCCAAAGGCGGTTGGACGACCGGTACTGCCGCCGCGCACACGGAAGGCGCGAATGCCCCCCTCGGCCAAGGCGAGCATGGTCTTGCCCGGGTCGGCCAGCGACACGTCGGAGACTCCGGGGACGATGCCGGTGCCAGTATAAGTCTCGGAATCAGAGGCGATCAGGTCGAGGATGTAGCTATGGTCGAGGCCGTACCAGGTCATTTGCACTAGGTTGAGGCGGACTTTGCCGACCTTGCGGCTATAGGCAAAGTGATCGTCGGGGGTAAAGGAGGGCAGCCATAGGTCGGCGGGCGTAAAGCCGGGGGCTAGCGGATACTGGTCGAAGTCGGAGGTCCAAACGTGGATATGAGCGTCGACGATGTTCACGGGCGTTGCTCCTGTTGGCTGGCGCGATAGGTTCGGCGCGCTTGGTCGAGGGCGGCGAGGGCGTCTGCGGGAAGTTGGAGGCGGGTGCCTTGGAGATTGGCGTCGACGTGCGCGGCGCTTTCGGCACCAGCGAGTACGCAGGTAATGCCCTGATGCAGGACCCAAGCGACGCAGACGGCAGCGCGGGAGGTGCCCAAGTCGGCGGCGACTTGGTCGATGGCGGCGACTAAAGCGGCGAGAGCGGGGTCGTTGGGCCGGGCCAGCAGGCCGGTGTCCATCGGGCTGAAGGCTAGGCAGCCTAGTCCGGTGCGCCGCAGCAGGGGCAGCATTTCCTCTTCGTAAATCTCCACTCGCGAGCGCCCCGCTTCGTCGCAGTGGCTGCCAGCGATGTTGTAGTAGTCCTCGACGCCAGCGATGGGGGCTAGGTTGAGGAAGGCTTCGACTTCGGCGGCGGCGTGGTTGGAGACGCCCCAATAGCGAGTTTTGCCCACTTGCACCAGATCCTCCATGACCTCGGCGATGGCCTCCGGTGGCGTGCCCTCGTCGCGGTGGTGCAAAAGGTAGAGATCGACGCGATCGGTACGCAGGCGGTGGAGGCTTTCTTCGAGGCGGTCGGTGAGATGGGCGCGGGTGTAGCGGACGCGCTCGCCGGGGTCGCCGTCGCTTGTGGGGGCCAGCGAGCCGGGAACCTTGGTGCAGATGACGACTTCGTCGCGGCGGCCAGCGATTGCCCTCCCCAGCACTTCCTCGGCCCCACCCCAGCCGTAGGCCTGCGCTGTGTCGAAGAAGTTGACGCCTTGGTCCAAGCAGTGGTGGAGCACGGCTAGGGATTGGGGGCTGTCGGCGCGGGGCAGGTGGCGGAAGGCGGTGCCTTGGCACAAGCGCGAGACCTGAAGATCGGTCTGCCCGAAGAAGACGCGGTCACTATGGTTCATGTTGTTCTCCTGCTAGCGCCGCGTCAGCAAGGCGACCCCGGGGCCGTCTCGGGGAGGGGCTAGTTGCGCTATGGTGTCGCCATTTAAGTCAGCGGCGGATGTCCAGATGCTGGCGACAATGTCGAGCCATTGGACTTGGAAGGTGCCTTCTACTCCGGTCAGGTCAAGACCTACCGCACCGCCATCGGTAAAGTAGAGCGCGTACTGGCGGCCGGGGACGCGACTGAGATAAGCCTCGTTGGCGGCGCGGTCGCGCAGCAAAGCGCTGTCGGAATTCGGCTCGGCGTTGAAAAAGTCGAAGACCTCGGTCAGCATGCGCCCGCTGCGGATGTGGGCTTGGGCTTGGGGGCTTAGCCCGATACCGGACGGTGGCCGGTGAAAGCGGCTGGAGGCAAAGCCGCCGATGAGGTTGCGCCAAAAGCATTGGGTGGCGTGGCGGTCGTTGATGCCGCGGCTTTGGTCCCGATGCGTTTGGGCACCGTAGATCTTGGTTGAATTGATCGGCTGGGGCTGCGCGGCGATGTATTGCCACACCCACTGCGCGCGATCCCAATTGATCTGCTCGCGCTGCCAGCTATTCTGTGAGATGTCGATGAAAGAATACTGCTCCGGGTGGTCGAAGGTGGCGCGATGCGTCTGCCCGCGCACGTCCCACTCGTCCCACATTTCAGTGGTTTCAACGGTCTTGCCCGCCTGCTGAGCCCGCTCCTTGATGTAGTCGTTCCAATAGGCACCCCACGCAGGATCGCCGCTGGTCTCGTTGTCCATGCAGTAGAGCACGTGGTCGTAGGGGAGGGAGTGCTTGAGGACTTGATTGACGAAGGCTTGTTGGTAGGGCAGCACGACTTGGTTATTGCGCAAGGTGGGGACGGTGTAGAAAAAGGGCTGCCAGTTGCCGCCGGGGTGGGCGGGATAGTCCGTTTCTAGACCCGATTCCTCGACGGTATAGTTGATGTTGTTGGCTGGATTGAGAGGGCTTTTCTCCCAATGTTGTTGGCTGTGGTCAAAGCGATCCCACATTTCTATCTGGACGATGATGTCGCGCTCGGCGGTCCAGCGCAAAAGATCGGCAAAGCGCTGCCAATACATCGGATTCCAGCGGTTGAGGTCGTACAAGCCATCAGCACCTTGGTGGAAGGCTGGGACCTCATAACCGTAAACGCGGCGGTCGCTCATGGTATTGCGCACGTAGTTGCCACCGACTGATTGCAGGAGGTCGAGATGGGCTTCGAGGTCGGGTATTTGGAAGAGGCAGTCTTTGATCGTTCCGCCTAGCAGGAGCACGGGCTGGCCGTCGTACTGCCAGTAGCGCGGATTGGCGGCGTAGGACTGGATGCGGTCGGAGTCGGCTCGGGCGTGGGTCATGGAGGCTATAATGGTGACGAGGGTGACTAGGATGCAAGGCGAAAGGTGACTAGCGCTAAAGGGGCGGATTTTCACGGGGGTACTTGAATCTTTCTGTTGGAGTGCGATTTCTTAATACCGCGCCACGCGCCACCGGGTTTACGTTCCCGTGCAGTCTTGCTGGGAAACTTTCCTTATGGAATGTGCAGTCAAAAAAGATGCGGCTAAATATAAGAGACGACAACGACAAGGAGAATTTGCAACGGCTCTACTTGAAAATTTGTCATAGTTCAGCTATTATCCATGTAAAATGCGAAAGGATGTTAGCAATTTGCATGGATATTTGCCGAGAAAAGCAGAAAAAGAGTTAAGACGAGCCTTGGGACGTTCCCCCGCCGTTGCAATCCTTGGTCCTCGTCAATGCGGTAAATCAACACTGGCCCGCGAATATTTAAAGGGCCAGTCAGTGGCCTATCTGGATTTACAGAACCGCATTGATCTCAACAGACTCGCCGAACCCGAACTCTTTCTCGAACAACATCGCCAAGAGCTGGTGTGTCTGGATGAGATTCAGCGCCTGCCGGAATTCTTTGTAGTGTTGCGCTCCGAAATTGATAGAGATCGGCGTCCGGGGCGCTTTTTGATTCTCGGATCGGCATCGCGGGAGTTGATCCAGCAGTCGAGCGAATCACTGGCCGGTCGCATCGCCTATCTGCAATTGACGCCATTTTTGCGGTCGGAGACAAGGCAGGTCGCCGATTGGCAAACGCTGTGGGTGCGCGGAGGGTTTCCCGATAGCCTGCTCGCTGGGGATGCCGAGGATAGCTTTGCTTGGCGGCAGGATTTTATTCAGACCTTTTTGGAGCGAGATATTCCCGCGCTCGGCCTAAGTCTGCCGGTGCCCGTGGTGCGGCGGCTATGGCAGATGCTGGCGCATTACCACGGCCAGACGATCAACTATAGCAAGCTGGCCGGAGCGGTCGATGTGTCGGTGCCGACTCTAAAGAAGTACCTAGCTGTTCTCGAGCAAACGTATATGATTCGCCTATTGCCTCCCTGCGAGGCGAATCTGAAGAAACGCTTGGTCAGTTCTCACAAAGTGTATATAAGGGACAGCGGTATCTTGCATGCGTTGCTCGAAATCGAAAGGTACGACCAATTGCTCGGACATCCGATAGTCGGCGCATCATGGGAGGGTTTGGTGCTGGAGCATCTGATTGCTGCGATGCCCCGCTGGCGACCGTCGTTTATTCGCACAGGCAACGGAGCGGAGATAGATATAGTAATGGAGCGAGGGGGCAGGACGGTGGTCTTTGAATGCAAATTCTCAAAAGCCCCTAGGCCGTCGCGGGGGTTCTTTGAGTTGGTCGGCGATTTGCAGCCGGAAAATGCTTGGGTCATTGCGCCGGTAGATGAGGCGTATGAATACCAGCGGGGCGTTGGGGTGGCTAACCTAGATTTTGCAGGGGACGAGAGCGAGGGTTAGTCCTATTCCATCGACGCGGAGATTTTTCCTCTCGCACAGCGTGCCATGCTAACCTCATACCGCGTCGATTCGCTGCGGTGCTCTTTCCAAAGACAAGCCGTGCTCTGCGGCCCATTCGGCGATGGCCCAGTCGATGCCGTTGGGGGCTTCGCGTCCCTGCGCGTCGGCGGTGGCCCCTAGAAGCTGGCGGCCGACGTCGTCGAGATTGGCGACTACGGCCGCGCTCGGCTGGACTTCGTCGGCGTAGTAGCGCAGGTAGTAGTCGGGGCGAACCCAGCAGTAGTGATAGCCGAACATCGCGACTTTGGAGACGTGGTCTTGGCTGTTGATGGCCGCGCCGTGGTAGATGCGGCTTTCAAAGAGAAAGGCGTCGCCGGCTTTGAGATGGGGTTCGAGGTACTCTGCGGGGTGGATCTGGTCTTTGGGAATGACGATAGGTTCGGCGAGGCAATTGCTGCCGGGCGCGAAGAGCGTGGCACCGGTATGAGGCCCGTCCATGTCGGTGAGGCAATAGCCGACCTTGAGTCCAACGCGCGGGAGATGGACGTGGCCCAAATCGAGGTGGACGCCGACGTCGCGGTGCCAAGTGCAGTCGCTGGGGTCGTCGGCGGGCTGGGGGTGTTTGTAGATCAGAGCTGTGTTGGTGATGTGGATATGGGTGCCGAGGAGTTGGATGACGAGCGGGATGATCGTCGAGTCGGTGGCCAGCTTGGCGAGGGTAGGGTCTTGGACTAGACCGTCGCGGCGGTGCTGGTAATAGCCCTCGTAGGCGAAGTCGTCCATCAGGCGGTCGGCGGCTGTGGCGACTTGGTCGATGGTATCTTGATCGAGCGCGTCGGGGACGATGAGATAGCCGTTGGCGTCGAAGAATTCGCGTTGTTCGTCTGCTAATTCGGCAAAATCCATGATGTATCCTTAGCGGTCTTGCACTGACCCGTCGTAGCCGATAGGTGTGTCGAGGATCTTGTCTTGGACGGGATGGCGGCGCAAGGCATCCTCGTCGAGTGCGATTCCGAGGCCGGGTCCCTCGGGCACGATCAAGTAGCCTTCTTCTAGTTTAAGTGGTTCAACCAACAGCTCGCTCTTGGGCGGCTCGGCTTCGCCGGTGTACTCCTGCAATGCAAAGTTGGGGATGCAGGCGTCGAGTTGAATGCAGGCGGCCGTGCTGACTGGGCTGAGGGGATTATGGGGAATGACTTTGACGTGGCGGGCTTCGGCCATGGCCGCGACCTTTTTGGAACCGGTCAGGCCACTGCACAAGCAGACGTCCGGCCGGATGTAGGACGTGGCCTTAGCATCGAGGAGTTGTTGGTACTCGAAGATACTGGAAAAGCGCTCACCGGTGGCGATGGGGATATTGCACTGGGCTTGGACTTCGCCCATGATCGCCGGGCTGTCGGGTAGCATGGGGTCTTCGTAGAAGTACGGGTGAAATTGTTCGAGGCGGCGGCCGAGCCAGATCGACTCAGCGGGATTCATCTGGCGGTGGATCTCGACGCAGAGGTCGATGCCATTGCCAACGGCTTCGCGCAACGCACCGACGCGGCGCACGGCTTCGTCGGCCCATTCGGCGTAGGACTTGTGCAAGTAATAGTTGGGCGCGAAGGGCGAGAAGCGGAGGGCGGTGAAGCCCTGTTGCACCTTGGCCAAGCCATCAGCGACGAGTGCGTCGAGCGAATCGCCGCCGACGTGCATGTAACAGCGGACCTTGTCGCGGGTTTTGCCGCCCATCAGGTCGTAGATCGGCACGTCGAGGCGCTTGCCCTTGATGTCCCAGAGGGCGATGTCAATGGCCGAGAGCGCTCCTTGGACGACCGACCCCATAAAGTGCGACGAGCGGTACAGCCACTGGTAGTGGTGCTCGATGCGGGCGGAATCCTTGCCAACAAGGGCCGGGGCCATGGTTTCGAGCATGGTTTTGGTGGGCCGCTGCCAGCCGTGGACGCCGCCCTCGCCGATGCCGACGGTGCCGTCTTCGCAGTGAATTTTCAGGAGGAGCCAGCGGTCCCAGAGGATAGTCTCTAAGCGTTCGATTTTAGTGGCTTGCACGGGACCTCGCGGGGTGCATGTTGGGAGAGCAGACCATAGCGCACCCATAGGCGGCTGTCAATAAGGGGGTTGTCGGCGCGGCGACTTTGAATTACCGTCGAGGCCGACCTGATGCCTCTATTGCGAAAGGAACGCTATGGCTCTTCTCGATACCCACACCCAAATTTCAGCGATTATCGGCGACTTTGGCAGCGGCCTCGACCACCCCGAGTGCATTGCTTGGGGCTGCGATGGCTATGCCTATGCCGGCGGCGAAGCGGGCCAGATCTATCGCATTGACTTGGCCCGGCGCGAATTCGAAGAGTTCGCCCGAGTTGACGGCTTTGTCGGCGGCATCTGTCAGGATGCCCAGCACCGCCTGTACGTCTGTAACGGCGACGTCAAGCGCGTCGAGCCGGATGGCGCGGTCAGCACGTATTGCGACCGCGCGGGCGAGGTGCCGCTGACTGTGGCCAACTACCCGGTCTTTGACGCGGCTGGCAACCTGTATGTGTCCAATTCTGGGGGTTGGCACAAAAACGACGGTTGGATCTGCAAGGTCGCTCCGGGGGGCCAAGGCGAGGTGTGGAGCCGCGCTCTGCCAGATTTTCCCAATGGAACGGCGCTGGATGCGGCGGGAGAATATCTCTACGTGGCTATGAGCATCAATCCCCGCGTGGCCCGCATCAAAATCGAGGCCGATGGCCGCGCCGGTGCCGCCGAGACCGTGTTTGAACTTCCGCAGACTGTTCCCGACGGCCTCGCCTTTGACGACGAGGGCACCCTGTACTGCTCCTGCTATCGCCCGGACCGCATCTATCAGTATGCCGACGGCCAACTCGACGTTTTGGCCGACGATTACGAGGGCACTGCCATGGCGGCTCCGACCAATATCGCCTTCTGCGGCCCGGATCGGTCGCTCTTTCTCAGCGCCAACTTGGGGCGTTGGCACATAGCGCAATACGACTTGGGTAAGACGGGGATGCCGTTGAACTACCCAGACATTCCCTAGGTGGCGATCACGACTTGCGCGGGATTGATGGCTTGGTACTGGGCTTTGTGCGCCGTGATTTCAAATGCCTCCGGCACCTTGTCGATTCCCTCTAATACGTGCCGGATGGTGGGTTTCATGCTGATGCGTCCCGAGGCGACTAGCCGCACTGTGTACTCTAGATGGGCCTGCGAGCTGATGTCCGGGAAGAGGTAGCGTAGGCTGCGTTCTCTCATCAGGTCCACATCCAGTTCTAGGGGGCCGCCAAACCAGGAGACGCCTACCAGCTTGCCGCCGGAGCGCACTGCGTGCATGGCCTGTTTGAGCGCCCGGTCGCCGGCTAGTCCGAGTTTGACGCTGCCGCCGGCGCACTCGAAGACCACGTCGGCACCCTCGCCGCCGGTCAGGTCGCGGATTGCTTCGACTGGATCGTCCTCGCTGGCGTTGATGGCGTGGTCGGCTCCTAGCGCGCGCGAGATCTCGCACGCCTCGGGCCGCACATCTACGGTGATGAGTTGACCAGCTCCGCAGGCGCGCGCGGCCTGCATACTCTCGATGCCCATGCTGCCTTGGCCAAAGACGGCGACGGAATCGCCCGGTCGGATCTGCGCGGTCTCGACTCCGGCGATGCTGTCGCTCAGCGATTGCAAGGTGGCGGCCTCGCTGTCGGAGATGCGGTCATCGACCTTGACCAGCGCGATGGCCGGGAGCAGGGCGTGCTCGGCAAAGCAGCCGGGCAGTTGGAAGCCGATGATCGGACCGAGTCGGCAGTCGTCGGTGCGCTCGGAGTGGCACATGGGGCAGTCGCCGCAGGGTAGCTTGGCGCGGGCTGCTACGCGGTCGCCGGGTGCGTATCCTGTGACGGCTGAGCCGACTTCTACGATCCGGGCGCAAAATTCGTGGCCGAAGAGCTGGAGTGGCGCGTCTGTCTCCAGCCGGTTTTTGACGTGGTCGTACGCCAAGGTTGGAATCCCAAAGGCGAGCTGGGCTTCGGTCGCGCTGGGTTGGACTACCAGCGGCTCGACTAGCACGTGGTCGGGTGGGCAGGGCGTTAGCTCAATGTCGTCGAGCCGCATGTCGCCGAAGGCATAGAAACGCCAGGCTTTCACGGGTGTTTTCCCAGATTTAGTAGTGATAGCGACAAGATAAGATAAAGAGGGTGTCTGACTCTATGCGGTAAATGAGGCGATGTTCTCGAGTAATTCGACGGGACCAACATCCCTGAAGATCATGCTTCAGAGCTTCAGGCTTGCCAAGCCCTGCAAACGGGTTGCGCTGGGTGTCTCGGATAAGCTCGTTGATTTTCCTGAAAGTGCTTTTGCTGGTCTGATACCAGTAGAGGTAATCCTGCCAAGCGTCTGCATGGAAGCTGATGTTTCTCATTCTCCGATTAAGTCGCGAGGAGCAAAATTGCGCTGGCCTTGTTGGAAGTCCTCTAATGCCTTGCGGAGATAAGCAGCATTATTGGGTGAGGAGAGCAGGTAGTCTGTTTCGTCCTGTTCTTCTTCCTGTAACTTTTCTAAGGCACGAGTAATCAGGCTGCATATATCTTCCCCGGTTTTTTGGGAAAGCTGCTCTAGTACAGCCTTCTGCTCAGGGGTAAATTCAAATGGAGAAGTGCTCATAGGGACCTCCTTTTAGTCTATATTATACTCTGCTACCCCATATTTGGCGAGTAGTCCTCTCTCTTGATTTCGTCCTGTCTGTGGGTATATTGGCTTTCCCTGTCTTGGCGGGGCTGTCCCATGTTCAATGCTTGGGATTGGAAGATCAACCTGCTTCAATCCTCTAGAACAGTTAGAACAGTGCTCCGTTTATACCCAAGCTTGTGAAATAGCTCTTCTCGACCCGCCGTATTGCAAAGTTCAACCCTGCCATAAAGCGCGTACCTTCTCTGATAGGATAAGCCCAACCGCCACCGGCAAGGACACCGATACCAATATCAGATTCTGCATAGTTTTCTTCATCCTCAGAGATTACTTTGGCTGTGACAAAAGCCATTCCCGCGTCTACGCGAATAAATCCTCCATCACCGATCTTTGCATTGGGAAAATGAATAAAACTAGCACCTGAGATGTAGTTGTACACATCAACCTCACTATGGGAATTCTCCAATGTGTACACATCGTAATTGGCGTTGGTGACGATTCCTATTAAGGTCTGCTCGCCCAATGGTATATAAAGGCCAAGGACATCAGTGCTTATCGCATAATGATCGACGTTTGGTTCATAGCTCAGCTCATCAAGCGCTTCTTGCAAGTCCAGAGGATAGCCATTTTGACCGTAGCCTATGGTCCATAGGGCGTACCACCGCTCCATCTTACTTTCTGCGGCATACGACGGAACCGCTGCGCATACTAGGGCGACGAAGACTACGCGCAACATATAGGCCTCCTAGCCACCCAGCATCTGCGCTGCTTCTGCGAGCTGGGCTTGGGTGTAGGGCGATGCAAAGGCGCTGTCGGTCGGCTGGCCGTCTTCCATGAGCACGGCGGACGGGGGCGGCAGCTCCCAGTCGCCCAATTCCTCCCGCTGCACCATGGCACCGCCGCGCTCCAACGCCGAATAGAAGGGCAAGAGAAACATCATCAGCTTCTCCAGAAGCTGCTCGCCCGTCTCCGGCGACTGGCCGGTCTCGAACATTTCCTGAATGCCGAGCTGGAGCGCGTTCCAAGCGTTGTACATGAAATAGCCGGCCCGGGCCGGAATCCGTCCCTCAGCGTCGCCTCGGTGGTCGCCGAAGATTCGCATATAGGCGTTGCCGTCGGCCCCCGAGCTCATGTGTAGCGCCCCGTAGTACGGGCGCGTCGGACTCTCGTGCTCGTAGGCGATCATCCCGCCGGGAATCCGCCAATTGGGGGTGTGGTACGCGGCGGCGCGCGTTCGGCCTCGTCCCTTGGCGATCTCGTCGCGCAGAATTGAGTGGATGTACCAGACGCCGTGCAGGCCGTGAGAGTAGTAGTCGCTCATGGAGTTGTGCGCCACATAGCCCTTGATGTCGGGCAAATCCGCGGCCTTGGCGCGCAAGTCGCCCGCGCTCTCGGAAAACTCCCACGTCGAGGCGGTCAACAGCGCCGTGCCGTGTCGGTCAGCTGTCTCCACCATCTCCCGTCCCTTGGCCATAGAGGTGGCAAAGGGCCGATTGACAAAGGTTGGAACGCCTGCTTCGAGAAAAGGCCGTGCCAACAGGGGATAGAGTGAAATCGCGTTGATGTCGTCGATGTACACCCCATCGATTTGGCCGATCATGTCCTGGGGATCGGCGACCATGCGGACCTCGGGGTACTTTTCTGCAAAGCGCTGGCGCATCTCCGCGTCGAGGCACCAAGCGCAGGTCATTATCATGCCCGTGGTGCGGAGGGTGCCGGGCGGGGGATTCATCTTTTCGCCCCAGATATTGAAGGTGTGGCCGCCGGGGCCGGTGATCATTCCGACGCGGACTAGGTCGCTGGGCGCGGTGCGCTGAAAGCGTTGTTGGGCCATGATTCCTCAGAGGAGACGAGGGTTTGCGTGCGGCGAGTCTGAATGGTACTATATCCGCACTCCTTGTCAAAATCCAGAGGATGTGGCCGTGAAAATCACCGCGACCAAAATCTATAAATTTAGCGTCCCCACGGGCCAAGACACCGCCGCGCTGATTGCCAGTTCTTCCAAGACGTGGCTCTTCTTCAAGATCGAGACGGATATCGGCCTCAGTGGTTGGGGAGAGGGCAGCGGCGAGTGGCTAGTGCCTTCAGTCGAGGCTACGCTCGCCGCGTGGGAAGAACTGCTTTTGGACCGCGACCCGCTCCACTACCGGGCATTAACCGAGGATATCCAAAACCGCTTGCCGTGGAAGGGTGGTCCGGTCTTCGGCACGGCCATCGCCGCTATTGACGCCGCCCTGCACGACCTAGCGGGCAAAGCCTGGGGCGTGCCGGTGCATACTCTGCTGGGCGGCAAGCGGCGCGACAAAATTCGCGTCTATAGTAACGGCGGTATCTTTGCCTCGCCGGAGGAAGCCGCCGCGGGCGCGCGTCGGATCCAAGACCAGGGTTTTGCTGGCGTCAAAGGCAATCCCTTGGAGGGCCGCACGTGGCCGATGGATGGAGAAGCCATCGACCACTCGGTCGCCTGCGTCGAAGCGATGCGGCGGGAAGTGGGGGCCGGGTTCGACATCCTCCTCGACGCCCACGGCAGTCCCACTCCCGAAATGAGCGTCGAATTCGCGCGGCGCACCGCGGCCTGCCGCCCGCTGCTGCTTGAAGAGCCGGTCAAAACCGGCTCGGTGGAGGCTCTCTTAGAAGTGGCGCGCAAAAGCCCCGTTCCCATCGCCACCGGCGAGAAGCTCTTTACGCTAGGACAATTTCGCCCCCTAATTGCCGAGCGCGCCTGCGCTTATTTGCAGCCGGACCTCACGCATTGTTTTGGCATCGCGCATCTGCTCGAAATCGCCCGCGCCGCCGAAGCCGAACAGATGCTGATGGCCCCGCACAACGCCGGTGGCCCGCTCTGCACGGCGGCGACCCTACAAGCCGATGCGCTGATGGGCAATTTTCTCATCCAGGAGACCAACCACTTCTGGCTTTCGATGTACGACCGCTATGTCGAGCACGATTGGCGCGTTGAGGATGGCCACATTGCCGTCTCCGACGCGCCCGGCCTCGGCGTTGAGGTCAAGGAAGCCGATCTAGCCGCGCTGCCCTACGAGCCGATGGCCTATCGCCAGTACCGGCACGCCGATGGCTCGTGGAAGGGGTGGTAACGTGCGCGGTGTGGCTCTCCCCCAACCGAAGGAGGTCGGGTAATGGCCGAAATGCTCTACTTTGCCTACGGGTCCAACTTGCTCTGGAGCCAGATGCGGTCCCGCTGCCCGGGTGCCCGTGTTCACTCTGTGGTGCGCTTGGAAGGTTACGAGCTATGTTTTCCGATGATCTCCTTTACGCGCAGCGGCATGGGCGTGGCCAGCATCCGGCCCAACGAGGACGCTTACCTCGAAGGCGTCATCTATGCAGTGACCGAGGACGACTTCAGACGCCTCGACCACTACGAAAGCGAGGGCACCAAGTACCGGCGGGACACGATAACCATACCTAAGTTAGGCGAAGTTTGGACGTATTTCCCCCGCCTCGACGCTGGACACCACTATCCGCCCTCGGAGGAATACCTCAACGCCGTCATTCAAGGTGCGATTGAGCACGGACTTTCCGACGAGTACATTGCCATCTTACACGCTTTTTGGGACAAAGAAGAGGAGTGATTCAATGGCCCAGCAAACCATGACCAACGTCGAACCTTTTGTCGATTCCACACCCCTGCTTGACGCGCCTGAGGCATTGCGCGAGCGCGCGGCCGAGCAGGGCTATTTGTTCTTCCGCTCGCTGCTGGATTCAGAGTCGGTGCTGGACCTGCGCCGCCAGATCCTCGGAGTTTGTCAGCAGCACGGCTGGCTCGACGACGACGCGCCCTTGATGGATGGAATCGCGCGCGATGGGGAGCTTTTCATCGAAGGGAACGCGCCCGAGTGGATCGCCTTTTACATCGATGTCCAGCGGTTGCGCGCCTTCAACGCCTTGGCGCTGCACCCGGCGATCTTGGCGATGTTCGCCACGCTCTTCGGCGAGGAGGCCCTGCCCCACAGTCGCAATATCTGCCGGGTAATTTTCCCCAACGCCCTAACGCACACCACCCCGCCGCACCAGGACAATTTCTACATCGGCGGCACCGATGAGACGTGGACCGCTTGGATCCCGGCTGGCGACTGTCCGGCTGCGCTGGGTAGCTTGGCGGTGGCACCGGGTAGCCACAAGTTAGGCAAGCTAGATGTGCAGAAGGCGACCGGCGCGGGCGGCCACGCCGTCGAGTTGCCCGAAGACACGCTGTGGGCGGGCGGAGACTTTGTCGCTGGCGACGTGCTGATATGCCACAGTCTCACGGCGCATCAGGGCCAAGACAACGAAAGCGGCGACCGCCTGCGCATCTCGCTCGACTATCGCTACCAGCCCATGAGCCACCCGGTGCGCGAAGACTCGCTGGAGCCGCACATGCACTTTACGGATTGGGAGAACATTTACGCCAAGTGGGACGCGGACGATCCGCTCAAGTACTACTGGCGCGCGTGGGATTTGCAGATCAACCCCCGCATTCGGTAGGTGTGGCTACACCGCTGCTTTTGCTTGGTTGTCGATGCCGACTGCGTCTGCCACCTGGGCAAACCCATCGCGCTCCAACAGGTGTGCTAGCCCCGCGTTGATTTGCCGCACGACTCCCGGCCCTTTGAAAACCAGCGCTGAGTATAGCTGCACCAGCGAAGCCCCGAGGCGAATTTTGCGGTATGCGTCGCGGGCCGATGAAATCCCTCCCACGCCGATGATCGCGTGCCGCTGGCGGTCGATGCGCCCATACCAAAAGCGCACGGTTTCGTCGATTAGGGCCTGAACGGGCCGGCCGCACAAGGTTCCAGGCAGGGAGGCTAGGAGATGGGCCGGCGACTTGAGCGGATAGTTAGTTCCCGGCGGCAGGTTGAAGATGAAGCCCTTGACGAAGGCAAAAGGATCGACTGCTTCCAGCATCCAGTCCAGCCGCGCCGGGTCGGTGTGCGCCGTGAGCTTGAGAAAGATCGGCGGCAGGTCGTCGATGGCAGCGCATTCCCGCAGCAAGTCGCGCAAGTGCTCCCCGCTGGTAAAGGGACTGACGCCGCCGGTCGTGTTCGGACAGTTGAGGTTGAATGCGATATAGTCGGCTCGTCCCACAAAGGGCGCTAGGGCTGTGGCTAGCTCCGCTACGACTGCATCTGGCTCAATGGCCTGCCCGGTATTGGTTTCGACTAAGTTGATTCCCAAGGGCACGGCGATTGGTCGCTGGGATACGCGCTCCGCCACGACTGCGGCCCCGTCATTGGGCACTCCGTAGTTGACTACAATAGCTTCGTCCAACGGCAGGCGGAACAAGCGCGGCCGCGGATTCCCAGCCGAAGGATGCGCCGATACCGACCCCACCTCCACGAACCCAAAACCCATGGCTGCAAGCGCTTGGATCACCCGGCCATTTTTGTCAAACCCCGCGGCCATGCCCAGCGGATTGGCAAAGCGCAAGCCGCCTACTTGGGTTGTCAACCGCGCGTCTGCATAGGCAAAGAGACTGGAAAGCAGATGGCGGCCAAGCGCAAAAGAACCGACCCGCTCGCCAAGCGCGAGGGTTTGCTCGTGGATGCGCTCTGGATCACAGCGGAACAGGAGGGGACGGACGAAGCGTTGGTATGCGTTCATTGCTATAATCAGGTTGTGTTTTGACAAATATGCACTTGCAGAGGCGGGTTGCAAACGCCTGTCTATGTCAACGCGGCTTAACCTTTCTCAGGAGTTTACCTCATGCCGCTCGAATTGATTGCCGACCGCCCCGGCCACGCGGTCCTCAGCTCGTACCAAGAACCGCCCTTGGCCCCGGATGAAATCCGCGTCCAAAGCCTCTTCAGCTCGGTCAAGCACGGCACTGAGTTGCGCGGTTTCCGCGCCGACACGCCCGATGCCTCTGACCGCTGGGACGGCGAACTGCGCCTGCACCGCCGAGGCGAATCCGCGTCCAGTGGCTTCCCCCGCCGCCTCGGCAACATGTGCTTGGGCGCGGTCGTCGAAGTGGGTGCTGAAGTGACAGCGCTGCGCGAGGGCGACCGGGTTTTCGCGCATTTGCCTATCCGCGAGACGCACACTGTCTCGGCGGCGCGTGTGCAAAAGGCTCCCGACGGAATCTCGCCGCAAGCCATTATGTATTGGGACCCGGCCGACTTTGCTGTCGGTGCAGTGCGAGATGGCGCGGTGCGCTTGGGGGATCGCGTCGCCGTCTTTGGACTTGGGGCCATCGGGCTGATGGTCGCGCAGGCCGCGCGTCTGTGCGGTGCGCGCTGGGTGGTGGTCGTCGATCCCATCGAGCGCCGCCGCGCCGCGGCCCTGCGTCACGCCGCGGACTTGGCGCTGGACCCGGTGGCCATAGATGCCGGCTTGGAGATCAAGCAACACACCGACAAAATCGGCGCGGACATCGCCTTTGAGACGAGTGGTTCCTACCGCGCGTTTGAAGACGCCATGCGTGCGACCTGCTACGCTGGTACCTTGGTCTCGACCGCGTATTACCACGGAGAGCAGGGCTTGCGCTTGGCCGGTGAGTGGCACCGCAACCGCATTCAGGTCATCTCCAGCCGGGCCAATAGCGAGCCGTTACCGCAGGCGAGTTGGAATTTCGCCCGCATCCGCGCGGAGTCGCTGGCTCTGTTGGTCGAAGGGCGTTTACAAGCCGACGACCTGATTGATCCGATCGTGCCCTTTACCGCGGCCGCTGACGCCTACATGGAGATCAATCAGCACCCCGAGCGTTCGATCAAGCTCGGCATCGACCACGAACTGGCCTAGCTAGCCGATGTTAATCAGCCGGTTGCCCGTCATGCCGGTGAAGGTGTCGATGATGAGCCACAACCCGGCTGAGCCAAATGCGCCTAGCACCAGCCCCAAAAAGAACGGGCGCAAGCGCGTGTAGAGCCGGGGACCGCCGTATTTGAGAATGAGTGCCTTGAGCAACCAAGCGAAGAAGACCGACGGCCAGATTAGCTGCACGGGGTGCGGCAGCCCAATGGCCAAGCCAATGGGATGAATGGGAAAGCCGACGAAGCGGTTTTTGATGAATGTCAACAGGCCCATCAAGAACGCGCCGAGGCCGGCAAAGGACAAATGCCAAACGTGGGTGGGCTGCATGTTGTTGAGGTTGTTGGTAATCCAGTTGCCGGTATAGGTCGTCATATAACCGAATTGCCAACCACCCAAGTTGATGCCCCCATAGGTGTACGCGAGGTAGATGACCGCGGTGATTGAGCCGGCAAGGGTGACGACGATGGCCGCGGCAATGGCCCAGAATACGCGCCGATACTCCAAGCGCGTCACTTCCGCTAGTTTGAGGCCTGTGGCGGCTGAGGCCATGACGAAGGTGCGGATGTCGGCAGACCAAGGGAAGTTGAGCGCCAGCGCCGTCAGGCCTGGGGCACCCACTGACGACGACCCGAGCGTGTTGACAGTGAACACGGCCGGAGCTACTGGAGCGCGGCAATAGGCCAACCCGGCCTGCGAGATAATGCGGGCCAAGCCAACGAAGATCACGAGGGCCGAAAGCTGAAAGACAAAGGCGGTCGGCAGGTTCATGTTGGTGGCGTAGAGCGCGAACAGGCCGAGGGAAAAGCTCGCGATAAAGCCAAAGACCGCGACCCGGTACGGGAGCAATTCCCCGCTGTCGTCGATGGCGTCGTCGCCGCGCAGAGCCTTGCGCCAGACCTGGCGCAAGTGCTGACGCCCGCTCCACAAGCTGGACAGCACTAAGAAGAACAACGCACCGAGGGCAATGTGGGCGAGGCTGGGCGGAGAAGGCGAGGAGTAGGGCTGCTCTGGGCCGATATTCCACCCCGTCATGCGGCACAAGCCGATGGCCAGCATGTTGAGCATGGCGAAGAACCACACGCCCATGGAGATGTCGAGGTTGAGCAAGTAGGAGAGGCCGATGACCTCAAAGTGCGGGCGAAAGTTGACCCCGATGGAGTTGCGCAAAAAGGGCACCCAGAGGTTGAGGTCAATCCAGGGGACGAAGTTGAAATAGCGGTGCAGGGCGTTGATCGAGCTGATGAGCGCGGGAATGGCAAAGCCGATCCAAGTCAGGTAATTGCGGTAAAAAGGCGCGATGGCTTGGTCCTTGTCACGGGCGCTCATTTCTATGGGCAAGGTGGCCAGCGGGAAGTTGAGCCGCTCGCGCTCGACCCACTGCTTGCGCAGCACGACGAGCACGCACAGCGTGGTGAAGTACATGTTGACGACAAACAGGCTCCACGCCATCAGCGGCGTCGCCCAAGCCCCCCAAGGGATGCGTTCGCCTTGGGCATTACCTTCGAACAGCTTTTGGATGGCGGCGTTGTCTTCCAGCACGAGGAGATGTGATATATAGGGCTGGATGATATTGGCCCAGTCGTTTTCCGGGGTGGCGTAGTAAAAGAACCCGCCGAGGAGCGGGATCAGGTTCATGGTCAGGCCCCAAGAGGGAATGGCGGCTCCCACGATCATCATTATGTACACGGTGGCCAGTTCGCCGGTGTGTAGGCTGGTGCCGGTGAGCAATTTGGCGAGTGGGTTAATGAGTAAGGTGAAAAGAAAAAACAAGAACAGGGCCGCGCCGGTCGAGTAGTCGGCGGCCATGGGCGAGCTGCGCATCACCAAGACGCTAAAAGGCTCGCCCACGGCGATGGCGAGACAGCCGATGGCCCCGATGGCAATGGCGCGGAGGGAGACGCGGCGCGGAGGTGAAGCGATCAATCGCGCACCACCGCTAGCGTGCGCTTAGCCGCGGTGCCGTCGGTTTCGAGGAGCAGGTGATAGATGCCGCTGGCTACGAGATTGCCGGCGGCATTGCGGCCGTCCCACAGCACGGCGTGGTCTGCTCGCGCTGCGCGTTCGCCTAAGTCCTGCTCCCAGACGAGCGAGCCGTTGGCGGCAAAGAGCGCGAGGCGGGTTTTCCTACTGGGGAAGGCTAGATCGAACGCCAGCCGAGTGTGCGGGTGTTGGTTGGGACGGAACGGGTTGGGGTAGTTGGGTTTGAGCAGGGTGGCGAGAGCGGCTGGCCGGTCGGGGTTAGTCAGACTGGGATCAAATTGCGCGGTAAACAGGTGCTGGTAGGCCAAGCCGGTGCGCTCGGCCGAGGTGGCGACGAGGACGATTTCGTCGAACTGGTCCCAACCCGTGATGCGGACCGTCGGCTCGGAAACGAGTTGCGCGGAGGTGGTGTCGGGACCGACTAAGAGCAAGTGGCGACGCCATGCCCCTTGGTTGGCGTCAAAAAACAGATCGATCCCGCCCGCGCGCAGTTGCGGCTCCAGACGCAGATAGACGCTGCCAGTAGCATCGACTCGGCTGGTGTCGCGGACGACTGCTTCGGCGTCAACGGCGATGTCGCGGGTGGGGACGGTGGGGTATAAGTTTCCCTCGGCATAGTATTCGCCATGGTAGCGGTTGTTGGTGAAATAGTTCCACACGGCAAATTCGCCCATGACGACACCTAGTCCTCCCGGCTCGACTTGGCGGATGACGCGGTCGAAATGATCGAGATTGACGCTCTTGCGCTGGCCTACTTCTTCCCAGATCAGGCGGTTGAGTTCGCGGCCGTAGCGCTGATCGAGGAAGAGAGAAAAAATCGCGGAGCCGTAAGTGTGGAGGCTTTGATAAGGGCCGGAGTTGAGGGCGCGTTGGGGTTCGCCGAGGAAGTAGGTCAAGTACTGGAGATAGTCGTCAATGTGCGGATAGGCCACTTCCTCCATCCACGTCGAGGTTGACTCCTGCCACCAACTGCCGTCGAATGTCGCGTAGTAGCCAAACTGGATGGCGTGGTGGAACTCATGGGCGATAGTCACGCGCAGGGCGTCCAGTCCACGGGTTTGTTTGTAGCCTGGGTCAGTGAAGTTGTTGTCGATTTCGAGATGGCTGTAGGTGGTCGC
>JAPPEG010000207.1 GCA_028875345.1 Gemmatimonadota bacterium
GCATCTTGGGCATGGGCGAAAGCGAAGACGACCGCATTGACCTGCTCTGCTCGCTCTTGCAACTGCCAACGCCGCCGGAATCCATACCGGTCAACGCCCTAGTACCCATCGCCGGTACGCCGCTCGGGGACCGCGAAAAAGTGACCGCATGGGAACTCGTCCGCATGATCGCCTGCGCCCGCATCCTCTTTCCCACGGCTATGGTGCGCCTCTCGGCCGGCCGCGATCAGCTCTCGACGGCTGAACAAGCCCTGTGCTTTTTAGCTGGAGCCAATTCCATCTTCTCGGGCGACCGCCTGTTGACTACGCCCCACCCTGGCACCGACGCCGATCAAGCCCTGTTCGACCTGCTCGACTTAGAAGCGCGGCCGCCGCAAGGTGCTTCAGAGCGCGTCGATCAGGTCGCAGAAGCAGTCGTAGATCGAGGCTAGCTGAGACCGCTCAATGCAGTAGGGCGGCAGCACGTACACACTATTGCCCAGTGGCCGCAGCAGGAATCCCCGCGCCAAAAATCGCTCCCTCAGCAGCGGCCCCACCTCGTGCAGGTATCCTTCCTCGCCTTCGACAATCACGTCCGCCGCCACAATCGTACCGCACACCCGCACCCGCTTGAGCCGCTGGTGGTCGCGCAGGCGCACCGCTTCCTCGCACTGCCAAGCCGCTAGGCGACGGAAAGGCTCGCTAGCGAGCAGATCCAGTGAGGCCAGCGCAGCCGCGCACCCCAAGGGATTGGCCGTATAGGAGTGCCCGTGATAGAAGGCTTTAGCGGGGTCGTCGTGATAGAAGGCCGAGAACACCCGCTCGCTGCAAACAGTGGCTGCCATAGGCAAAAAGCCGCCAGTCAGCCCCTTGGCCAAGCAGATGATATCGGGTTGGGTCGCGGCTTTCTCACAGGCGAAGAGCGTCCCGGTGCGCCCAAATCCGGTCAGCACCTCGTCGTAGATGGCCAACACGTCGCATTGGCGCAAAAGTGCCTGCACAGCCCTAAGAAAGTGCGGGCGACACATCCGCATACCCCCAGCGCCCTGCACCAGCGGTTCGAGTATCATAGCCGCGTACTGGTCGGGATGGCGTGCCAACAGTTCCTCCAGCCGCGCGAGTGTCCGCGCCTCTTTGGCCTCTACCTCCCCATCGCCTTCCCAAGTGGCCGGAAAGGGCACGGCATCCGTCGGAAAAAGCAAATCGGTAAAAGGGCGCGTAAAAAGCGAGCGTTCTCCCACCGACATCGCCCCGAGCGTGTCGCCGTGATAGGCCCCCTCGAAACGCAGAAAGCGCGTGCGATCTCGCTCACCCTGATTGTGCCAAAACTGGTAGGCCAGCTTGAGTGCAACCTCTACAGCCGTCGAGCCGTCATCCGAGTAGAAAACCCACTTTAGCGGCGCGGGCAAGGCATCCACCAGCCGCCGGGCCAGCTCTTCGGCAGGGCGATGGGTAAATCCGGCCGCTATTACCTGCTCCAACTCTTTGGCCTGCTCGGCCACCGCCGCAGCGATTTCGGGCTGGCCGTGGCCGTGCAAAGTCACCCACCAACTCGAAATGCAGTCGAGGATTTGCCGTCCATCTTCCAACTCTAGCACGGCCCCGCGACCAGCGCGAACCTGCTGCACCGGCAGCGACGCCTTCATCTGAGTAAAAGGCGACCACACGTGGGAAGTACGCTCAGCCATGGCGGCCAAAATAGCGGACAAAAAGCGCCCGGACCTTGGCGGGTGCTAGTTCTACCCGACGGTCGATTGCAGCCAGCACAGGTACCTCTCCGTAGTGCGCGATAGCTTGGCAGTTGGCTGGGTTGGAGGGGCCGTTGACCACCACGCCCAAGAGCGGGCAACCTCGGCGGCGCAATTGGTCCAGCGTCAATAGCGTGTGATTGATGGTACCCAATTCGCTGCGCGCCACCACCAGCACCGGCAACCCTAGCGCGACCATCAGATCGACCATCAGGTGCCGGTCGTTGAGCGGTACCATAACCCCGCCAGCTCCTTCGACGATCAAGCGCTCCTGCTTGGGCAGCGCAAAGCGGCTCATCTCGATCTGCACGCCCTCGCGCCGGGCCGCCTCGTGCGGCGACAGAGGAGCTCGCAAGCAATAGGTCTCCGGCAGGATGCGCTCGGTAGGCAGGCCAGTGACGCGCTGCACCCAATCGGCGTCTGCATCGGCTCCGCTTTGCACGGGCTTCCAATAAGAGGCCTCCAGCCCCACAGTCAGCAGTGCTGCGACATAGGACTTGCCGACGCCCGTATCCGTACCGGTGACGAACAAGCGCGGGGGGAGTTCAGTCGCCACAACTTCTCGCTTTCTCTACGGATAAATAATGAATAGCGCACGTGATCTCCACGCCGTTGGGGCAGTCGCGATCCCAGCCGCGCAAGAGTTGGCGCAGTTGCGCTGGGCCGAGGGCACTCAGCCGCGCCGACGTGTGGGCTCCCGTGCCCTTGAAGTGGCGCAAAAAGGCACGCGCAGTTGGAAAGCGCAGTGCGAGCACCTGTTCCCATTGACGCACTGCGACCGGCTCGGCGGCAAATGCGCGGGCGACAGACGCTAAGTCGGGCAAGGCGTTGGCGCTGCAGGGGACGCCTTGGCGCGCACATTGGCGGTGCCATTCGGCGTACGAACCCGCCCCCGGATAGGAGCAGAGCAACTGTCCGCCGGGTTTGAGCGCGGCCAGTAGCTGCTGTAGCCCGGCGCGCAAATCGGCAAACCAGTGCACTACAAAGCTGGCGCAGATCAAGGCGTAGCGTCCCTCGCTTCCTAACTGCTCCCCATCCAAGACCCGGTAGCAGATGTCTGGATGGGCGGCCTCAGCGGCCACTTTCTGCCGACAATGCGCGACCATGGCCGGCGCAAGGTCGGTCAACTCCAAGCGACGCCCGGGAAAGAGCGCAGCCAAGGACGCACTCAAAAATCCCGTGCCGCAACCTATTTCGAGCACTGGGCCTTCCACTAGATTTTCGGCGCATTCGGCAGCACATTTAGCCAAAGTAGCGGCTCCAGCGCGCTGCTCCTCGGCGTGGCAGTCGTATGTCGAAGCACTGCGGGAGAAATTCTCCACGACGCGCGTTTTGAAACTCGCTTCCGTCATACCTACAAAACTAAGGATGCATCCCGCGCCAAGCCCGTTCAACTCGTTCCCAACACGCACGGGCATGCGTCAGGGGCAGCGCATGGCCAGCCTCCGCGACGATGGCAAGCGCGCTGTTGGTCAGTAGCTCGCGCAGTTCCTCGGCCCGCTCCACCGGCACCACGCGGTCGCGGCTGCCGTGCAAAATGAGTACCTGTGCTGCGGTGGGCATCGCGCTTAGTTCCAGCACGCTCTCCTGCAACAGTTGCAAATCGCGGCGCAAGCCGTCGGCATCAATAATCCCAGTCCAGCGACTATCTAGCGGCGCGTCACAACGGGCGTAAAAATCGGTCAACAGGGCCGCTGGCTCGCGCTCCAAACGCGCGAGCATCTGCTCGACGGTGCGGCGCGAGCGTCGGGCTTGGCGGGCGCACGCAGAGTGAAAGCTGCGAAAGCCGCTGATAACCACGATCAACTCCGCCGTCGCCCATAGCTGCGGCGACAACAGGTGCAAGCCGAGGGAATGCGCCAAGACGATGCGCGGCCGAACTGAGACCTCCACGGCTGGGCCGAAATACCCGCGATCTGGACAGTACAGCGCAAAGTTAGTGGGCAAGACATCGCGCCAGCGATCCCAGCACCAAGCGCCAAAGCCCCACCCGTGCTGGGCGACTACGTCAACGACGGCCATCGCGCCACTTCTGGAGCAATTCAATTAGCCTATCGAGGTCGCTCTGCTGGTGCAGGGCGCTGAGCGCCAAGCGAATCCGCGCCCGGCCCGGCTCGACCGTAGGAGGGCGTATGGCCACAGCTAGGACGCCCTTTTCTTCTAGATAGGCGTTCAGGGCCAGCGCTTCGTCCTCCGCACCCACCATCAGTGGCACGATTTGCGCGGTCGCCGAGCCCGTGTCCCAACCTTGTGCCCCGAGCGCGCTGCGCAAGTATTCGGCATGGGCGAGCAGTGTTCGGCGCTCTGCATTCATTTGCGGCACCAACTCTAGCGCCGCATCCACTGCGCCCAAGACGGCGGGTGGCAGCGCGGTCGTATAGATAAACCCTGGACAGCAGTTGACCAAGTACTCCCACAGCTTCTCGCCGCAAGCCACGTACGCCCCAAAAGACCCCAGCGCCTTGCCGAACGTGCCGATGCATACGTCCACAGCCTTGCCGCACGTCAGCCCCATCCCCCGCTCGCCCAAAACGCCCGTGGCGTGCGCTTCGTCAATGACCAGCAGCGCGTCGAATTCCCCGGCCAACTCGACGAGCGCGTCGATGTCGCTGATGTCGCCGTCCATGCTAAACACTGACTCGGTGACAATCACCCGGCGCGAGTGGTCCGTTCCTGCGCTTTCCGCCAGCAGGACGCGCAGGTGATCCAAGTCGCCGTGGCGGTAGCGCCGCATCCGACAGCGCCCCAAAACCGCCCCTTGCACCAAGCTGTTGTGGCAGAGTCGGTCGAGCAGGATGAGTGCTCGCCGGTCGACCAGCGTCGGCAGCAGCGAAACATTGGCCTGATAGCCGGAATTGAGCACCAGCGCTCGCTCGGTCTGCTTGAGCTTAGCCAAGGTCTGCTCCACTTGGGCAAAGCCCGGCTGGGAACCACAAATCAAGCGCGAGGCCGTGGCACCGGCTCCGTGGCGCTCGACGAATTCAATGGCCCGCGCCTGCAAAAGTGGGTGTGACGCCAAGCCGAGATAGTCGTTGGAACTAAAATTGACCAACTCGCGGCCATCGGCGCGAACTCGCGCGCCGCCGCACGGCTCCCAGGTCCGCAACGACCGCATCTGCCCGGCCTGTTGCCGCCGCGCCAATTCGGCGTGAATGAAATCTAATTTTGCCTGCATAAAGGTGAAGCTGCGCCAAATGGTTCGTCCCAGCAAGCCGCCTATAGGCTTGCCGCACAAGGTGCGCCGCTCTATACTATCGCCTGTGAACTTGCCCCTCCGCTGCCATGGCGACAACGACCAATAAAATCACCGTTTCTTCGCTCCAGTCCAAAAAGGAGCGCGGCCAGAAGATCTGCATGTTGACGGCCTACGACTACCCCACGGCTGTGCTGCAAGACGAAGCTGGCCTCGACGTGATCTTGGTCGGCGACTCCGTGGGCACCAACGTCTTGGGCTATCGCGGCCCGCAGCAGGTGACCATGGACGACATCCTCCACCACCTGCGAGCGGTGCGCCGGGCGGTGCGCCGGGCCTTTCTCCTCGCCGATCTGCCCTTCATGTCCTTTCAGCCGTCGGTCGAGACCGCAGTCAAAAACGCCGGGCGCTTGGTTCAGGAAGGCGGGGCCGAAGGCGTCAAATTGGAGGGCGGCCTGCCGGTCTTACCCCAGCTAAAAGCCATCGTTAATGCTGGCATTCCGGTCGTCGGCCACCTCGGGTTTACTCCGCAGTCCCAAGCCCGCGAATTCTATCTGTTCAGCGACCGCCGTGGCACCGTACCCAAGTTTCACGGCAAGGGGCCGAAGGGGGCCAAGGCCCTCGTCGAGCAAGCCCTGCGCTTAGAGGATGCTGGAGTGTTCTCCTTGGTCTTGGAGATGGTCACTGAAGAGGCCGCCCAAGCCGTCACCGAGCAGCTCAAAATTCCGGTCATCGGCATCGGCGCTGGCCGCTATTGCGACGGTCAAGTGCTGATCGTCCACGACCTCGTCGGCCTCAACGAAGAAGACCTAATCCTGACCAAAGCCTACGGCCAAACGCGCCAAGATTGGCTCGAAATGTTCAAAACGTACT
>JAPPEG010000243.1 GCA_028875345.1 Gemmatimonadota bacterium
GCGACCTCGGTCTTGTTGCCGTTGGACGTGAACACGAGTCCGTATTTGGCCGCTAGTCCGGAGAGCACATCGGCAAAGCGGATGCGCGCCTGCACGTTTTCATCCACCAATCGAGTGTACTCGCCCCGGCCCACAGAAAATTCCGCGCCCTGCACGAGCGCGGCTACGGCCTCGTACAGCGATTCGATCGGGCAGCAAAGGTAATCAACGCACAGCGCAGCGCACAGCGAGCGAGCATTGTCTTGGGTAACCGCGGCGTTGAAACGAGTCGGCATGTTGACCGCAAACACGCGCTCCGGGCCAAAGGCGCGCTCCAGCAGACAACAGACCACGCTGGAGTCCACGCCGCCGCTCATCGCAATGAGGAACTTGCTCTTTGCGCCGCGCACGTCGTCCAAATGCCGCAGCCCGGTGAGGATGCCCGCGTACTGGGCTTCGATCTCGTTTTGGGGCGGCGCGACCTCCCCGCGGCCCGTGAGCACGAGCTGTTCCCGCCACGGACGCGCGCGGCACGCAATGTCCCCGCTGGCCGCGTACGCCGTGCTGTCGCCGTCAAACACAATGATGTTCTTGCCGTTGTTTTGCGCCCCAACTTGGTTGACGTAGAAGAACGGCAAGGGCGAGCGCGCCAATATCTGGCGCACCACGCGGTTGCGCTTGTCGCTTTTTTGCCAAGTAAAAGGCGAGGACGAGAGGTTGAATACGGCCTTAGCGCCACGGCGGCGATACAGCGCGAGCGTGTCGAGGGGCTCGCCGCTGTGGCAGTAGTCCTCGCACCACATGTCCTCGCACAGTTGCACGCCAAAGCCAAAGGACCGCCCGTCCTTGAGCCGCACCTTGTACGGGTGCAGCCAGTCCTCCAGCGGCCGACCCTCGGCCTCAGCCAAGTGGCGCAGCGAGAAAAAGTGCCGGTCGTCGTCAAAAAATCGATAGTTGGGATGCAGGGTCTTGGGGTGGACGCCACAGGGCAGCCCGGCGGGCACATCTTCGCGCACCGCGTATTCTCCGTTGGCGCACACATAGACAGCATTGTACTTGCGCCGCCGTCCATCTTGTCCCTTGTGGACGGGGTCCACCGCCACGTTGCCAAATATTACAGTTAATTCGGTACTAGCCCGACAAATCTCGTCGCTATACGCAGCAAAGTCCTCAACATACGCGTCCAGCTCCCACAAGTCGCCGAGGATATAGCCGCTAATGCACAGCTCGGAAAACACCACGACCTCAGCGCCAGCCTCTCGCGCCTGCGCGATAAAGGCCAGCATCCGCTCCGCATTTAGGTCGGGTCGCCCGGGCTTGACCTCCATCTGCACCAAGGCGATTGCGGGCAGACCCATCAGGCCATCACGGGGACCCGCGCCTGATGGATGCACTCGGCCAACAGCGGCACGCCCTCGCGGACCGCCTCCAGCGAGGCAAAGCCAAAGGCGAGGCGTATGGCCGGCACGTCCTCGCGCCGGATGTGGAAACCCTGCCCCCTCGCCACCACAATGCCGCGCTCAGCGCACAAAGCCATGAGACGATCGCGATCCACATCTTCGGAGAACTCGATCCAAATGAACATGCCGCCCACCGGCCGCGACCACGTGCACAAATCGCCCGCGTTTTCTTCGAGACCGGCGAAGACTGCGTCGCGCTTTTCTTTTAGGATGGCATTGGTCTCTGCTAGGTGCTGCCACAGCCGGTCGCGGAATAGGGCCGCGCAGCTAGCGGCCGCCAACAAGCTATTGCCCCCGTCGTAGCGGCGGTCGAGAATCCGCCCCAGCATGGGCGGCCGAGCCAACAAATAGCCCAACCGCACACCAGGCCCCAAAATCTTGGACAGCGAGCCGATGTACAGGACGTCGGGGCTGTCGTCGAGCGCGTAGAGCGCCGGCTCTTCCGGCCCCTCAAAATGCACGTCGCCGTAGCAGTTGTCTTCCACCACAATGGTATCGTAGTAGCGCGCTACTTCGAGCAGTTCGAGGCGGCGCTGCCTCGGCATGACCGAGCCGGTGGGATTCTGGTAGGTCGCCAAGGTATAAATAAAGCGCGGCGGGGTACCCTTGCGGCGCAAATCCGCCAAAACGTCGGCCAGCGCATCAACGCGCATGCCCTGCTCATCGAGCGGCACCCCGACCAACTCAGCCCCCAACCGCTTGTACGCGCCAATCGTCCCGGAATACGTCAGTTCCTCGGTGACGATTACGTCCCCCGGCCCTTCCATCAGCGCCTCGGCTACCAGCGTAACCGCCTGCATGGAGCCGTTCATCAGCGCGATGTGGTCCGCGGATACGTCAATGCCTTCGCGCTTGGATTCGCGCATGGCCATGACCTCGCGCAAGCCCTGATGGCCCATGTCGCCGGGATAGCTCACTAGCGTCGCACCCAACTCGCGCACGGCCTCGCTCGCGGCCTCGGCCAGCGCCTCCGTGGGGAACGAGCCGGGATCTGTGCGTCCACTGCCAAAATCGTATGTGCTCATAACATGCTCCTTTTAGAGTTCCAATCGCTTGAGCCGGGGATTTTCAGTAAGCCCCGGTATCCGTCCCCGCTTGGCCACGGGATAACCATCTACTTCCTTAATGTCCGCAGTAAAATCAATCGCCGCAGCGGCGCTGATCGCGCTGCCGACCCCAAAGGCATCCACGGGTGCCCCTGTCTCCCGGAAATAGCCGATGCGATCAGCGTCCAAGCCGCCGGAGACCGCGATCTTTACATGGCTATGCCCGGCTTGGTTGAGCCGCGCGCGCACCTCCGCGACCAACTCGGCTGTGACGCGGCCGCGCTCACTGGGAGTATCCAGCCGCACCCCCCACAGCTTGTCGCCTAGGGCTTCTGCCAGCCGCAGGCTTTCTTCGGCTTCGTCCTTAAAGGTATCAACCAGTGCAATTCGCTCGACCTCGGCGTCGATATGACAGTCAAATGCCTCAGCCGCCTTGAGCGTATCACCAAGACACAAGATCAGGGCATGGGGCATAGTCCCGGTTGCCTCAATACCAGCGAGGGCAGCCCCTTGCGGAGTGGCGCATCCAACGCACCCCCCGACGATGGCCGCGTATTCCATCCGGGCGCTGACTTCCGGGTGGATGTGCCGAGCGCCAAAGCTGATGATCGGCACCCCATCGGCCTCAGCCACGCACTCCGCCGCGGCCGTGGCCCATCCCGTCTCGCTGCTGAGCATCCCCAACAGCGCCGTCTCGTATAGCCCGAACTGCCGGTAGGGCGCGCGAATCCGCAATACGACTTCGCGCGGCTCGATCCAATCCCCTTCGTCCAAGCTCCACACCTCTGCCTCCGCATCGAGCACCTGCCGCAAGAGGGCCTGCGCCTCGCGCATACCGCAGAGCAGGGCGTGCCGCCGAGTAAACACCTCCATCGCCACAACCGGATTGAGCTGCTCAGCCGCGAGGATGTCGCAACTGCGGCGGAAGTAAATATCCGCGTTGTCGCCCGCCAGCGTCGCAGCCGAGGGCGCGTATGGGTCGCGCTCTACCATCAGCGGTTGGTGACCTGTGCCCCGAGAATTTTTTCTATATGCCCCAAGGCCCATTCGTGCTGTTGGGGATCAAAGCTGGCCACGCAATCGGCCGGTACCTCGACCGGATAGTCGCGGTTGCGCAGCCCGGACACAGTGTGCAGGACGCAAATGTCCGTGCAATCGCCCATCACCACGACCTTGTCCGGCGCGAGTTCATCTAACATTGCGGCCAACTCGGTCTCAAAGAAGGCGCTGTAGCGCCGCTTTTTGACGATCTGCGCGTCTTGAGCCAACGGTGCCAGTTCGTCAATGATGTGCTCCTCCTCGCTGCCTTCGATACAGTGCGGAGGAAACATCTCAAACTCGCGGTCGTCTGCAGTATGGCTGTCCTGGGTAAAAAACAGCGCGGCCCCAGCGGCCTTTTCGCGCTCGACCCGCGCGGCAATTCGCGGGATGATCTCCCGTGCGTGATCCCCGCAGTAGAGCGTCCCGTCTGGACGCATAAAGCCGTTCTGCATATCCACGACAATCACGGCATTAGCCATCGCCTAATCCTCCGGTTATAAGATGACAGCTCTATCCGCAAAAATACAATCCTCACAGAGCAATTCAAACCGGTTCGAGCCGATCCCCCACGAGCCGTCGGTAGTAACACCCCAACCGCGCCCGACCATCTGCGTCCACGGTGTGGCAGGCCCCCTCCCCTTTGAGCCGAACGCGGTACAGCAGCGAATTCTGCTCGCAGTTGACGCGGATTTCGACCAGTTCGAGCACATTGCCCGAGGTCGCACCTTTGACCCACAATTCGTTGCGCGACGTACTCCAAAATGCGGCCACGCCCTCGCGCCGCGTATAGTTCAGCGCCTCTTCATTGGCGTACCCCACGATCAGCACCTCGCCGCTATCCACGTCCTGTGCCACCACCGGCACCAAGCCCTCGCCACAAGCCGCGGCCCGCTGCAACTTGCCAAAATCCAAGGCCAACCGCTGCCCTTCCTCCACTTCCTTATGCGTCATATTCGCTCGTTCAACCACGACGATCTCCCATTGTCAAACTCCTTTTAACTAGACCTTGCCTCCCTCTCCAAGTCAAGCCTATATTCCCCGCCCGAAAGGACAAAACCCTATGCTTCTCGACACTGCCTACGAAATCGCCACCTCCAACATCCGCTTCGGCCCGGGCACCACCAAGGAAATCGGCATGGATCTCAAGGACCGGGGCCTGCAGCGGGTCATGGTTTTGACCGACCCAAACTTGCGCGAGCAAGCGCCCGTGCAGACGGCCTTGGCGGCCATTGCGGAGGCAGGCGTCGAGTACGCGCTGTTCGACCAAGTGCGCGTCGAGCCGACCGATGCCTCGTTCAAGGCGGCGATTGCATTCGCCCAACAAGGGTTTGACGGGTTCGTCGCCATCGGCGGAGGCTCGGTGATGGACACGGCCAAAGCGGCCAACGTGTACACCACCTATCCGGCCGATTTCCTCACCTACGTCAACGCGCCCATCGGCCGGGGCGAGCCAGTGCCCGGCCCGCTCAAACCGCTGATCGCCGTTCCCACCACCGCTGGCACCGGCAGCGAGACCACGGGCGTGGCGATTTTCGATTTCGTCGAGATGAAGGCCAAGACCGGCATGGCCCACCGCTACATGCGCCCAACCTTGGGCATCGTCGATCCAGACAACACGCGCTCCATGCCGCCGCAGGTGGCCGCTTCAACCGGCCTCGACGTGCTCTCACACGCCTTGGAGTCGTACACGGCCCTACCGTTTAACCAGCGACCCCGACCTGACCGACCCCAACTGCGACCAGCCTACCAAGGCTCGAATCCTGTCAGCGACTTGTGGGCGTTGGAGGCTCTGCGATTGGTGGAGCAATTTCTGCCCCGCGCCGTGGCCGACCCCAGCGACGGCGAGGCCCGCAGCGCCATGTGCTTGGCCGCAGCCCTCGCCGGCATTGGCTTTGGCAACGCCGGCGTCCACTTGCCGCACGGCATGTCCTATCCGGTGGCTGGCATGGTAGAAAGCTATGTGCCCGAGGGGTACGCCATCGACTACCCGCTGGTGCCGCACGGGTTTGCCGTGATCGTCAACTCACCTGCGGTCTTCCGCTTCACCGCACCGACTTGTCCCCAGCGACATCTGCGGGCAGCCGAGGTCTTGGGGGCCGATTGCAGCGGAGCGAAAGACGAGGACGCGGGCGCGATCTTAGCCGACCGCATCGTCTCGCTGATGCGCCAACTCGGCGCACCCAACGGCCTCAGCGCCCTCGGCTACGGCAGCCAGCACATCCCGGCCCTCGTCGAG
>JAPPEG010000115.1 GCA_028875345.1 Gemmatimonadota bacterium
TCGGGGTGGCTGGGAAAGGCCAGCGAGAGCAAGGCCCCGCTCAGTGCGGCGAGCAACAGGCAAGAAAGCGGGGTTAGGGCCAGAGCAAAGCGCGGGTTAGACATCGGCAGTGGGGGGTAATGCGCAAAAATATAGGAGGGAGGCCGAGGCAGAGCAAGGTGCTGGCACAGATTGTGCTTATACGTCGGTTGCGTCTAGTGCTCAGCGGCTCGTGGGGGCTAGACGCTACATTCGCGTGGTTTTTTTGCTACAACTTTGCCCAAGGAGGAATGCGCCGTGCCAACGCAAACCCAGCCCATTGACTACAATTTTGCCGCCCGCACTGTGGGCGAGGGGCCGCCCATCCACCGCGATGAACTGCCAAGGGAGCGACTCGCGCGCTTGGGGCCGCAGGCGCTCAAGGACCAAGAGCTGTTGGCCGTGGCTTTGGGGACGGGGTATCGCGGTCGGCACGTGGTTGACTTGGCCGAGAGCATTCTCGCCGATTACCCCAAGGAATCGCTGGTAGATATGGATTTGGGGGAATTGAGCCGGATCAAGGGGCTGGGCAAGGCCAAGGCCGGGGTTTTGGTCGCGGCATTTGAATTGGCACGCCGCGGGTTGCACAAGGGCTTGGGGGTGCGCCCGGTGATTAGCGCGCCCGGCGACGCACTGTCCATGCTGTCCGACATCAAGGATCAACAGCGCGAGCACTTTCTCTGCCTGTATCTCAACGCCCGCAATCAGGTGATCCACAAGGAAGTCGTGTCCATCGGCAGTCTATCTTCGGCCATCGTGCATCCGCGCGAAGTTTTTCGCACGGCTGTAGCGCAGGCTGCAGCCAGCGTGATCTTGGCGCACAACCATCCCTCCGGCGATGTGTCGCCCAGTCAGGACGACATCAACCTGACGCGGCGCTTGGTGCAGGCCGGCGAGATCATGGGCATTGACGTACTCGACCACCTCATCATCGGCAGCGATGATTTTATCAGCTTGAAGGAGCGCGGCTTGATATGAAGAAAGAAAATTGTATTTACCCGGCAAAAGCCTATATTACTGACGAGAAAAGCAATTTATACAAAGGGTACGCGAGTGATGAAAGACGAAGAGAGCCATCTAATTCCAGTGTACATTTTCGACATGTACCCCTATCCAGACTCGGAGCAGGGTTTGGGCATGCCGCAGAAGTTTTTGGTTTTGCTCAAGGGCACGGAAAACAACGTGGTGCCCATCACGATCGGTCACTTCGAGGGTCAAGCTCTCGCCATGGCCCTCCGTAAAATCGCCTTGCCAAGGCCCCTGCCGCACGATCTATTGTGCAACCTACTCAAGCGAATCGACGCCGTGGTCCACAAGTTAGTGGTTCACACGCTCAAAGAGGATGTTTTCCACGCATACCTGCTGGTCCAAGCTCAGGGCCAGTCTTTCTATCTCGACTGTCGTCCCAGCGATGGCATGATCGTGGCCACGCTCTTGGGCGTGCCGCTCTTTTTGACCCCAGAGGTCATGGAGGCGGCCGGCCAACCGCTGGAGCACTCCGACGAGCGCGAAGGGGCTAACAGCGAACAAGCTGCTGCGCCCGAGGTGGCCTCGGATGCGCCCACAGAGGGCGAAGCGGCTGAGTGCGAAAGTACCGCAAGGGAGTTGGAGGCGTTTGTGGACCCAGAGACGGGCGAGCCGATAAGCCGATTGGAACAACTCAAGGCGCATTTGGACTGGCTCATCGCCCAAGAGGCCTACGAGCAGGCGGCCAAGGTCCGCGACCGCATCAGCGAGCTAGAGTCCGAGAGCTGAGGGCACTCTCGCTGCGCCGCGCTTGGACGCTCTTGTACGGCTGTTGTCGTGCAGGGGCGTTTTTTTGTGCGCGCTAGCTGGCGGATTGGGTGTGGGCGTGCAAGAAGACCATGAGCGAAGCGAGGTCTGCGGGCGAGACCCCGGAAATACGCGAAGCCTGTCCTAAGGTCTGTGGGCGGATCGCCGCGAGCTTTTGGCGCGCCTCGGTTGAAATGTTCAGGCCGGGAGCGGCGAAGTCAAAGTCGGTCGGCAAGCGCAGGGATTCGAGGCGCTTGAGCTTTTGCGCTTGGGTCTCTTGGCGCTTGATGTACCCCGCGTATTTGATCTCGGCCTCGACGTGTTCGGCCGCGTCCGGGGAGAGCGGCTGTGGCGGCGGGGCAAATTCGCAGAGGTGGTCGTAGTTGAGTTGGGGGCGGCGCAGCAGCTCGGCGAGCGAGGTCGATTCGGTGATGGGTGTGGTGCCCTGCCGCGCCAAGACCTCTTGCACCTTTTCAGTTGGTTTGACGCGCTCGTGCTGTAGGCGTTCGCGCTCGGCGGCGACCTGTTGCTGCTTGGTTTGAAACTGACGCCACAGGTCATCGCCGATCAATCCCAGCGCTCGGCCCTTGGCCATCAGGCGGTCGTCGGCGTTGTCCTCGCGCAAGAGTAGGCGGTGCTCGGCGCGCGAGGTGAAGATGCGGTACGGCTCCAGCGTGCCTTTGGTCACGAGGTCGTCGATGAGGACGCCGATGTACGCATCGGCTCGCGTGAGCACGAGCGGGTCGTCGCCGCGCGCCTTGAGCACGGCGTTGATGCCGGCCATAATCCCTTGGGCTGCGGCTTCTTCATAGCCAGTGGTGCCGTTGATCTGGCCGGCGAAGAAGAGATTGGCCACGCGCTTGGTCTCTAGGTGTGGGTAGAGTTGGGTCGGCGGGGCGTAATCGTATTCGACGGCGTACGCCGGGCGGAGGATCTCGGCCCGTTCGAGGCCGGGCAGGGAGCGCACGATCTGGGGTTGCAGAGTTTCCGGCAGGCTCATCGACAGGCCGTTGAGATAGAACTCGAGGGTGCGCCGTCCCTCTGGCTCGACGAAAATTTGGTGCCGCTCCTTGTCAGCAAAGCGCGCTATTTTGTCCTCTATGGAGGGGCAGTAGCGCGGGCCGATGCCCTCGATGCGCCCGCTATACATGGCCGAGCGCGCTAGGTTGTCTTGGACGAGCTCGTGGGTGTGGGCGTTGGTGTAGGTTATCCAACAGGGCATTTGCGGCTGAGTGATCTTTTGCACCGCATAGGAAAAGGGGCGCGGCGGGTCGTCGCCGGGCTGTTCTTCGAACGCGGCAAAGTCGAGGGTGCGGCCATTGACGCGCGGTGGGGTGCCGGTTTTGAGGCGTCCGGTTTCAAAGCCGAGCGCGACCAAGCCCTCGGCGGCCTTTTCGGCGGCAGTCTCGCCAGCGCGCCCTGCGCTGTAGGAGAAATCGCCGACGTGAATTTTGCCGCGCAGGAAGGTGCCGGTCGTGAGGATGACGGTGCGGCTGCGATAGGCGATGCCGCCTTTGACGCCGACGCCTTGGACGGTCCCGTCCTCGATCAGCAGGCTCTCCATCAAGCCTTGGCGGATGTCGAGATGCTCCTGCTGTTCGCAAGTGTACTTCAGCTCGAATTGGTAGTCTTTTTTGTCGGCTTGGGCTCGCGAGGCTCGCACGGCAGGCCCACGCGAGGTGTTGAGGCGGCGGAATTGAATGCCGGTGCGGTCGGTGTTGACGGCCATCTGGCCGCCGAGCGCGTCGATTTCCTTGACGATGTGTCCCTTGCCGATCCCGCCGATCGCCGGGTTGCAGGATAGCTGGCCAATGGTGTCCAAGTTCATGGTCAGGAGTAGGGTCTCGGCTCCCATGCGCGCCGCGGCGAGTGCGGCCTCGGTGCCGGCGTGGCCGCCGCCGACGACGATGACTTGGTACGCTTTGTCGTAGAAAATCACGATCGTTTATACTCGGCGAGGATGCGGTCGCCTTCCTCTTCGGTTTCGCGCAAGAGCGCTTGCAGCACGTCTTCGGGTGTGCCGGCGCGCTCTTGCTTTGCGGACCAGTGCCACTGGTCTAGATAGGCGTCGGTACCCACCAGTCCCTCCTGCATGGCGATGCGGTCGATCGCCAGTTGGAAGCGGGCGGGCAAGGTGTGCGAACTCGGCCGGCGGCCGGCAAAGAGTTTGATTTGCACGGGGATGTCGCGCCAGTAGAGGATCTGGTATTGAATCATGGGTCGAGTGCTCGGCGAAAGGCGCGGATGTGGTCGGGTGTGGTGCCGCAGCAGCCACCGATGACTTGGACGCCAGCAGCCGCTAGGTCTGGGATAAACGCGGCCATTTCCTCGGGACTTTGCGAATAGATGGTGCGGAGGGCGCTGTTGAGCTGGGGCATACCGGCGTTGGGATAGGTCATCAGCTTCTTGTCGAGGCCGCGCTCCTGCATGGCGGCTTTAAGCTGCTCAACGCCGTGAAGGGCGTACGGCATGCCGGTGTGCTCGCTGCGCCGGGTTTCAGCACCGCAGTTGACCCCGACGAGGTGGACGCAGTCGAGGAGGTTGTCGCCGCCGGAGTATTGGCCCGAGGCGAGTATGTCCAACAGGTCGGAGGCCGAGTGTCCCCAATCGGTGCGATAGACGACCTGCTTGCTTTTGCGATCCTGCGTGTATTTGAGCGCGAGGTTGACGGCAATGGGCAGGCCAGTCTGGCGGGCGATGTCGCAGACCATGGCCGCTTCGACGGCTGAGAATTGGGTCTCAATGGAGAAAAAATCGACCCCCCCTTCATACAGCGCGTCGATGATGCGCTGATGCGCGGCGCGAACCTTGTCGTTGGCAATGCCGAAATCCGTGCTGCCAGCGTCGGCTTCGATGGCTCCGGGGGAGGGGCCGATGGAGCCGGCGATGAAGACGTCCTGCTGGCTACGCTCCCGAGCGCGCTGTGCCAACTCGGCCCCGCGCCGGGCCAGCGCACCGGCTTGGGTCGGGTCTTTGTCGGCCATAGCAAGGTGCAACTCAGAGGCGACAAAGGTGTTGGTGCCAATGCAATCGGCACCTGCGGCGATGTATTCGGCGTGGATAGCGACGACCGCTTCTGGGTGGCTTTCGTTGGCGAGGGTAGAGTTGGTCAGCTCGATTTGGCGGGCGAAAAGCTCGGAGCCAAAGCCGCCGTCGTACAAGAGGGGATGCGGGTCATTGAGACGCTGGAGGAAAAGGGACACAGATTGGTCTCCGTCTAAGATAGGGTGTCGGCGCGGGAGGCGTTGAACAGCCACTTGAGCAATCGCTGGCTAGATATGAGAGACATCTTTGTCGCTGGATAGCGAAAGCGCATGATCTATCGTTTATTGTGCTAACTGTAGTTGAATTGCATCAGTTTAAGGGCTTTTCTCGGCTCCAACGGACGTAGGTGGGCGAGGTCATTGCGAGCGTCACGTAGATATTTGACGTTATTATGAACTTTACAATAAGTACGGGACCACACAGACCTCTCAAGTTCACTGAGCTCCACATCAAGAGGATCCTTATACTGTAACGCACCCTGAAATTTAGACATGTTGTTGCGGACGATCTTAACACGTTGAGATTCTATCTGTGGTAAAAGCACTGCTGCTTGGGCTCTCCAAAGGCGGCTCTGGATTATACGCGGTGGATCTTCAAGAGCGGCGAGAGCGGCATGTTCGATGCCAGACTTTGACGCGGTTCCACGTTTCCAATCTACTGGTGTGTGGAGGGTCCATCCTTTCTCTTTTGCAACCGAACGCAGCATTTCGCAAGGTGACAGAATAACATGAGGCTTCTCGTCGAGTAAGCGCATTGCGATGCCGAAATCCCAAGATGCTATGTAGGCTACCGTTGTGGCTAGCAGGATACGTTGAGAAGCGTTTTTAAAACCCCTTTTGTTGTTTGGATTTGACGTTGGCGTACTCACC
>JAPPEG010000374.1 GCA_028875345.1 Gemmatimonadota bacterium
CCTTGATGGGCTGGTCGTTCTTTTTTGACGCCGAGGAGCGAATGCCGGTCGGCCTACCCGCCGACGAGTTGCTCCACCGCAACTTGTACTATCTCTACGGAATAGAGCGCCGCGAGATGCGCCGCGACAATTTTGCCGATTTGTGGCAGGCTATTGAGGAGTCGATTGCCGCAGATCGAGTGCTGCTCGCTTGGGTGGATGCCCGCGATGTGAGCGATGCGGCTTTTCGCTACAATCGCGTCCCCGGTGCCAGCGAAGCCATGCTCATCTACGGGTACGATCAAGCGGCAGATATATTGACGATTTTGGTCAATCCGCAGGGCTTTGTAGGGCAGGTACCGCTCTCTTGTCTGCCCGAGATGTTGCCCGAGTTGGTAGTGTACGACTACGCGGTGCCAGAGGGCCTCGACCCTTATCCGGTTGAAAAAATGGAGCAGGTTCTCTTGGAGGATGTGCGGGAAATGCTCGCGGGCAACAAGGTCGGCCGGGTAGAGACGGGCCTGCCAGCCGCGCAGCGCTTTGTCGAGGAGATAGAGCGTCAGATTGAGCGGGACGAAGAGAGTATGCGCGTTTGGATGCGGGAGGTGTTCTGCCATATATCCCTACTCGGCCCACAGCGCCGACGGCTGGACGACAATTTGCGGCGGTTGGCGGCGGCAACCGGCTTGGGTGCTCTGTCGGCTGCGGCCGATGCTTTCGGGGACATAGGTCGGCGTTGGGAGACGACGCGCGACTTGTTCTTCAAGGGAGCGTGCAACGACCCAGCGGCCATGCTGAAGCGCATCCGCGAGTACGTCCAGGGCCTGCTGAGCCTAGAGGAGGCGCAGGCTCGATTCTTGTTGAAGTGGCTATAGCAGGTCCGTTGGGACTTTGCTTGGAACTGTGATACGCAATCGTTAGTTTGCTTCTATGGACGGAGTATTCGCCGCCAGCGGCGAAAGACCTTCACCCCCACAAAGGAACCGCCATGGAAGCTCCCCAAGCAGAAATGAGCGTCGTCGGCCGCATGTTGCGCGTCTTCTACGCTCCATCCGAGACCTTTGAGGCCGTAAGCGAGCAGCGCAGTGCCGCCGACTGGCTGGTGCCGACTTTTATAGTCGCGGCGGTGATCTTCTTCTCTACGTATTTAACCTCGCCTATCTACGTGGCTGAGGCGATGGAGCAGATACGGGAACAGACGCCCACGGAACAGCCTAATGTGGAGGGCACTGGAGACGCCATACGGATCAGCGGGCTGATTGCCGCGCCAGTTATGACGTTTGTCATGCTCTTTATTGGCGCTGCGATCTACCTCTTGGTAGGCAAATTGCTCGGCGGCCTGCTCGGCTACGGCCATTGCTTGGCCCTCGTCGCGTACACGTCGCTGATTTCCATTCTCCAGCACATTGTCAAGACGCCGCTGGTCTTGGCCAATGAGACGATGAATGTGCAAATAGGACTGGGGATGTTCATCTCCGAGGAGGCCCGGCAAAGTTTCGGGGGCCACTTATTGTCCCTCATCGATCCTTTTGTCGTCTGGATGGTGGTCATCGCCGGCCTCGGGCTGTCTATCGTCGGGCAAATAGAGCGCAGCCGCGCCTATGCGGGCGTTGCGGCTATCACGCTGATCTTCCTCTCCATAGGCGCATTCTTCAGCACTCTCGGACCTGGAGGCTGATGTGGCAACCAAGAAGCGCCGCCTGCTGAAGGGCCTCGTCTTCTTGCTCTTGGCCGGTTCGGTTGGGGCTGCGGTCTATTTCAACTTGCGGCAGGAAAAGGCCGAAGAAACATATCCCACGGCGCTCGTCGAGCGGGGCGCGGTCGTCGATAAGCTGGCTGAAACGGGCCGCATCGAGTTGGTGCGGACCGTGGAGGTCAAATCGACGATTGCCGGCGAAATCCGCGATTTGCCCATCGAG
The DNA here is from genome assembly GCA_028875345.1 of Gemmatimonadota bacterium. Taxonomy (GTDB): domain Bacteria; phylum Latescibacterota; class UBA2968; order UBA8231; family UBA8231. Next base: position 1,899 of record JAPPEG010000374.1, read on the forward strand.
GCCGGCGCGTGGGTGGAGACGGGTGAGCTGATGGCCGTCATTGAGCCAGATCCCAATCAGTCGCTGCAATTGTATCAGAAGCGCTCGAGCGTGGAGCAGGGCAAAATCGACCTAGCGGAGCAGGAGCGGAACTTTGAGCGTCAGAAAGCCCTCTTCGACCGCAAGATGATACCGGCCAAGCAGTTTGAGGAAGCCGAGGTGCGCCTGACGCGCGCGCGCACCGGCCTGCGCTTGGCCCAGCTCGAACTCGACATGCTCGAAGCCAAGGCCAATCTGCAGCGCACCCAGCTCTCAGGAGATCAAGTCTCGCTCGACGAGGTGCGCGTCCTCGCCCCAATCGACGGCATTGTCATCCGCCGCGATGTAGAGGTGGGTGAGGTAGTGTCCTCTGGGCTTTCGTCGTATTCCGGGGGGACGGTACTCTTTGAGATAGGCGACCCCAGCCAACTGATTGTGCGCGGCGACATCGCGGAAATCGACATTGGCCGGGTGGAGATTGACCAAGACGTGGACATCATCGTGGATGCGTATCCCGACACCACGTATCGCGGCAGGGTGCGCTGGATCGCGCCCGTGGGCCAGCAGAAGCAGGGCAGCACCATCGTCACCTTTGACACGGAGATCGAGATTACCGACCACGCGCCACGTCTGCGCCAGGGCATGTCCTGCGACATCGACATTCTCTTTGCGCGGCGCGACAGTGCGGTGTACCTGCCGGTCGAGCGGGCGCTGGAGGTCTTTGACGGCGAGGACGGAGAAGACGAGCGCGGCGAAAGCACGCGCGGCCGCTTTGTCGCGTATTTGGCGGAGGGGGCGGATTCGCTAGCCGCCGCTTCAGATAGCACGCGCTCGGACAGCACGCGCCCCGACAGCGCACTGCAACTGCCCCTCAGCGCCTTCGCCAAAGTGGAATTGGCCATCGGCATTGAGACCTCGACCCGCCTCGAAATTCTCTCCGGTCTCACCGAAGGCGACCGCGTCGCCGAAGACCCAAGCCTCATTCGCAGCAAACTGGAGGAGGACGAAAAGAAGGACGGGGATGAGGAGAAGGATGAGGAGGAAAACGAGGAACGCTGAGCATGACTTTGCTCGAACCCCTCTTTGCCGGCTTGGGTCAACTCCGGGCACACAAACTGCGCTCGCTGCTGACGCTGTTGGGCATTGTCATTGGCGTGGCGGCCATTATTGCGGTGGTGTCGCTTGGGGAGGGATTGCGCCGCCAAGTGATCGCGCAGTTTATCTTCAGCGGCGGGGCGGGCATGATCGAGGTGGAGCCGCCGCGCCAGTGGGTGCGCAAGGATGGCCGCTGGGTGCGCCGCCCTTGGGAGGAGTACCTGACTGAGGCCGACATGGCGGCCATGCAGCGGGAAATCGACGGGCTACACGCGCTCGTGCCCGAGATTCACGGTAGCGCCGCACTACAGCGCGGCAAAACCACCGTGGATGCGAGCTATACGGGCACTTCCGCTGCGTTCAACGAAGGCTTCAACTGGTCCGTGCTTGGCGGCCGGCCGCTGAACGCGGACGACTTGCGCCTCGCCCGCAAGGTCTGCCTGCTCGGCGACGATGTGTATGCGACCCTCTTTCAGGGGGCCAACCCGCTGGGTAAGGAAATCCTGCTCAACGGCGACCGCTACGTGGTCGTTGGCGTGCTCGACGAGCGCGTCCGCTTTGGCAGAAGCGAGGGCAACATCGTGTTGGTTCCGTATACCACGGCCCAAAAGCGGTTGCGAGGAGAGGATCACTTCTCGGAACTCACGCTGTTCGTCGAGGACTTGGATGCTGTCGATCAGGTTGTCGCTGCGGTGCGCCGCGTCCTCCGGCGGCACCACAAGCACGGTGACGACTTCAAGATCGAGACTAGCCAAGGAGAGATAGACGACGCCAATGAGGTCTTCCGCGTCCTGCAGCAGGTAGGCGGTGGGATTGCGGGGATTTCGCTGTTGGTCGGCGGCATTGGCATTATGAACATCCTGCTGGTGTCGGTGGCCGAGCGCACTCGCGAGATTGGCATCCGCAAGGCCCTCGGGGCCAAGCCGCGCCACATCCTCGGCCAGTTCCTCGCCGAGTCCGTAGTCTTGAGCATGGTCGGCGGCCTGTTGGGCATCCTCAGCGGCTTGGGCTTGGGTTTGGGGGCAGCCTTTGTCATTCAGCAGTTCGCGCCCGGCGCGCCTTTTACCAGCATTGTCTCGGCTGAGTCCGTGCTCTGGGCCGTCGGTTTTTCATCGGCGGTCGGCATTTTCTTCGGCGTCTATCCCGCCTTTCGCGCTGCCCGGCTCGATCCGGTAGAAGCGCTGCGTCGCACGTGATCTTCCTCGAATCCATCCGCATTGCCCTCGGGCAAATATGGGTCAACAAGCTGCGCACGGCGCTGACCTTGCTGGGCATGATGATTGGGGTCGGCGCGGTAGTAGGCATCGTGTCCATTGGCGAGGGGATGCGGCAGTTTGTCATCGACGAGTTTGGCAAGCTAGGTGGGGCGCAGTTCGTGATGATCTCGCCGCAATACATGCAGCTCAAGGACGGCCGCTGGGTCCCCAACCCCCGCTCTAAGCCCTTGACCATGGACGATCTGTCCGTGGTCGAGCAGTCCTCCGACCGCTTGGCCGCGGTCCTACCCTCTATGACGCATGGAGCCAATTTGCGCTATCGCAAGGCCAGCTACCAGAGCAGGGCGGCCGGGACCTTGCCGGAGTTTTCCGAGGTGTACAACTGGCAGGTGGCCGAGGGGCGCTTCCTGATCAACGCCGACTTGGACAAACTGCGCCGGGTCTGCGTGATTGGGCAAGAGGTGCGCGAGGAGGTGTTTGGCTTGGCTCCTTTCTTGGGCCGTGAGCTCAAGCTCAATGGCCAGCGCTTTACGGTAGTGGGCCTCATGGAGGATCGCCAGACCTTTGGCGAGAACTGGGGCGATCAAGTGCTGGTGCCGGTGACGACGGCTCAGCGACGCCTTGCTGGCAACAAGTACATCCAAGCCATGGTAGCCCACGCCAAGGAGCAAGAAGACGTGCCCCACATTACCGAGGCCATTGAAAAGGCACTCAAAAAGCGCCACGGCCCGGAGGCGAGCTATCAGATCATCAGCGGCCGCAGCATCCTAGAGCAGGTCGAGCAGACCATTTTGCTGTTGAAATTGGTCGTGGGTGGGATTGCGGGGATTTCGCTGTTGGTCGGCGGCATTGGCATTATGAACATTTTGCTGGTGTCGGTGGCCGAGCGCACCCGCGAGATTGGCATCCGCAAGGCCCTCGGTGCCAAGCCGGTGACGCTACTGTGGCAATTCGTGATTGAGGCGATGGCCCTGAGCTTGACGGGGGGCGCGCTCGGGGTGGCTGCGGGCTATGGGTTGGGCGAGGGCATTGCACGCGTCATTTCCCACTACAGCGAGTTGAACTTTCCCAGCATTGTTTCGCCGGAGGCCACGCTGTTCGTGCTGGCCTTGTCTATCGCGATTGGTCTTTTCTTTGGCATCTATCCGGCGGCCCGCGCCTCGCGGCTCGACCCGGTGGATGCTTTGCGCTCGGAGTGATCTCGTGCTGATCGAACTGAATGGCATTAGCAAGGTTTACGTGCGCGGCACCGAGGAAGTTCATGCCTTGCGGGAAGTGGATTTGGCGATTGATGACAACGAATACGTCTCGCTGATGGGGCCTTCTGGCTCGGGCAAATCCACGTTGATGAACATCTTAGGCTGCTTGGATTCGCCCACGGAGGGGACGTACCGCTTGAACGGCACGGATGTGTCGCGTATGAATGCCAACGAGTTGGCCGAAGTGCGCAACAGCCGCGTTGGCTTCATCTTCC
>JAPPEG010000149.1 GCA_028875345.1 Gemmatimonadota bacterium
AGACCAACCTAAAATCGCCCGACAATATCAACCCATGCTACTGTCGTGTACTTAGATAAAACATTAATAAAACGTTAATAAAACGTTAATAAAACGTTAATAAAACATTAATAGGACTCGACGAGACAGCCTATCGACCTCGTACACGTTTCCACTGCGCCACACGACCACGACCGGCGGCCACGGCCAGTCCCCGATTCCTCAGCACCTCCAAAGCCCATTGCACCTGCCGTTCACTGGCCTGTGGTTCCAACCGAGCGCGAATCTCGCGCAGTGCTAAGCCGTTGTCTGCCTGATCCAGCAGGGCGAGAATTGCCTGTTGTAGATCCGTCAGCCCTGTTTGGTCTCCTTTGGACGGCACGTAGTGACCGTGTCGAAAGCGCACCGTCACGCATCCACCGGCGTCCTCAATTTCGGGACGCGGCAACCCTGCGGTAGCTGTCAGTGCCGCCATCTTGAGCGTCCCGCGCCCCCATTCTTCAATAATACCTCGGCGATAAAAAGTGCGAGCAATCAGCGGGTTCCAAGGCAGTGATTCGTGCGGCGCAAACAACTTCTCTGGGGTCAACCCAAAATGCAGCGCACCAGAAGAAGTCACCTCCAAGCGATCATCGTACACGGCCACTCCTATGGAACCCCCACCGATCGCGTAATCGCGATGACACAAAGCATTTGCCAGCGACTCGCGCGTTGCGAGGGGCGGATAGAGCGGTTCGTCAATGCGCTCGAAGCGATCCGCTTCAAAGCGTCCAGCGATGGGTAAAGTATCGCGTAGAAATCGTTCCGCACTCGCCAAGAGCGCGAAGGCGTTGCCGTGAAATTGTCGATTGTCGAGAAACTCCATGCGGTCGAGGCCCCGGAAGCGAGCGACGCGGAGCAAACACTGCGGCATCTCAAATTCGAGGCGCTCAGCATTGCCGAACAGCACGGCCGCCGCACGCAACAGGACCCCATGGTTGCGGCTAGTGCTGTGATTTGGTCCGGCGTCATGGGACATCTCCACAATAATTAGCTCGATAGATTCTCCAATTCATCTATCGCCTCTTAGAAATCAAAATTCTTTGGCACAGATGCGTCCAATCCGCTCGCCGCATCGTTCACCCTCCTCCATAAGACAAACCGGCGACCTGTTCTTCCGACAGCACTGCGGCATCCTCGTAGAGATAGCAGGCAGCACCCCGACCAGCATCAATCTGCACCAACGGCGGACGTTGTTGCCGACAGCGCGGCATAACGTGAGGGCAGCGCTCGGCAAAGGCGCAGCCGCCGGTGGCACTTGGAATCTCTGCGTCCTCTTCCACTGTCGGCCCGCTAGACGCAACCTCAACAGCACCTTCCCCCCAGCGGCGCTTTGCATCCGGCAGCGGAATGGAACTCACCAGTAGCTGCGTGTAAGGGTGCTTTGGCTCCTTAATAACCTGCTCCACGTCACCCACCTCGACCACCGCACCCTGATACATGACGAGAATAGTGTGGCTCAGTTGGTACGCCGTGGTCAGGTCGTGCGTGATATACACCAGACTAATGCCGCGCTCCCGATGGATGCGAGACAAGGTCTCCAAGATAGTAGCGCGCAACGAGGCATCCACCATCGACACTGGCTCGTCGGCCACAATCACGCGCGGGTCGAGCAGCAGCGCCCGCGCCACCATGATGCGCTGGCGCTGACCGCCGCTTAGCTGATGGGGATAGCGTCCGAGGGTCTCCTCCGGGCGCAGACCGACCGCTTGCAACCCCTCCTCAATCCGCTGCCGCCGCTCGGCACGCGATAGTTCCGGGAAGAACTTGGCGATCGGCACCGTCAGGGAATGATCCACCCGGTAGAACGGGTTAAACACCTCAAAGGGATCCTGAAACACAGCCTGCACCTGCCGCCGAAACGTCTGTCTCGCCTTGGCGTCGAGCTCTCGCAATTCCGTGCCTTGATAGCGCACCGAGCCACCAGTCGGAGGCAAAATGCCCAGCAACAGGCGCGCCAAGGTAGTCTTCCCACTACCGCTCTCACCGGCAATAGCCACCACCACGGGATCGTCCTCCGGGATCACCAGCGAGGCGGCGGCGACCGCGACGGTTCGCTGCCGGTCGAACACGCCCCCGCCAAAGGCTCGGCTAGCACCCCGCGCTTCTAACAGTGGCGTGTTCACAAGACCTCGGCGTGCAGGTGGCAAGCTGCTCGGCGCTCGGCAGCGATCTCTTCCAACTCCGGCACGCGATCCGAGCAGCTATCCATCACCTGCGGACAGCGCGGGTGAAAGGGACACCCCGGCGGCGGCTCCAGCAGCGAGGGCGGCAGTCCGGGAATGCCGCGAAACACGCCCTTGCGCTCCAGCGACGGCAGGCTTTCTACCAACATGCGCGTGTACGGATGTAGCGGCTCTTCAAGCAGACTCTGCACCGGCCCAAGTTCGGCCAGCCGGCCAGCGTACATCACGCCGATGCGGTCCACGCATTGAGCCATCAACCCCATGTCGTGACCCACCAAAATCACCGCAGCGTCGAGTTCCTGCTGCACGTGGAACAAGGTATCCATCACCCGCTTCTGCACGACCACATCCAAGGCGCTAGTTGGCTCGTCGGCGATAATCACTTGGGGCTGCAAGGCCACGGCAATAGCCATGCCCACGCGCTGCTTCATGCCGCCGCTGAGTTCGTGGGGGTACATGCGCGCCGTCGCCGGGTCCAGTTCAACCAGCGCCAGCAGCCTTCTTACCCGCTCCTGCAGGCCCTCTCGGTCCGGTCGCTCCTCGTGCGCCTCAATCGTGTCGGCGATCTGCGCACCCACGCGCATCACCGGATTGAGCGAGTTCATCACGCCTTGGGGAATCAGAGAAATCCGCGAAAAGCGCACGCCCCGCATCTCCTCCTCAGCCAGCGACAACAACTCCAGTTCGTCGAGCTCGACCCGCCCCCCTTCGATCCGGCCGGGCGGCCGGATTAGCTGCATCAGAGCCATGGCCGTCGTCGATTTACCCGAACCCGACTCTCCCACCAAGCCCAGCCGCTCTCCCGCCCGCAACTCAAAGCCAACGCCCTCCACCGCACGCACCGGCCCCCTCGGCGTGTGGTAGTGAACGCGCAGGTCCTGCACCCGCAGCACGACGCGGCTCACGACGAGACCTTCCATATACGCGGATTGGCGATGCGATCCAACCCCATGGAAACGAGGAACAAGCCGAGAAAAATCAGCACGATCATCGCAATCGGTGGTGCCCACCACCACCACATTCCCCGCAGCAGCGAAGTGTAGTACAAAGCCCAGTAAATAGTCATCCCAAGCGTAGGCTCGTTCTGCGGACCCAAGCCCAGCGCCTCTAGACCAATCGAAGCCAGCACCGCCGCACCCACGGCGCTGACAAAACTAGCTGCCAGATAGGGCAGCAGATTCGGCAGCAGCTCGCGAGCGATGATTTCCAAGTCCCTCATGCCGGAGAGCCGCGCCACCTGCACGTACGCGCGCTCGCGCATCGACAGCACCTGCGAGCGAATCGTGCGCGTCGGCAGCATCCACGCCAGCGAGGCCACCACAAGGGCCATCATATCGACCGTGACGGCCGTGCGCAGCGAAGTGGCCAGCACCACGAGGAACAGCAGGCCGGGCACAGTCAGCAGCACGTCGGCAGCACCCCGAATCAAGGTATCCACCAAACCGCCAAAGTACCCAGCGAGAAAGCCAAGGATAATACCGATACCAAGTCCCACGGCACCAGCGAGAAAGCCAACCCTAAGCGTAAGCGGCGTACCCGCCACCATCACCGCCAGCAAATCCCGCCCCGCCGCATCAGTGCCTAGCAGATGCTCCAGCGACGGCGACAGATTCGGCTCAGCAGCACCAACGCGGGACAACTCCGTATCGACGAACAGGGTTCCTACAGGACCAAAGGCGAGTACCACGAAGACGACGATTAAGCCGGCCGCAAGCTGGGGATGGCGGCGCGCCGCCGAGGAAATCGGAGAGAGCGTCATCGGCGGTAGGCAATACGCGGATCGAGGAGCGGGTAAACCAAATCGAGGATCAACGTCACCACGGCGATGGCGAGGATGACCATGAGCACGACGCCGTAGATGACGAAGTAGTCAAAAGTCTGCACCGCGCGATACAGCACCGTGCCCACACCTGGGTACGCGAACACCACCTCCACCAGCACGGCTCCAGACACCACGTATCCCATTGCCAGCGCCAAGGCCGTAGTCTGCGGCAACAGCGCGTTGCGCAAGGCGTAGCGGAAGAAAATCTCGCGGCTCTTCAAGCCCCGCGCCTCGGCGTAGTTGACGTAGTCCTCGCCCTGGACAGTGACCATCATGCCACGCATCGACAAAGCCCAAAACCCCACCGACGACAGCACGATCGACAGAGCGGGGACGATGGAGTGATAGATCACGTCAATGGCAAAGGCCAAGGTCGGCCCAGGCAGCGTTCCCAAGGTAAAACCGCCGCCAAGTGGAAAGGCGCGCAGAGTAAAGCCCAAGAGAAAGACGAGAACTAGTCCAAGCAAGTAGTAGGGAATCGCCGACAGCGCCAAGAAAGGCGCGGCAAAGTAGTGCAGGGCACCGGGTGATCGCGGCCAAGCTAGCAGCGCGCCGAGCACCGTGCCGAGGGCAAAGGCGATCAGCGTCGCCGTCGTCAGCAGCCCGAGCGTCCACGGCAGGGCGCGCATGATAATGTCGGAAGCGCGGCTCGGAAAATTGGCGATGGAAACCCCGAAGTCGAGGCGCGCCACATCGCCGAGATAGCGCAAATACTGCTTCCACAGAGGCTGGTCGAGACCGAAGCGGGCCTCGTACGTGGCTACCACAGCCTCCATATCGGTCTTACCCGCGCCGCCGAAGGAGACCGCCTGCAACAAACGCTCGCGGATGGGATTCACCGGGGCCATCCGGGGCATCAAGAAGTTGATGGTCGCCCCTGCCCACACGATCAGCAGGAACACCCCGAAGCGGCGAAAGACGTAATTAAGCGACAAGTCAGCTCACTCCGCGTCGAAGAAGCCGAGATCTTCGCGCGCCGCGCTGCGCGCCACTTCCTCGTCGAGTGTGACTCCGAGACCGGGAGCCTGCGGCAAGGGAATCCGCCCGTTGACGATCAGGTCGCGCTCCACCGTGAGGCTATTCCACAACTCGTTGTCGAGATGGTGAAACTCCAACACCTGAAAGTTGGGCGAAGCAGCGCACGTGTGGCACATGGCCACGGTGCCAATCGGACTGCAAATGTTGTGCGGCGAAATCGGGATGTAATAGATGTCGGCCAGATCGGCGATGCGCCGTCCCTCGGACAGACCCCCGGCCTTGGCCAGATCGGGAGAGATAATGTCCGTCGCCTGCGTCTCGACCAGCTCGCGGAACCCGTGCCGCGTGTACAGGTTTTCGCCGGTGCAAATCGGCGTGCGCGTCGCGTTCTTTACTTCCTTGAACGCGGCGACATTTTCAGCCGGAATCGGATCTTCCAACCACATCAGATCCAGCGCTTCAAAAGCATAGGCAACCTTGAGAATGTCGTGCGGAGCGTACGCCCAATGGGCGTCGATGAGCAAATCCGTATTGGGGTGCAGCGCCTCGCGGAGCGCTGTGACCACTTCAATGTGGAAGGCGATGTCGCTGTTGCTCATGGTGCGGTTGTAGTGGTCGCGCCGGT
>JAPPEG010000383.1 GCA_028875345.1 Gemmatimonadota bacterium
TTTCCTTTGCGCCCATGAATCTGGAGGGCATTGAGTCGCTCAACTATCGGGTGGCTTCGGCTGGGTTGGGGGGGCGCATTGAAGTGCGCGTTGATTCGCTGAAGGGGCCGCCGATTAGCACAGTGCGCGTGGGCAGTACGGGCGACTGGCAAGTTTACACGGACCTAGCGGCACCTATTGCGGACCCGGGCGGCACTCACGAGTTATTTTTCGTCTTTATACGCAATCTGGGTGACGACGGCTTGTTCAATATCAATTGGATTGATTTCCAAGGCCCGGGGGTGTCCCGTCCTCTGGCCACCGCAGTGGCGGCTGAGTCGCGTCAAGAAGGGGCGCTGCCCGATCAGGCCGTCCTGTATCCGCCCTATCCCAATCCCTTTAACCCGACGGTCCAGATTCGCTTTGTGCTTCCCGAACGCATGGCAGTGCGGTTGGAGGTTTTCGATATTTTAGGGCAGCGGGTGGACGTCGTGGTCAACGAGATGCTGGACGGTGGAAGCCACGCGGTGCGGTTTGACAGAGCCGATCTGGCGAGTGGGGTCTATATCGCGCGTTTGGCGACGCCGGGTGGGGACTTGGTGCGGCGGATGGTGTTGTTGCGCTAGAAAGATCAAAAATCTATCCCTCGTATTCTGGACAAACTTTTCGCGGAGAATTCCCATGAAGTACGCGGCCACCTTGTCGTCGGTCCTGTGCTGTTTGGCCATCCCGGTTTCGGCTCAAATAGTCCACGTGTGGGATCTGGCCGACACTGCTCAGACGGGCCAGTTCACAGTGTACAACCCCGATGTCAATGATGCCGAATTCGGCACTCCTATTACCGCTGGCGATCTCGATGGCGATGGACGCGACGATCTGGTGATTTCGGCCATGGCCGGCGATGGCCCCGCCAACGATCGCTCCAACGCTGGCGAAGTGGCCATTTGCTTCGACACCATACCCTCGGGGGGTGGCTTGGACTTGGCCGACTACTCCGGCGATGTGGTCACTATATATGGCGAGGCCCGACGCGATCTTTTCGGTATTAAGACCCATGTGGCCGACCTCTTGGGCGACGGGCGCGCCGATCTTTTGGTGGGCGCTTTTTACGCCGATGCCCCCGATCGCGCCAACGCCGGCAAGCTCTATATTTTTTCGGCCGAACTCATCGCTCGGTTGCGGGCCGCAGGGAGGCGCTTGGATTTGGCGCAACGACCTTGGCCGGAGGGGTTGATTATCGTTATCGGCGCTGAACGCGACGACCGCTTGGGAGTGTGGATGACCGCTGGGGATTTCGATGGCGATGGCCACCGGGATGCGGTGGTGGGTGCCGACCGGGCCTCGGGGGCGGCGGGGGAGGTTGAGGCGGGAAGGGTGTACGTGCTCTACGGGCCGCTAGATTCGGGGGCTACTATCGATTTGGCGGCTGCGGAACACCCCTTGAGTATCATCTACGGCATTGATGCCCTAGACCACGCTGGTTCGACCGTGGCTGCTGGCGACTTTGATGGCGATGGGTACGACGACATCGCCATTGGCGCGGCGGCTTTCGGCACCTTGCGCAATGCGTATCATCGCACTGGCGGCGCTGGGGATGGTCCCGAAAATCAGCGCGAAAACGCCGGGGAAATGTACGTGGTGTACGGCGGTCCTCAGCGTCCCTCGGTCATTGATTTAGCCGGGGATCCGCCCGCCGATCTGACCGTCATTTACGGGGCCGATGGCGGCGGCGGTTCGCCCGACCGGCTGGGCGAGGAAATCGTTTTGGCCGATATCGACGGCAATGGCGTCCAAGACCTATTCATCGGCGCGTACCGGGCCGACGGTCCGGGCAATAGCCGCACCGATGCTGGCGAGGTGTACGTGGTGTACGGCGGTCCCGAGCGGCGCGGACAGCGGCTGGATATGGCTGCGCCGCCGGCCGACATTACTGTTATCTATGGTGCCCGCCCCGATGCCATTACTGGCGATGCCTTAGCTGCCGGCGATATTCACGGAGACGGGTACGATGATCTCTTTGTCGGCGTGCCCGGCGACGCGGGGCCACTCAAGCGGCGCTTCGCTGGCGGTTTCGCGGTGTTGACTGGCGGTCCCGATTTGCCGCACGAGATTGACTTGGCCGACCCCGCAGTACCGGTCGTGTGGATTCAAGCACCCGACCCGATCGATTTTTCGGCCTATTGGGGGGCCAGCGGCGATATGGATGGCGACGGGCGGGTGGACGCCATCCCCAACGGCATGGCTGGCGACGGGCCCGACAATCGACGCGAAAACGCGGGGGAAGCCCACATCATCAGCGGTGCTGCACTGGCCCGGTATTTGCCCGGCGCGGTCCCCACGGCTTTGGAAGAGGTGGAACAAACCACCCCCGACAAGGCCGCTCTGTTGGCCAATTACCCCAATCCGTTCAACAGCTTCACGCGAATTCCCTTCGTGCTGCCGGTTGAGGCAGATTATGACTTGGCTATTTACGGGGTCGATGGCCAATTGGTGCGCCAACTGACTAGCGGCCGAGGGGTGGGTCGCTACCTAGCCGGGTGGGATGCCCGCAACGACCAAGGGCGTCCGGTGGCCTCCGGGGTCTATTGGGCGCGTTTGCGCGTCGGCTCCCAACTATACCGGCAGGCGCTGATGCACATCAGATAGGCTCTTTCTCTATACTAAAAAATCTTGACAATATACTGGATAGTGGGGAAATACGTATTCTAATCAGTATGCAATCTAGGCCGTCTGGAGAGAGGTCGCGGAGCATGGGACCGAGCCTGCCGAGGTCGAGGCCGAGTTGGAGGAGTATCTGAAGGAGTTGGATTTATGAGGCACAACTGTCCTATCACTGGGGATACAGCAAAGGTAGTCGAGTCCGTAGATCGGATTATCGTCGAGCATTCAAAGCTCGGACGGTACACGCTCGACACGAATGCGTTTTCTGAGCTTGAAGTCGACGCCGGGGGCAGAGAGCGAATAGCCCACTGGATCACCGAATCCCGCTCACTAGGCATCGACATTCCAAACCTCACTCTTGAGTACGTTCACCTCTTTGAACGCCTAGCGAATTTAGAGACGGCGATTGCGGAATGGCACGAGCGGCGCGAAGGCATGAAGAGCGCTGACTACGAACGAGTTTGGAGAAAACTTAGGCTAGAATGGAACTATAACAGCAACCACATCGAGGGGAATACGCTGACTTACCACGAGACCGAATTACTGCTCATCCACGGTCGCACGGCTGGTGGGCACCCGATGAGGGATTACGAGGAGATGAAGGCGCACGATGTTGCGATTGACTATACGCGATCCCTCGCTGGAGAGGAACGGATTATTGGGGAGAGCGATATAAGGCAGCTAAACCAAATCCTCCTCAAGGAGCCATTCTGGAGCTACGCAGAGACGCCGGATGGCCAACCGACTCAGAAGCGCATTGTTCCGGGCCAGTACAAGACGCAACCGAATCACGTGCGGACGGCGACTGGAGAACTCCATCGATACGCCGAACCCGAAGAAACGCCCCAATTAATGGAGGAATGGACCCGTGGCTTTCGGCGTGACCTAGAGCGGAGTGCCTATCCTCTGCCGTTGTTCTTGGCCGAATCTCACTGGAGTTTCTTGTGCATCCATCCGTTCGACGATGGGAACGGGCGCACTGCGCGGCTGCTAGCTAACTATGCTTTGCTTCGGAACAATCTGCCGCCTATTGTGATCAAGAGCGAAGACCGGGATCGCTACATCGGCGGGCTACAGAACGCCGATGTAGGTCGCATGTTGCCGCTTGCCGAGTTCATGCTGGAAAACGTCTTATGGTCGCTGCAACTTGGGATTCGGGCTGCGAAAGGAGAATCGATTCGTGAACCTGATGATGTGGATAAAGAAATGGACGTCTTCATTCAAAAGAGAAGAGTGCCGGCACCCAACAACTCTGACGTTGAAGTGCTGGATCAGATCGTCCTTCAGTATGTTAAACCGATATTAGAGAAGCTAGACAGGCTATGTGAACGGCAAGGCTCAGAGTTGTTTAGTCGCTACGTGCCCAGAAAGTACGCACGACTTGGTAGTAGTGGAGGCGTATCCGGTGACGTGTTCGGAGTTGATCAATGGGGAAGCACAAAGGAAAAATACTTATTGAGCCCGGGTTTTGAACTTAGCGATGAACAGCAAGTCGAGCTAGGAGCGAATTACCGCTTCTACAGATACAGAGGAATAGGGAACCATGGTTTCGACTTGGAGCTATCAGTTGTATGGAAGCTGAGCGGAGAAAAATTCTCGTTTGAGGCAGCGATCAACGGAAAGCACATTACGGACATAAACCGTCATATCCCTTATTCAGAACTCGACAGTCAAGACGCTGAATTGGACCACACAGTGGACAGAATTTGCAAAGCCATGATGGATGAAATAGACAGTCGGTCACAGAGGTCGGAATAGGAATGATGACAGACTTAAGGAAATGAAATATGGATTCTGAACTCATTCAATCTGATCCCGCAGTCATGATGGGTAAACCCGTCGTCGCGGGAACGCGCATTACAGTTGAGTTGATTCTGGAGAAACTCTCCGCCGAAGGGACAATCGACCAGATTCTTGAGGCGCATCCCCGTTTGACTAGGGAAAGCGTTCTGGCAGCCTTGGGTTTTGCCGCTCAAGCCCTGCGTGCTGATGTCGTTTATCCAACTATTGAGCAAAGTACGTGAACCTGCTGGCGGACGATAATGCTACACGACGTTGTTTCTGTTACCTATCAGGGTGGCTACCTAATCGAGGTGCCTGATGACCTCTGCTCCAACGGCATCCGCAACTTCATAACTGACGTTACGCAGTGCCCCTACTCGGCTTTGTCTAACAGGTGCCTAAAGGCTTCGAGGCTGGGCACCTGTATGGCCGCGCGAAACAACTGCTTGAGGCGCTGCACATCGTCAATGGCCCCAAGGCGGGCGGCCAACGGATCCGACGCGGCCAGCCCAAAGCGAATCTCCAGCACGTCGAGCAGATCTTCAATGGCGCGTTCTCGGCCTCCTCGCTCAATGCCTTGCTCAATGCCTTGCTCAATGCCTTGCTCGATGCCTTGCTTGATGCCCTTTTCCGTGAAATACTGCACTACCGACGATTCGTACATGGTCGCCTCCGAGATGATGGTCATTATTGTTTCATATTCATACACTAATCCGCTCAAAATGGCAAGATCGGCCAAGTAATTGGTCTTGAGGGTCTCGTCCATTGGTACGGCTTGCGCCCGGTGGACGCACTGGCGCAACCATCCCTCGGCATCCACTCCCGCCGGCTGCTGCATCAACGGCGCAAACGGAATCAAACCCGAATGCCCCGCGTCGAGCATGCGTTGGCCGTCTAGTTCACTCAGCCGAATCACTTGGTATTGCACCAACACGCGGAAGCCGTGCCGCTCTTGGAGATAGTGCCCCGGATCATTCCGGCCGGCGTCCGGACGAAGATAGAAAAGAGGGGATATGAGGCGCTGGGGTGTAGCGGAAGGGATACAGGAATGGGAAGTTGGGGACAAAGACTGCGTAATGTCAGTTCATAACTCAATCTCAAGGCTGCGTCGGTTCCAATCCCAACAGCACGATCAAGAACGAGCGCACCCAATAGGCGCTGTTCATGTAGGGGTTTTCGGCTGAGGGCCAGTTTT
>JAPPEG010000376.1 GCA_028875345.1 Gemmatimonadota bacterium
GACAAAAGCCTCAAAGAGCAGCACGTCGGCCTTGCGGCAAGCCTCGACCATTTGCTGGCCTTCGGCTGCGGTGACGGCTAGGGGTTTTTCGCAAAAGACGTGTTTGCCCGCCTCGGCGGCTTTGATGGTCCATTCGGCGTGCAGCGAATTGGGCAGCGAGATATAGATTGCGTCGATGTCCGGGTGGTCGAGCATGGCTTGGTAACTGCCCAGCGCCACGGGAATATCGTGGTCGCGGGCAAAGGCGTCGGCGGTGGCTTGGCTGCGGCTGGCTATGGCATAGACTTGGGCACCGGGCGTGGCGCGGGCCGAGGGGATGAAGGCGGTGATGCCGATTCTGGCGGTGCTGAGGATGCCCCATTTGATGGGGTGTGAGCTGGTCATTGAAGAACCTCCTGCGACCTAATTTTAGGTGGTTTTAACATCTATATATAGACCAAATAGCCCAACGAAGTAAATGCGGCTGGTTTTGCAGAGAGGCGGCCAGAGTTCCCAATGCGATTGCGGACTGCCGCTGGGATACTATCTTGATCCAGTAACCTGATGGAGACAATCCAACAATAGAGAGGCAACCATGGCCCAGCGCAAAAAGATCGCCGCTATTATCACTGAATACCGCGTCCCGGCGCACGCCGATGTCATTGTCGGCAAGTTTATCAAGGGTTTTCCCACGGACGAGGGCATGCAGGAGCCGCAGGTGGATATCGCTTCCATGTACCTGGACCAGATCCCCGACAATGATATCGGCCTACAAGTATCCAAAGAATACGATATACCCGTGTACCAGAGTATCCCCGCGGCTCTGTGTCTGGGTGGCAGCAAATTGGCCGTTGATGGCGTAATTTCCATTGGCGAACACGGCACGTACGCCTTCAACGAGAAGGGCCAGCACCTGTATCCCCGGCGCTTTTTCTTTGAACAGATCTGCGGCGTTATGGCCACCTCTGGCCGCTCGGTGCCGGTGTTTAGCGACAAGCACCTGTCCTACAACTGGTGCGACGCCAAGTGGATGTACGACCGGGCAGTGGAACTAAATGTCCCCTTTATGGCCGGCTCTTCAGTGCCCTTGGGCTGGCGCGACCCTTGGCTCGAACACGAGCGGGATGCCCCCATCGAAGACGCCCTCATGCTCAGCTTTGGCGGCATTGAGTCCTACGGCTATCACGGCTTTGAAGGCCTGCAGGCCATGGTCGAGCGGCGTCGGGGCGGTGAGACAGGTCTGGCGGCCGTGCAGTGTTTGGAGGGCGAGGCCGTGTGGCAGGCCGGTGCCGACGGCCTGTGGTCGCGCGAGTTGGCCGCCGCGGCCGCAGCCGTGGGTAAAACCTCGGCCGAACCCATGGAGGAGGCCTGCGAAAATCCAGCGGCCTTTCTGCTGGAATACAGGGATGGTTTCAAAGCCACCCTGCTGCAGTTGAATGGGTACGTCGAGGAATGGTCGTACGCGGCCCGTGTCAACGGCGAGGTACAGGCCACGGGCCTGCGCTTGCACGGGCCGCCCTATCCCCACTTTAGCTACTTGGGCCTCAATATCCAGGAGATGTTTCTCACGGGCCAGCCGCAGTACCCGGTGGAGCGCACTCTGCTGGTAAGCGGCGGTCTGGACGCCCTGATGGATTCGCGTCACCAGGGCCATATACGGCTGGAGACGCCGCATTTGGATGTGCAGTACCAAGCCCTCGAAAACATGCCCATCCGTCCCACCGGACCCCGGCCGCAGGGGGCGAGCACAGTGCCTTTCGACAGGATTTAGGACTAGGTCCGGCACAACGGTCGCCTCGCTCCAATAGCGGCAGCGGCCTTGTCAATTCTGGTGTCTGCGCTTTGATTTGCTACTTATGAATGATTCTCAGGAACAACTCGTCTCTGAGCCGCGCAAGGTCGGCTACGTCTGGATCGTCTATTTGCTGCTCTATGCGGTGGCTGTTCCCTGGTACTGGCCCGAAGGGTATCGGGGGCCGCTGGTGTTGGGCTTTCCGCTGTGGGTGGCGGTGTCGCTGGGGGCGGTGCTGTTGTTGGCCGCTTGGACGGCTTTTGTGATCCACCGCTACTGGATTAATACCAAGGAGGAAGAGTGATGGGCGGCATGGTGTTTGGTCCGGGCGCGCTCATTGCGGTGGGGCTGTACTTGGTCTCGATGATCGGCGTGGGGTGGATTGCGCGCACGCGCCGCCGCTCCAACAGCATGGCCGACTTCTATCTAGCAGGGCGCTCGATGGGCCTGCTGGTGCTCTTTTTGACGCTCTATGCGACCCAGTACAGCGGCAATACGCTCTTTGGCTACACGGGCACGGCCTATCGCATTGGCTTTGGGTGGACGGCGTCGGTGCTCTTTATGTTCTCGGTCATCGTCGGCTACATGCTCTTTGCCCCGCGCTTGGTCACACTGGCGCGCAAAGAGGGGTTTATCACCCCTGGCGACTACATTACGCACCGCTTCCGCTCGTCGGTGCTGACGCTGCTGAGCACGATCTTGATGATCTACGCGCTGGGCAACTACGCACTGGCCCAGCTCAAGGCGATGGGCGCGGCCGTCGAGGGAATCACCGATGGCGCAGTCCCCGGCAGCTACGGCATTATCGGCTTGGCGGTGATCATGGTCATCTATGAGACCTTGGGGGGGATGCGCTCGGTAGCGTGGACGGATATGATGCAGGGGGGTGTGCTGCTGTTGGGCTTCGGCATTTTGGTCTTTCTCATTCCGCAGAAGTTAGGTGGGGGCTTGGGGCATGTGGTGGCCCAACTGAGCGAAATGGATCCGTCAAAAGTCCAAGCGCCGAGCCTAGAGGGGGCCAACAAGTGGATCAGCTACGTGCTGCTGTTGGGCTGCGGGGCGGCTATTTACCCACAGGCGATCCAACGGCTGTACGCCAGCCGCTCGGTTGCGGTGCTCAAGCGCTCGCTGGCCCTGATGGCTTTTATGCCGCTGACTACTACTTTGGTGGCTTTGGTGTGCGGCGTGACGGCCGTGGTGGTGTTGCCCGATCTGAATCTGACCAAAACCGAAAGCGACCAAGTGCTGGCCCGGCTCTGTGCGCTGGTGATGGGCGAGTCCGCGCTGGGCTACTGGCTGGTGGTGGCGATTTTTGCCGCGGTGCTGGCGGCGCTGATGTCCACTGCGGATTCGGCGCTGTTGTCGATCTCGTCGATGTTCACCAAGGACATTTACCTGCCGTACTTCCGGCCGCAGGCCACTGAGGCTGAACTGACGAAGGTGGGCAAGATCTGCTCGTGGGTCATCGTCGCCGTGCTGGTCGCGGTGGCGATTGGCACCGATGCGACCTTGGTGCGGCTGCTGGAACTGAAGTTCGAGGTTTTGATCCAGGTTGTGCCGTGCTTTTTTCTAGGGCTGTACTGGAAGCGGCTGTCGGCGCGGACGGCGCTGACCGGCATGGTCTGCGGGCTGGCGGTGGCGCTGGGGTTGACCTTTGGGGGCAAACCGATGATCTGGGGTTTTCACGCCGGGGTGATTGGCCTCGTCGTCAACGCGGCGGTCTGCGCCATTGGTGCCTGCTGTAAACCAGCGATATCAGACTAGAAGGAGATTTATGCGTCCAGCATCCAAGCGGTTTCTTGTCGATTTACTCAGTGCTCCCGGCCCGTCGGGGTACGAAGGGCCGGTGCGGGGGGTGTGGAAGGACTCGGTGGCAAAGTTCGCCGACCGCGTCGAGGTCGATGTGCACGGCAATACCATCGGCGTCCACAACGAGGCTGGCCGGCCTAATATCATGTTCGCTGGGCACGTCGACGAGTTGGGTTTCCAAATCGTTTACATCGACGACAAAGGCTATCTCTACTTTGACACCATCGGCGGCTTTGACTTGCAGATCGTGCCGGGCCGCAAGGTGCGTATCCACACGGCGCAAGGGCCGGTCTTGGGCGTGTTAGGGAAGAAGCCCATTCATCTAATGAAGGCAGCGGATCGCACCAAAGTACCGGACAAACACGACTTGTGGATTGACATCGGCGCTGCAGACGCGGACGAGGCGCGGCAACTGGTAGCCATCGGCGACCCCGCGACCTACGATGCCAACTTCGAGGAGTTGCGCAATGGGTTGGTGGTGTCGCGGGGGATTGACAATAAGGCTGGTGCTTGGGTGGTCGCCGAGGCGCTCAGGCGGGTCAGTCGCGCCAAGCGCAAGTGCCGCGCTGCGGTGTATGCGGTGGCCACCGTGCAGGAGGAAGTGGGGCTGAGGGGAGCTAAGACTAGTGCGTATGGGGTAGATCCGCTGGTGGGTATTGCCGTGGATGTTACTTGGGCAACGGACCATCCAGATATTGATAAGCGCCAAGTCGGCGAGTGCAAGTTAGGTGGGGGGCCGGTCATTTTGCGCGGGGCCAACGCCAACCCGGTCGTGTACGAGCGGCTGGTGCAGGTGGCAAAAAAGAAGAAAATTCCCTATCAAATCCAAGCCGAGCCAGGAGGCACGGGCACGGATGCCAACGCCATCCAGCTCAGTCGGGCCGGGGTGGCCACTGGCTTGGTCAGCGTGCCGCAACGCTACATGCACACGCCAGTCGAGATCGCGTCCTTGGCCGACTTGGATCACACCGCACAGCTATTGGCGGAATTTGCGCTGACCGTCGATGGAAAGACGAGTTTTATCCCATGAAAATCACATCTGTCGATATTTGGACCGTAGTAGTGCCGACGATCCCTGGCCGGGTGCATAGCCCGGAGTGGGTCGCCGAAACCGGGTGGGACCAAATGTCCAAGCACATCGTGCGCCTGAATACGGATACCGAACTGGTGGGCTTGGGCGAAACCGGGCGCGGCGTGCCGATAGAACAGGTCCGGGAAGGAGCGGCCCAGCTCTTGGGCAAAGATCCCGAGCAATTGATCTTGCAGGATATTTTCGCTGCCCGCCACGACGGTACAGAGGAGTTGCCGACGGTGGGGGGTGGGCCGGCGTACGACGCTTTTGAGATGGCGATTTTTGACTTGGTGGGCAAGGCTCGCCAAGTGCCGGTGCATGCGCTGTTGGGTGGCGCGGTGCGCGACCGGGTGCGGGCCGACTATTGGATGGGTCACCAGACGCCGGAAGACGGCAAACGAGCGGTCGAGCGGGCGCTTGAGCACGGGTTCAAAGGCGTCAAGATCAAGTGCAAGATCGAGGAGCCGATGGTCGAGAGGCTCCAGGCCATGCGCGAGGTGGGCGGCGTGGATTTCAAGGTGACGGTAGATCCCAACGAGCGCTTCCACACGGCCGAGCAGACCATTGAGTTGGCGCAGCAGCTAGAGGCCGTGGGCAATGTCGAGGTCTTTGAAGATCCCATTCCCAAGTCGGACTTGGAAGGCTATATCCAGATCCACGAGGCCGTCAATCTGCCGGTCGCCATGCACTTGGGGAGTGGACCGGATATTATCCGCGCCATCAAGGCCGAGGTCGTCGATTGCCTGAACTTGGGCGGCAGCCTCGTGGGATTTCAGAAGAACGCGGCCGTAGCGGCGGCGGCAGGCCTGCGCTGCTGGCACGGTTCGGGCAATGACTTGGGCATTGTCGATACCGCGTACGTCCACGCGGCCGCGGCCGCGCCCAACT
>JAPPEG010000230.1 GCA_028875345.1 Gemmatimonadota bacterium
ACCGCCGCAATCCGATTGGCGACGGCTGTGCCGAGCCAGCCAACGCCGGTCTGAGTGACTTTGGCCGTGCTGTGATCGCCGAGATGAACAAGGTCGGTGTGATTGCCGACGTGGCCCACTCCGGCTGGCAGACCTGCCTAGACGCGGCCGAAGTGTCGCAAAAGCCGATCGTCGCCAGCCATTCGGCCTGCGCGGCCCTAAACCACCACCATCGCTGCAAACCGGACGAAGTGATGCGGGCAATCGCCGACAAGGGCGGGACCGTGGGCATCACCAATGTGCCGGCCTTTATCGGCGGCAGCGGCTGCATCGACGCCATGCTCGACCACATCGACCACGCGGTGAAGGTCATCGGCGTCGATCACGTGACCATTGGCACGGATCGACCTTACATTAGCTGCCGCGCTCAGGAAGAAAACGCCAAGGTACCGGCGCGACCGGGCAGCCGCCCGCGCTGGGAGGCGCTGTGGGAAGTCAACGATCCCGTGCAACGCTCCGAGTGGCGTCAGGAGCGCATGTTCCAGAGCACGGCGTGGACGAACTTCCCGCTGTTTACGGTCGGCATGGTGCAACGCGGTTATGCCGACGACGACATCCGCAAAATCCTCGGCGGCAACATCCTCAGAGTTGCCCGGGAGGTGTTGGGAGAGTAGGGGAGCCGACACCGCGAATCAGTCCCAATCGACCTTCCGGTGGCGCTTTAGCAACTGCTGACCTTTTTCGGAGAGCGACTCGTAGGAAGCCTGCGGCATCTCGATGTTTTGCGCGATGGCGAACCAGTCGCGGCAGTAGCAGACGACGAGTTCGGGGCGCGGGTCTGGGGTGCGGTTGGGCGTGCCTCGGTGGAGGGTGCGCACGTCCTGGACCCACATTGATCCCTTTTTGAGATTGAGGCGGTGGGCCGAGGGAAAGTGGCCTTTGAGGAGGATTTCATCGTAACGCCCTTCGAGTTTCGGGTCAGCTATGTATTGGGTCGAAGGAAGCACTTCAAAGCTGCCATTCTCTTCCGAGGTCTCGACCAAGGGAAACTTGACGCCTACCACCGGAACGGTTTCGAGGCCGACGTGGGGGATCTCGCGGGCGATGCCCGTGTCGCGGTGCCAGTGTTGGAAGGCGCTCTGCGCGCAGGGGGTATTGGAGTGGTAACAGGTGATGACGTAGCTGTCGGGACGCCAGAAGCGGTCGAGGAATTCTAAGATGACGGGGTGTTCGTAAATGGCCGGGTCGGCGAAGGGTTCGATCCACGGGATGGTCAAGGTGTAGCGGTTGGTCGTCTGCAAGCGCCCTTGGCCAATGCGCGGGTCGCCGAGTTCGACATTGGAAACTTCTGTTTCGCGCTCCTGAATGTGTGCCAGCAGCGGTAGGAATGCCTCGCGAATCCGGTCGATCTTTTCCTCGGGGATCATGTCCTCAAAGACAGCGTAGCCGTTGATTTTGAATTCGGCGAGCTTGAGGTCGAAATCTACATCGGCGCAAGTGAGGGTCATGGCAATCTCCTTCCGTTTGGCCTTTGTACTACACTGACTCCCCGGTACTTTCCCTGAGACAGTCCAGTAGTTGAGTACCCCGGTCCATCAGCAGATCGAGGTCCGACTTGAAGGTGAGAGCCTGGAAACCCGCGGCTTTTTTGGCCGCGAAATCCTCGGGGGAATACGTGTTGCAGCAGGGTTTTTTACCGGCTGCAAGGGCTGTGGTGACAATCCGCTCCATCGCCGCCTGATAGGCCGGATCCTGCTCGTAGCTGGAGCGATGGCGCGACAAGCCCATTGATAGCGCCAGGTCAACCGGCCCGACAAAGCAGCCATCGACGCCGGGCAGAGCCATGATTTCTTCGGCTTGCTCAACGGCGTCAATGTGTTCCATTTGCACCAGCAGCAAGGTCTCGTCGTTGGCCTTTTCAAAGTAGTCGTCGCCGTAGTGGAGATAGTGGTCGCCGCCCAGCGAGCGCACTCCAGTGGGCGGGTATTTGGCAGCGAGGGCAACGGCTTGGGCCTCGGTGCGCGAGTTGACCATGGGCACGACGACTCCGCCCGCTCCTATATCGAGGGCTTTTTCTACTTCGCCGGGATTGCCGATGGAGGTGCGGATCAAGGGGCGGGCACCAGTTGGGCGGGCGGCGTAGATGCACTCATAGGCGGTTTCCCAATTCATCGCACCGTGTTGGAGGTCGAGGACGATCCAGTCCCAGCCCATCAGTCCCAAGTAGCGGGAAATCGCCGGTTGGGGAATGGTCTGCCAGATGCCTATATCCATCGCCTAGAGGCCGATCTGTTCGGCGGGCGCGTTGGGCATTCCCGGATGCGAGCCGCCAGCGTTTTTGGAAAGATTGCCGCCGTCTAGGGGCAACATCGCGCCGGTGATCCAAGCCGAGGCGTCCGAGGCGAGGAAAATCGCCGCGCCCTTGATGTCGTTGGAGTCGCCGAGGTGGCCCATGGGGAGGCCGCGCAAATAGGTTTCACCCAGCCCGGGGTCCGCGGCGATGCGCTCCTTTAGGTCCGCATTCATTAACTGAGCGCAGACAATGGCGTTGACGCGCACGCCCTTGGCGGCCCACTCCGTGCTCAACTCGCGGGTCATCTGCGCGGCTGCACCCATACCCATGCTGTACGAAAGATGACTGCGGCCGAGGGCGTTGATGCCGGCGATCGACACGAGGTTGATGATGCTGCCGCCGTGGCCCGAGGCCATCATGCGCCGGCCGGCCTCTTGGCAACAGACCAAGCGACCGACGACGAGATTTTGCAGAGTAAACTCGACCTCCTCGGGCGTCAGGTCGAGCGGCGTATTGCGCCGCGCATTGCCGGCCACATTGCCCACGATGTCGATGCGGCCGTATTCTGCGTCTATTAACTCAAACATGGTGCGAATCTGATCGGGTTGGGACACGTCGCACGTCGCCGGGAGGACGCGGCGGCCCAAGGCTTCCAGTTCTCGGGCCGCCGTGGCCAAACCGTCGGCGTTGATGTCGGCCAAGACGAGGTCGGCTCCCGCTTCGGCAAAGCCGGTGGCCATGGCTTTGCCGAGGCCGCTGGCCGCACCAGAGACCAAGGCGACGCGATTGGATAGGTCGAAAAGCGGATGGGACATGACAGCCTCCTGATTTTATTTGGCTCAGAACATAGGGGCGCGACTAGCAGCGGCCAAGCCCTGCCGCGCTTGCGGCGATTCGTTCGCCCGCTCTATATTTGCTGCCGCAAATTGAACCTACTGGGGCCGACATGAGCACTGCCATAGACGGCTGGATACGCCAGTCGCAAGAGAAAATTTTAAGCGGCGCGGGCGTCACCTTGCAGGATTTAGATGCGCTGCGCGACTTACGGAGCGGCGAGCAGCAACACCTCCTTTACATCTGGGCCGAACAAGACCGCATCGACGCGGGCGTCATCGCGTGGAACTACTTCGGGCCCTTCGATAGCGAGTTCCGCTTTGACCCCAAAAACGAATGTCCGTATGTCAGCGCGGCTGCGGCCCTAGCCGATGGGTGGCGAGTGGTGTCTTTCCCGAGCGTGGAATATCCGATGGAGAATGCCCACAACCAACTCGGTTTTGAGTTTATCCTAGAGCGCTACTTCCAGCCCGGCGAGGGGTTGGATTTTACGCCGCACGGCCAGCGCCAATAAACGGAGGGGCCATGGAAGCCAACTGGAAAGAACTAAAAAAAGAGTTTTTCGACACCGGCTACGTCGTACTCGACAGCTGGATCGAGCCCGAGCTAGTGGAGCGCACCAACCAGGACGCCCACCAGTTCGGGGGCATCGACATCTTCGAGTGCGAGAGCATCGGCGATTTGCTCTGCCACGCCAAGGTCGTTGAATTCATCGCCTTACTGTTGGAGACGCCGGAGGTGGCCATCAGCCCCTTCCGCTTCTGGAACCACCTTACGCAAGGTGGACAAAGCGATGGTGGCGGCTGGCACGTGGACGACACCTATACGGCCGACCGGCCGCTGACCGAGATCTTGTGCATGTACTACCCGCAGGACGTGGAGGAAGACATGGGGCCGACCATGCTGTTGCCCGGCAGCCACCGACGGCTCTACACGCCGCCGCAGACCGCCAAGCTGGGCTGGATCCGCGGACAGCAGAAAGTGGTCGTCAAGGCCGGTGCTCTCGCCGTGACCTTCCCCTCGATTCTCCATGCCCGCGCCGCGCATTTGTCCGCCAAGCCGCGCTCCATGATCAAATACGGCTACGAGGTGGCCGATCCCCAATACGGCTACTACCTGACCGAGCCAGCCTACCGCAATTTTCGCCGCACCGAGCTAGGCTGCTCGCTGACGCAGTTGGCCGAGGTCAAGGACAAGGACGACGCGCTGTGGAATTCCTACTGGAAATCGCATCCGAGCTATACTTTTCAAGACTTCAAGCACCAAATCGGCGTAGTCGGACGGCGGCTGCGCAAGCACCTCGACCACGAACAGGTTAGCTAACGACGAGGAGGAATTCGATGGTACACAAAATTCACAAGATTGCGGTCGTAACCGACGATGTCGAAGGAGCAGTGGAGTTTTACACGCAAAAACTAGGGCTTACTGTGGTGGAGCGCTTTGCCAACGAGGACGATGACGACTATGTCTTCCTCGACGCGGGCGGTATCCTGCTGGAACTCATGCCGCAAAAGACCGAAGGGCATCCTTCGGGCTTCCACCACATCTCTTTCGAAGTCGACAGCGTGGAAGACAGCGCGCAGGAGTTGAAGGACAAGGGGGTCACCATCACCAAAGAGCCTTTTGACGTCGGTGGAGGGACTGGCATCACCTTGGGCTTTTTCGAGGGGCCAAACCAACTGAATCTGCAACTATTTCACCGCGAGAAATGAGGCCGTCATGCGCATAGCGAGAGCCGACCGTACAGACATGAAGGAACTGAGCGACGTCCACGGCGGCGCCGGGACGATCCTCTTCAACCGCCTGTGGGAACGCAACGATTTCGCGACGCCCTTTGCCTTTGTCCACTGTGCGATCCTCCTACCCGGCAGCGGGATTGGCTACCACCGCCACGACGACAGCGAGGAGATTTTCATCGCCGTTGACAATGCCTCGCAGTTCACCCACAACGGACGCACGGCCGTTGTCGAAGGCGGGGCCGCAGTGCCGCTGCGCTCGGGCGAGATCCACGCCATCTACAATCACACCGACCGCGAGACGCGCTGGTTCAACGTCCACTGCGTGATTCCCGGAGGCGACCCCAAATCGACCGACTTAGGCGACGACCGAGTCGGTGCTGAACTGGAATCCACCGACCGCCTGCCGGTAGGGCGGCTGGACCGCGGTGCACTAAAATACGGCCAAGCGCACGGCGGCAAGGGCGAAGTCGGCGGTCGGCTCATCTGGGGACCAGAGGATTTCCGCAGCAATTTTTACTGTTTGGCCCACTGTCTGTTGCCGCCGGACACGTCGCTCGGCTACCACCGCCACGAAGGCGTCGAAGAGGTCTATATCATCAT
>JAPPEG010000273.1 GCA_028875345.1 Gemmatimonadota bacterium
ACCAACCATAAGCACGGTATATCGCTTAGCCCCGTGCAGAATCGCTCGGACGTTCTCGCAAGATTCCGCGAAATCGACGCGCATTTTCCCATTCTCGATGACCGTATCGTTGACGCCACATGAGAGGACTATGCGACCATCGCAGGCATCGGGCAGCCGCAGAGAGCATTCACTCTCCCAGCGCAGCAGAATATCTTTGCTCGTGTTTCGCCGAATGCCAAGGTTGTAATAGGTAACAGGTATATCACTCGCATGGGCCAAAGCACACAGACGCCCGGCCCACCCAAGAGCCGCCTCATCACCGGTACCATTAACCAATGAATCGCCGATAAAGCAGATTCTTATGTCCTGTGTCATTTCGTTATTGAACTCTTACAGACAAACGTATTGTTAGGTGGAATTGTCAGTGCCCTAACTGAACACCTTGGGCCTGAACCGAAAAGACATTGGGCAGAAAACCGCATGCCCAAGCCAAACGCGGAAGTGTTCGCCACAGGATAAACTCACGCGAGATTGTGTATTGTGCTCGGCAACTCGTCGAGATCGTCAATCACCGCATCCACAATCTCTGGTGCCTCCCAGTACTCATCGCGTTTCCAAATCGCTTTCATCCCACAGGACTTGGCACCCCGAATATCGGCCTCTGGATTGTCGCCAATCATGACAGCCTGATCTGGCGAGACGCCCAAGTTGTCGGTCGCCCGACGGAAGATTTCCGCATCTGGTTTGGCGACCCCTTCGGCTTCCGAGATCAACATGGTGTCGAAATAACGAGCGATCCCCAAACCATCAATCTTCGGCTGCTGTGAATCAACTGCCCCGTTCGTGATCAGCCCCATCTTTAAGCCTTGTTGTCTGAGTATGGTGAGCGTCTGATGTGTCTTCGGAAACGGAACGCATACATGGGGAAAGTACGTCAGGAAATCATCCAGCAACCTCTGCCAAGTACCAAATGAGAGGGCAAAGTCGCGTTCAATACTCCTAAACAGTTCACCCTTATCGGCGTGGCCGTGTGCGTCCAACTCAATTACTCTCTCCATGTATTCGCCAAATGGAAGAGCGTAAAGGTCATTGGCCAACCGTTCGACCTGACCGTACAGATATACTCTAAGGCAGCTAAGCCGATCCAATAGTGTTCCGTCGAGATCGAAGAGTACTGCTTGTAACATTGGCACCTAACTTCTGTGATCAGAGTTTAGATTGTCGTCGCCAAAATTCGCTAATTCGCGACCAACTGTCTTCGTGGCTGCGTTAAAGCACGCCCAAGGTCTCCAGTCGCTTGCGTACTTCGGCCTGCACAGGTGCCGTCAATTCCACCAACGGCAGACGAATGCCAACGTCAATCCTGCCCATAGCGTTGAGTGCCCACTTGGTCGGGGTGGGACTCGTCTCCATGAACAGGGCTTCGTGAATCGGCTGTAGCTTGGCATCCAACGCGCGTGCCTTGTCGTCGTCGTCGATGAACGCTTGGCAGAACTCGGCCATGGCCGCCGGCAAGACGTTGGCGGTCACCGAAATCGCCCCGACGGCACCGTGACCCACCATAGTAAGCGTGTACGCATCATCGCCGGACAGCAGGACGAAGTCGTCGGGCACCAGCGCCTTGATCTCGGCGACGCGGCTGGGATCGCCACACGCCTCCTTGATGCCGACAATCGAATCAACAGCAGACAACCGAGCTACAGTTTCGGCCTGCATATCGCACGCCGTGCGCGGCGGCACATTGTAGAGAACCATCGGCAAGTCCACGGCCTCGGCAATGGCGCAATAGTGCTGGTAAAGGCCCTCTTGGGTCGGCTTGTTGTAGTACGGCGTCACCGACAGGCAATAGTCGGCACCGTCGCCTTGCGCCGCCCGAGTGAGCTCGATTGCCTCGGCTGTCGCGTTAGCACCAGTACCTGCGACCACTGGCACGCGGCCCTTCACCCGGCGCACCACGGTTGCGATCACTTGTTTTTGTTCGGCGTGAGTCAGCGTGGCTGATTCACCAGTGGTGCCCACCGGCACAATGCCGTGCGTCCCAGACTCCAAGTGCCAATCCACCAAACCGTCCAGCGCCGCCCAGTCGATGGCCCCCGATGCCGTCATCGGCGTCACCAAGGCGACCAAGCTGCCCCTCAAATCATTCATTGCCTGCGACATGATACCCCCTGAGAGAGAAGAAGAATGAAGGGGGTGAATGAAAGGTACTATCGTAGTATGTCAAGGAGGCGATGACGCGCTATATTGCTGCGTTCGGAAACGATTCACACGCCTAACGAACTCTCACTCCTCTGTTGCAGAGTCCCCAAGCGGATGCAGGTCAATCGGCGTGATAATCCCGTAGAAACCGTATTTGATGCCCGAGCGATCCCCTTTCCCCGGAGGAAAGTACTCTTCTATAAGCGCCAATAATCGACGACCAAATTCGGCTGCTTGGTCTTCAGATAATCGCGCGCGATTGTGATTGACTGACATCTGGAATGTCGAACCATACAAGCCTTCGGCAGCTTCGCGAGATGCTTGATTGAACTGGCTGACCACATCCGTTGGCATGGCCTCCGCAATTTGCTCACCCGTCGCACGAGTCTCCCGAACGCGAATCGCCCCTGCCGCTGGCAAACAACGCCATTCCTGGGGGTCTGCTCCCTCTTCCTCTAAATGCACGACACCTGTTTGCGCCAGCCGTTGCAAGTGGTACAGCACCCGCGCATCGGTAACGTCCAACATCTGCGAAATCTCTGCGACCGATTTCCCGTCTCCAAGAATTTCGAGGATGCGCCAGCGAAGTGGATCGGCGAGTACGTTCGCGCGATCATCTTCGATAACAAGCACCGCGTCCTTCAAGGAGTTGTCCGGAAATGTCAATTCACGCCACGTACTCATTCAGACTCTCCAGTTGTATAATCGAGGAACCCCCTATACCTGTCATTCATGTATCCTCGGCAGGTGTAAAAGCCAGCAGAATCGCGTCGGCAAACATGCGCCAGACAACAGCCACTTCAGCAAACCCAGCGTCAATCATGGCGTCGATCATGTTCTCTGCGCTGTGCTCGTACTCGACATCCTTCCCAGCGGCCTTCATGGCTCGCTTGTACTCCACCCTAGCATCAATCTCTTGCTGAGTAGCTACCCCTGAAGCAACGGCGTCTTGAAGATGGCGCTGGCGTAAGCGCGATGCCTGCTGCCGAACACTTGCTCCCCAGTGAGACCCGACTGACATAGCGTCGTACAGGACGAAGCAACCACCTAACCGAAGTGCGCCCGCGATCCGGGCAAAAAGTTCGGGCAAACCAGCCGGGGGAACGTGATGAATGGTCTTGGCCGAGAAAACCAAGTCACACTGCTGAATATCACAACTAGTTATGTCTGCTTCCCGCACCTCGATCCGATCCGAATACGACACCAGCTTCCGCCTAGCGAGCGCAAGCATCTCTGGCTCGCTGTCTATGCAAGTACCAGTAGCATGACGGAAGTGTTCCAACACGCGCACAGTCGGCTCGGCCGTGCCACAGCCAAGGTCCACAAACTCGAACGCATCATCGGCATCAAAGGGGATCAGATCCACAATCATGTCCAAACCCTTACTGTAAGGTGGACTTAGGACGGGCTGGAGCCGATCATACGAATCCGCGGTAGTTGCGAAGTAACTGCGCCATTCAGGTAAAGATGAATCCATTTCTACTCCATCTGACGGGATTAATTCTGATTCCAGATGCCGAGTCTAAACTACTGCCTAGATCCCGACCCCAAACTTCTCCTCAAACGCCACCCAAACTTCAGCGGGAACCTCCTGAGTCGCCGCGTCGTACGCGTCCTGAAGCTGGTGGCGGTCGGCCGGGCCGCTCATAGCGATGCCGTCGATGGGCGCGTCGAGGCAGAACTGCATGGCCAAGTGTTTGATATCCACGTCTTGCTCTTGGCACCACTCCCACATGGCGTGAGCACGCGGCTCAGCGGCCCGGTCCGGCTCAATGCCAGTCAAGCGGCCCATGCCAAAGACGCTGGCCAAAATCAGGCCCGTGCCGTGCTTTTTGGCCAAGCGCATAGTGGTGCGGGCGACGGACTGGTCGAGCAGCGTGTAGTCGAGGAACGTGAGGACAATCTCGGCGTGGCCGGCCTCGATGGCAGCGCGGTGGAAGTCGTGATCGCGGACCCCCAAACCAATGTGCCGCACCAAGCCCTCTTCCTTCATTTTCTGCAACTCGTCAAAAGCGCGACCGGGACCTAACGGATCGGCAATATCGGGTGGGTCGTGGACGAGTACAGCGTCGAGGTAATCGACGCGAATGGATTGCAAACTTTGCTCGACGCTCCAGCGCGTAGCCTCTGCGGAAAAATCCTTGGGACGCTGCGGGTGCGGGCCGACCTTGGCCTGCATGTAGTAGCTCGACCGCTCGACGCCGGCTAGCGCCTTGCCCCAGCGCTCCTCGTTGCGACCGGCATAGCTGTCGAAGTAGTCGATGCCTAGATCGAGGGCGCGCTCGATCGTGGCGATGGTCTCGGCCTCGCCGGACGCACCGACAAAGGCCGCGCCCATGCCGAGCGCCCGAGGCTGCATACCAGTGCGCCCCATGTTGCGGCGCGGCAGGCTGCTCATAGATTTAACTCCCTTTTATTTCGTATAACTCGATTTCAAAAATTAAGGTCGCGCACGAGGGGATGCTGCCGGGCTTGCCCTTTTTGCCGTAAGCCAGTTCCGGCGGGATCACCAGCCGCGCCTGACCGCCGCCTTTCATCATCTGCAAGCCCTCGGTCCAGCCGGGTATGACCCTTTTGAGCGACAGCGTGCTAGGGCGGCCCCGTTCGTACGAACTGTCGAAGACCTCGCCGTCGGCAAACATGCCCTTGTAGTGGACAGTGACGCGGTCTTTAGGCCCCGGCTGAGGACCGTAGCCTCCCTTTAACTTCTGATAGATGAGGCCGGATTCGGTGCGCACGGCTCCTTCCTTGGCGGCTTCCCGGTCTAGAAAGGCTTGGTCAATGGATTCGGCGCAGGGGTCGGAGCAGGCGGTGAGCGCCAATAAGGCGAAGGGGAGTAAGGGGTTCATAGCGTTACCTCGGGGAGTGAGGGTGGGCAGGAACACCATCCATATTAGCGCACGCAGCCCGCTCGCTCAAGGGACAGCGCAAAATCGGATATGGACAGCGGAGAACTCCGCGCCTTATGTTACCTCCCGTTGCGCGTAACAAGTCTCGCACAAAGGAAAGTACGGCGAATATGGGAAAACAGTCTAGGGCAATTAGGGCGACGCGCGCTTGGCGCTTGGCCCTTCTCTGCGGTATAGCCTTGGTAGCCTGTACCAGTGAACAAGCGCCAGACGATTTGCAGCAAGTGCCGCGTAACCGCACGCTGATCGTCGATTGCGCCGAGAACAACACCTGCGGCGGCCAGATCC
>JAPPEG010000294.1 GCA_028875345.1 Gemmatimonadota bacterium
GCGCAGTGGCGCAGGCCGCCAAGGTTTGGGAGTTTTCGCCAGCCGTGCAAAACGATCGCGCCGTCCCAGTGTGGGTCAGCTTGCCGTTTGTGTTTGAGTTGGAGTAATCAGCCGCCCGCGCGCTTGGCCTGATAGCCGCGCTTAGCTAGTTCGGCGAGCACGACATCTACTTTGTCCCCCTGAATTTCTATTACGCGATCGACGACCGATCCGCCGCTGCCGCATTTGCGCTTGAGTTCAGAGGCGAGGGCTTTCAGTTCGGCTGTGGACAGCCGCAGGCCCGAGATCGTGGTCACAGTCTTGCCTCCGCGACCCTTCTTTTCGCGGCGCACGCGGACGATGCCGTCGCCGGTGGGGGCGGCGGCTTGCTTTTTCGGCTGCGGTACGCGACCGGTATCAGAGGAATACACGAGGCGGCTGTTTTTAGCCATTGGGATTCTCCATCCCGTGTCCCGCCGCCTGTCGCTCCTGGACTATGCGCACGGTCTCGTCGCGCCACGCCGCAAACTCGTCGGTATCTACTGCGTCGTGCAGGGTCGCCCTTTTGGCGTAGGGCACGTAGTTGCCGATATGCCACAGCGTATTGCGGTAAAGACAGAAGTCGCCGGCGTCGAGGAAGAGTTGCCGGGCACCGGGCATACTCTGTACATAGCTGAGGCAGGTCCACTCGCGTTCGGTAGCGGATTGTCCTTCGAGATCGGGCTTGGCGATGGGACGCTCGGGGAAGCGCGCTGCTTCGCACGGCAGGTCGCGGCGTAGGTGGCTGCCGGGGACGACCCACGTGCACGAATCGGCGTACAGGGCGCAGTTGACTTGGTTGAAGTAGCGGTCGTCGGCAAAGTGCTCATCCCAGCGCGCTAGCTCCAAGCCGGGCATATTGTCGCGCCAGTCGCGGTGCCAGTGGGTACACCATGGCGACTCGGCTGGCTCAAAGAGTACGCCCATGACCTGCGGCCCGCCGACGTGGAAATCCGGCGTGAGCAAGCGGTGGAGTGCGTCGTTGAGTGCGGGGAGTTCGACGTAGTCAATGAAAGGCTGCTGGTCGAGCGGAAAGCCAGCCATTGGCTGCAAGCGCTGGGCTTGGGGGCCGCGCTGTTGGCGGGCCAAGTCTCGCGCCTCGTCGCAAACTCGGCGTAGATCGGCGACGAGGGCAGGAGGCAAGAGTTGGCGAAAGACCGTGTAGCCCTGAGTGCGGTACTCGTCGATGTGCTGGTCGGAAAAAGCAAAGGCCATGGCGTTGTCTCACACGTGCCCCACGTGAAAGCCTTGGGGCGGCTCGAAGTGCTCGGCGCGTTTGCCGATATAGTGGCAGATGAAACTGCGTCGCCAGCGATCGACGGTCTGGTTGGGATAGGAACCGTGGATGGTTTTGCCGTCGAAGAAGAGGCCGTCGCCTGGAGCCATATCGAGGCCGACGATTGCGGCTCCGGGAGGTAGCTGGCTCTGAGCGCGGGTAAAGGAAACGCGGGTGTCGGCCTCTTCAACGGGTCGGAGTTGATCGTGCGAGCCGGGGACGACGACCATCTGGCCCACAGTGTCGTCAGACGGATCAAGGGCGATCCACAGGCCGATTAGCGGATCGGTGGTGATGTACTGCTCGTCTTGGTGCAAGCCTTGACCGCGGCCGCCGGGAGGCTTGAAGTAGAGCATGGTCTGGCGCAGGACGGGCTCGTCGTCGATGAGCTGTTCGACTGCGGCGAGCAGATCGGGGCGGGTAGCCCAAGTGGCACTGGCGGGATCCCAGTCGTGCATGTTGATCATGCGCGGATAGATGTGGTTGGGGTCGTCGGGCTGGTCGTCGGTACCGCCGCTGTCGCCTGGGTGAGGACCTTGGGCGCGCAGTTCCATGTAGTGGCCGATCATGGCCTCGGCTTGGTCGGGCGCGAACACCTCTGGCACGACGAGGAAGCCTTGGGCGCGGTAGGACTGCACTTGGGCGGCGTTGAGATGCACGGCGGGTTACTTCCTAAGTGATGGGTGTCTGCCCCGTAACTTAGCGAACATCTTCACGGGCTTCAACCGACGGCGATTTACCATTCGGCTATGAGCTTTTTGGCGAAATAAGCTCGGTCCCACTCGGCTCCCCAGCCGGAGCCAGTCGGCGGCGCGATGTGTCCATCGACGGGAAGTGGGGGATTGAGTAGGCCGATCTCGCGGCCCATTTCGTCGCGGCTGCCACCGGGAAAATACTCGTAGTACGTGGTGTTTTGCAGGGCGCAGACTAGGTGGGCGTGGACTAAGCCAAAAAGGCCACCCGGACCGTTGAGTTCGATGGTGGTGCGATGAGCGGCGGCCAGCGCGGCGAGTTTGAGGGTGGCTGTGGTGCCGTGGCGGGCGTTGGCGCGGATGAGGTCCGTGGCTCCGGCGAGGACCCAAGCGGCGCAGATTTCGTAGTCGTGCATTAGGGTCTCAAGGGCCATGACGGGTATGCCGAGTTCGGCGCACAGCGTTTGCAAGCCTTGGAGATCGCGGTCGGATATGGCCTCCTCGAACCAGCCGTAGTTGAGTTCCTCCAGCGCGCGGCCCACGCGCAGTGCTTCGCGCAGGGTGTAGGGGCTGCCAGCCGCGTCGTGCAACAGATCGACATCCGGGCCGACGTGATCGCGGATGGCACGCGACCACGCGATATTGGTGTCGGGGGGGCCGGACCAATGGTCTTTGAGCGCCACAAAGCCTGCTGCGAGCGCCTGGTCTGCTCCTTCTAGGGCGGCGTCGAGACTGCCGGAGGGGAAGTTGTAATAGGCTCGGCAGCGCGGGCGGGTCCGACCAATTAGGGCACAGACTGGGAGACCGGCGGCTTGCCCGGCGATGTCCCAGAGGCAGTTGTCAAAAGCTCCGTGCCAGCCCAGGCGCGAAAACAGCGAGCGGGTGGCCCAGCGCAGCTTGTCGTCGAGCTGCTCGCGGTCGAGCGGGTCTTGGCCGACGGCCAAGATTCGCAGAGCTTCCAACTCCTCGCGGCGCATGGTCTGATAGCGGGCGTCGCCGACGGTGCAGATGCCCTCTAGGCCTTCGTCGGTCAGCACGTGCAGCACGTGGATGGGAGCCTCGGCGCGGCGGTGGCCGCGGGCCTGCCAGCGGGTGCGATGGCCGTAGGGGATCTGCTCTAGATCGAAGAGCGGGGTAGTGGCTGGAAGCTCAAAAACCGAGAGTTTGATGGCTGTGATTTTCACAATCGATTCTCTGTGTTTCCTGTTGACAATACCAAAGAGTTATATATTCCTACGATACGAGGCAGAATTTTTTTGCGTCCTTTTCTGGTCGCTTGCGTCTTACTGGTTAAATGAAAGGAGCGAGTTATGCGTTTGCAATTGGCCCTGAACGTCAGTGATTTGGATGAAGCCGTCGCTTATTACGGTGAACTCTTCAATGCCAAGCCTCACAAGCGGCACCCCGGTTATGCCAACTTTGCCATCGATCGACCGCCGTTGAAGTTGGTGTTATTTGAGAATCCAGAGGCAGCAGAACGCCTCAACCATCTAGGCGTCGAAGCGTTTGCAGAAGCCGAGGTGAGCGACGCCGAGCAACGGCTGCGGAATGCGGGCATTTTGACTGAAGTGCAGCGGAACGAAACCTGTTGCCACGCGACGCAGAACAAAGTCTGGTCGAGCGATCCGCAAGGCTTGCGTTGGGAATGGTATCGCATCCTCGATGACAAGCCGGTGGAGAGTGCCTGCTCTCCCCGAGATTCTGGTGAAGAAGATAGCTGCTGCGCATGATCACTGAGGCGCAGGTCAGACCGCAAATTTTACGCTCTCGGCTCTCGCTGTCGCCTGCTCACTCCCGCTCGCCGCACACGAATTGTTCCAGCGTAGCCACGTCGTCCCTACTGCCGATGAACAGCGGCGTCCGTTGGTGTAGCTCGGTTGCCTGCAAGTCCATGATGGGTTGGGTTCCGTTGGAGGCTGCGCCGCCGGCTTGTTCGACGACAAAGGCCAAGGGCGCGGCTTCGTACAAGAGGCGCAGCTTGCCGTTGGGCGACTTGCTGTCGCCGGGGTAGAGGAAGATGCCGCCTTTGAGCAGATTGCGGTGGAAGTCGGCCACGAGCGAGCCAATGTAGCGCGCCGAGTAGGATTGCGGACCTTCCTTGAGCTGCTTGACATAGTGGCGCACCGACTCGTCCCATTTGGGATAATTGCCCTCGTTGGCGCTGTAGTACTGACCTTTCTTAGGGATTTCGATGTGCTCGTGGGAGAGTAGGAATTCGCCGAGGCTTGGGTCGAGAGTAAAGCCGTGGCTACCGCTGCCGGTGGTATAGACCAGCATGGTGCTGGAGCCGTAGATGATGTAACCAGCGCAGACTTGCTCGCGACCGCAACGGAGGAAGTCGCTGAGGGTTACGTCGTCGGTGCTTTTCTTGCGGTAGATGGAGAAGATGGTGCCGATGGAGACGTTCACGTCTATATTGGACGAGCCGTCAACCGGATCGAAGACGAGGATGTAGTTGCCGCGCGGGTGTCTTTCCGGGATGGGGTAAATGTCGTCCATCTCTTCGGAAGCCATGCCGGCCAGGCGACCAGTATGGTCGGTGGTGTTGATGATGAGCGTATTGGCGAACTCGTCGAGTTTTTGCACCTCTTCGCCGTGGACGTTGGTGCGGCCGGTGATGCCCATTACCTCGGCGAGACCAGCCTTGTTCACGTCGCGGGCGATGATTTTGGCGGCAATGCTCAGGTCGGTGAGCAGGCCGGTGAATTCGCCAGTGGCCTCGGGGTGCTGCCGTTCTTCTTCAATGATGAAACGAGTGAGGGTGGTGCCGATTTGCATGAGGGGCCTTGCGTCAATTGAGGGTGTTTGACATGGGATGGGTTAAAACAATACAATCCCGTCTATCCTGTCCATTCGTTACATTTGCAACGCTACTGAGGAGAACGAGAGACTATGATCAAATTGGCGACTATGAGCAGCGCGTGTCCAGACTGGACCTTGGAAGAGGTCGTCGCTGGCATGAAGCGGCACGGCTATCAGGGGTTTGAGCCGCGCGTCGAGTGGGATCACGCGTGCGGTATTGAAGCTTCACTTGCTGCCAACGAGCGGCGGGATATTCGTCGGCGGATGGAGGACGAGGGCTTGGAAATTTGTTGTATTGCGACAGGTGCGCGGATGGCTGTACCCGACGCGGCAGAGCGGGCCGGGCACGTGGAGGATGTGAAAAAATACATCGACTTGGCGGCTGATTTGGACTGTGGTTTGGTGCGGGTTTTCGGCGGCCAGCGCGACCGGAGCCGCGAGTGGACTGCGGTCGTCGATTACGTGGTGGAGGGCTTTGCGCAGGTGTTGCCCGCGGCGGCTGAACGCGGCGTGACGTTGTTGCTGGAAACGCACGACGATTGGTGCTGCTCGGCACCGGTGCGCGCGGT
>JAPPEG010000227.1 GCA_028875345.1 Gemmatimonadota bacterium
AAGTCCAGTCCGATGAGCACGTCATCGTCGAATATCGCTCTCCCTTCTCCGCCCGTAGCGCACTACTCAAAGTGCCCAAGTCCGCCATTGACGCCTACGCTCTCGGCGACTTGGACCTCGACGCCTTTCGCAAAAAGGCGGTGTGGGAAACGCAGTAGATAGCTCGGATGTGCGGGCAAGGGCAAGTCTGAGCATCGGTGGAGCGTTTACCGGGCGACACCAGCCTTTGAATTGTCCTGCCTGCACATACCGTCTATATTGTAGGCATGACAGAGAAACAGACGCAATACACCATCAGGAAAGTGCCGGCGCGACTAGATCGGGAACTCAGAAGACGGGCCGGCGAAGAACACAAGAGCCTCAACGAAATCGCACTGTGGGCTCTCGAGCGCGGCTTGGGCTTGTCGGACCAAGAAGTGCGCCACCACGACTTGGACGATTTGGCCGGTACTTGGGTGGAAGATCCAGCCTTTGATCGGGCCATCGAAGCCATGGACCAAGTAGATCCCGACCTCTGGCCGTGAAGCTTGCTCTCGATACCAACCGCTATCGCGATTTTTGCGTCGGCGATCCAGTCGTAGTGGACCGCATCCAACTCGCCGAGCAGATCTTCCTGCCTTTTGTCACCTTGGCCGAATTGCACGCCGGTTTCCAATGCGGCACCCAAGCACACAAAAATGAACGCATCCTGCTGAGCTTTCTCAATCGGCCCCGGGTGTCTGTTCTCTATGCCGGCGAGGCCACAACGCGGCACTATGCCCAGCTCTTTTATCAGTTGCGTCAGCAGGGTACGCCCATTCCCACCAACGATATCTGGATTGCCGCGCTCGTGGTTGAACACGGCCTGCAACTCTTTTCCCGAGACCAACACTTTGAGCACCTGCCGCATCTGCCGCGCGTCCATTGATTGGCCGCCCGTCGGTAGCGTCTGATGGTCCAAGCCGCTGACGCTGGCAGAGTCGCCTCTACCGCTTCGTCAAATATCGCCCCGGTCAGAGACTCATTTTCTGCCGGTCCCTAAATCCGCCATCGACGCCTACGCCTGCGGCGACTTGGATCTCAACACTTTCCGCAAAAAGGCGGTATGGGAAACGCGGTAAAGCGATTTTTGGCATGGCGGCGGACAATCGCTATATTCGCCGCCATGCCTACCTCAACCGAAGCAGTTCTGCCCGACAAGGATACCTGTCTGGCGCTCTATCGCCAGATGCTGGTCATCCGCCGCTGCGAAGAGCAACTCGCCCGATCCTACCAAGCTGGTCTGATCCCCGGTGCCTGCCACACGTACGTCGGCGAAGAAGCCATTGCCACCGGCGTTTGCGCCCACCTCAACGACGACGATGCGGTTTTTAGCACGCATCGCGGCCACGGCCACGCCCTCGCCAAAGGCGTCCCGCCCAAGGAGCTGATCGCCGAGCTTTTTGGCAAAGCCACTGGTTGCTCCCAGGGACGCGGTGGCTCTATGCACCTTTTCTCGCCTCAAGTCGGGATGATGGGCACCAGCGGCATCGTCGGCCCCTGCATCCTCCAAGCCGCTGGTGCTGGCTACTCCTTTAAACTCTTGGGCGTCACCAAGGTTGGCGTGGCGTTCTTTGGCGACGGGGCGGTAGCCAACGGTGCCTTCCACGAGGGCATCAACCTAGCGACCAACTGGCAATTGCCGGTGCTCTTCGTCTGCGAAAACAACCTCTATGCCACGGAAGTGGCCTTTGTCGATACCACCCGCAATCCGCAGGTGGCCAACCGCGCCGCAGCCTACGGACTACCCGGCATCGCCGTCGATGGCAACGACGTAGCTGAGGTGTACGCGGTAGCTGGCGAAGCGATAACCCGCGCGCGCCAAGGCGGCGGCCCGACCCTCATTGAGTGCAAGACCTACCGCACCCGGCCCCACGCCGAGGGAATGCGCGACGGGGGTTACCGCTCCACCGAGGAAATCGACGAGTGGAAAAAGCGCGATCCCATCTCGGCTTTCGCCCACCGGCTGCTAGAGGCAGGCCACGCCCGCCAAGAAGAACTCGACGCGATTGCGGCGGACGTCACCGCGCTGATCGCCGAGGCTCTGCAATTTGCCCACGACAGCCCGTGGCCCGACCCGTCCACCGTGGCCGACCACGTCTTTAGCCAAAGGGGCGGTGCGTAATGCCCGAACTCACGTATGTAGAAGCGGCGCACCAAGCCCTAGCCGAGGAGATGGCGCGCGACGAGACCATTTTCGTCGTCGGCGAGGGCATTGGTCCGCGCGGTGGCAACTTTAACACCACTACTGGTCTCTTCGATTTGTACGGCCCGGAACGCTTGCGCGACACCCCGATATGCGAGCGCGGCTTCGTCGGTTTGTGCGCTGGCGCAGCTATGACCGGGACGCGGCCGGTTGTGGATTTCATGTTCTTGGACTTCATCCTCGATGCGTTCGGCGAACTGGTCAACCAGATCGCCAAGATGCAGTATATGAGCAGCGGCCGCCTGAAAATGCCCATCGTCCTGCGCGGCTGCATTGGCGTCGGCGGCGCGGCCGCCACCCATCACTCGGGCAATTACTATCCGATCTTTACGCATCTGCCCGGATTCAAGGTCGCAGTGCCGTCCAATCCGTACGACGCCAAGGGCCTGCTCAAGACGGCCCTGCGCGGCGACGATCCAGTCCTTTTCCTCGAACACAAGTCCTTGCTCAACACTCGTGGTGAAGTGCCAGAAGAGGAGTTCTGCATTCCCTTTGGCCAAGCGGCTGTACGCCGACGCGGTGAGCATCTGACCGTCGTGGCTTTGACGACCATGGTGCCCGAGACGCTGCAAGTCGCCGAGGCCCTATCCGGCGAGGGCATCTCGGTTGAAGTGATTGACCCTCGCACTACGTCCCCCCTCGACATTGACACGGTACTCGAATCCGTCCACCGGACGGGCCGCCTGCTAATCGCCGATGAGACCTTTGCCCCCTGCGGCATGGGCGCGGAAATCGCCGCCGCAGTGGTTGACCGAGCCTTCGACGATCTCGACGCGCCGGTGCGTCGCCTCAACGGCGCGCACGTGCCCACGCCGTACAGCGCGCCCCTAGAGGCCGCGATTGCGCCCAACAGGGAGGACATAGAACGGGCCATCCGCGACCTGATGGCCGAGTAGGAGCAAGCGCATGGCCGAGGCAATCGCAATGCCCCGCTTGGGGTGGACCATGGAGGAGGGCACGCTCGTCGAGTGGTTCAAAGCCGATGGAGA
This sequence comes from Gemmatimonadota bacterium, assembly GCA_028875345.1. Taxonomy (GTDB): domain Bacteria; phylum Latescibacterota; class UBA2968; order UBA8231; family UBA8231. The sequence continues at coordinate 3,214 of JAPPEG010000227.1, forward strand.
CGCGGTCGAGGCTGGCGAAATTCTCTTTACGGTGGAAAGCGACAAGGCTCTCAACGAGATCGAGACTTTTTCCGGCGGCATCCTGCGCATCCCCTCGGACGCGCCCCGACCCGGCGATACGGTGCCGGTGGGCACCCTGCTGGGCTATCTGTTGCAGCCCGGCGAGGAAATGCCGACTGCGCCGCCGCCAACTCCCACCGCAGAGCCGGTTCCAACGCCCGCGGAACCCCCACCAAAACGAGCCTCAACTCCTGCGCCGGCTCGCTCCGCAGGGCCAACCATTAGCCCCCGCGCTCGGCGCGTGGCCTCGGAGCTTGGGGTGGAATGGCGCGTGCTCACGGGCAGTGGGCGCACGGGCCGGATCGTCGAGCGCGACGTCCGCGCGGCTGCCGCCCGCAGCGGCCAAGCGGTCCCCGCGATCTTGACGACCGAAGCAGACGCTACCGAACTGGTGACGTTGCGCCCGCGGCTCAAGGTGGAGGATGCGCCGGCACCTGCGTATCACCACCTGATTGCCAAGCTAGCGGTCGTCGCCTTGGCCGACTACCCCCAGTTGAATGCCGCGGAGACCGAGGCTGTCCACCTCAGTCTCGCCGTAGATACGGGCGATGGTTTGGCGAGTCCGGTTATCCGCGACGCGCATACCAAGACCTGGGCCGAACTCGCGGCCGAGGCCCGCTTCCTAGCGCTTCAGGCGCGGCGGCGCGCCTTGGAGCCGGAGGCCGTGCAGGGTGGCACCTTTGCCATCGCGAACTTCGGCATGTACGGGATCGACGCCTTTACTCCCATCCTCCGCCCTCCCTACCGCGCTGCTTTGGGACTGGGGCGCATTGCCGAGCGCCCGGCCGTGCGCGAGGGCCGCGTGGTGCCACGGGCGTTGATATCTTTGAGCCTGACGGTTGAGAGTGGACTGCTCGAAAACGGCACCGCGGCCCGCTTCCTCGACCGCCTGCGGTCCTTGATTGAGCGGCCCGAATTGGGGCTACAAGACTAGGCGCATCCCTCACTCCAGCATTGTCTGCACGACCATGCCTGTGCCGTCAATCCGCACTTGTACCGCTCCGGTGTGGTCGGTGCGCAGCACTCGCGCCCCGTGCGCTGCGTAGCGCGCGACGATCTCTGGTGCCGGGTGCTTGAACTTGTTGCCTTCTCCTAGCGACATTACCGCCACTGCGGGTGCGACTGCTTCGACAAAAAGCGGCTGCGACGAGGTGCGCGAGCCGTGGTGCGCCACCTTGAGCAAGCGCGCCTGTAGCCGCGCTCCCCAAGCGAGAATCGCCGGATCGGTCTCTTGCTCTACGTCGCCGGTGAAGAGCACTCGCACGGTTCCGTGCTGTAAGCTAAAGGCCACTGAGCCGTTGTTGAGGCCAAAAGGGGTGTTGCCGTCTGCATCGACAAAGTCCACAGTCGGATGCAGGACCAGTCCTGCGATCCCGCCCAAGCCCGCCAAGCTGTCACCCGCCGCGACCCGGTGGTAGCGCACGCCCCGCTCGGCGATTAGTTCTCGCAAACGCCCCGCGGTCCACGAATCATAGACTTGTCCGCTGTCGAGGAAGTGGCCGACTTCCATTTGCTCCAACAGGGCTACCAGTCCGCCGATGTGATCGTTGTGCGAATGAGAGGCTACGACGACATCGACCCGCCGGACGCCCATGTAGCGCAAGAAAGGCAATAACACCTGTTCGCCGCAGTCGAAGTACGCGCTGCGCTCGCCGCCATCGACGACCATGGTTTTGCCGTCGGGGAAGCGCACAAACGCCGAGTCGCCTTGTCCGACGTCCAAAAAGACGATCTCCAAGTCGCGGGAGCGGAGCGCGTAGGTCCACACCGCGACGTTGAGCCAGACGAGAGCCGCGAAAATGGCGGCCTTGCGCGCCCACGCCTTGTGCGGCAGAAGCGGGCCGAGCAGGCAGAGTGCAGCGGCTACTGCGACTAATAGCACTCCCGGCCGCGGCACCGCCACGGACGCAAAGGACAGCGAGGCCCACCACGAGACTAGTTCAATCAGCCCCACGAGGACCAAGTAATTGGCCGCGTTGAACGCGGTGGCAATCCAAGGCAAAATCCACCCCGTCAACGCGGCCAGCAGGCCCAAGCCCACGGCGACTGCCA
>JAPPEG010000178.1 GCA_028875345.1 Gemmatimonadota bacterium
ACGACCAGACCGCGGCTTTTGTCGCCCGCCACCCCGACCGCTTCATTGGCTTTGCTTATGTGTGCCCCACCTGCCCCGACACCGTGCGGCCCGAGCTAGAAAGGGCCATCGACGAACTCGGGTTCCGGGCGATCAAAATCTACCCGCCCTATACGCCCTTTCCACTCGACGACTCGGCTTGGGATCCAATCTACGAGTTTGCCGCTGAACGCGGCCTCGCGATCATAGCACACACCGGCGGCGAGCCAACGGCCGCACCCGCCCAGTTTGGCCGCGCAGCCGAGCGCTTCCCCAGCGCCCGCTTCGTCGCCGGCCACTCCGGCAACATCGATCCGTATCGCAGCCAAGCCATTGCCGCGGCCCAGCGCTTGCCCAACTACTTCCTCGAAACCTGCTCGACCTTCCGCACTCCAGGCGTCATCGAAGAGCTGGTGGCCAAGGCCGGGGCCGACCGCGTGCTCTTCGGCTCGGATACGCCCTTGATGGACCCCCGCCCACAGCTCGGCAAGATCATCACCGCGGCCATTGACGACGACGCCAAGCGCCTCATCCTCGGCGAGAACGCCCGGGGCCTACTCGGGCTGTAAGACGCAAAAAGCCCGCCTGCCACAAGGGCAAGCGGGCTTTCTTTGCAAAGGGTGTGAAACCGGGTATTACTGCTGGTACTGGTACTTAATCCGGCCCCAACTCTGCTCCTCGACCGCAGTCGGCTCGCCCCAATCAATGGTGTCGTCCATGGGGGAGATAAGCAGGTCCTGCGAAGAGTGACAACAACTCGTCGGGGTCGTCGCCCACATGCCGACGCGGTTGTCGGCATCGCCAGCGCTGTCATCTACGTCGCTGACGAAAATCGAAAAGCCGATCACCTCGCCCGCGGTCAGGTCGTGCTCAACTACCTGATCTTCCGTGATGTTCTCCTCGGTGGGCTTGGGATACGAATCAATGGCAATCGTGCGGAACTCGTAGATGTACGTGCTCTCGCCGTACTCCTCGCCCTCGAAGCTATAGGTGCAGTAGTACCAACGGCTGCCATTGGACAACAGCGTCGGATTCTCGACGTCGGCGCTACTGACCGCAGCCGTTTGCAGGGCCGGGCCGAAATTGCCGTTGAGCGGCGGGAACGCGAACGAATACTTGTGGTGCGTCACCACGTCTTCGGGCTTGGGCAAGTAGTCGTGACGCGGGTTGAACTCGATCTCAATGCTGTCGTCCCACCAATAGGAGCCTAAGTCCTGGCGGGTAATCGTGTGCTTGTTGTCGAAAATCCGCGTGGTCACGTACAGCTCGTTGCGCGAATCATTCCAACCCAAAATGTGGCGAATCTGCATCGAAGCCGGATCCATGCCGCCGCGCGGCACGTCGTCGCCAGCAAAGCCGTGCACCGAAAAGAGCCTCGAACTGGGAATGGCGTACACTTCGAGTGGTATAGCCGACCAATCGTCGTCAAATCCGTCGATGTTCGGCACATGCGTATCGGGGAACTGCACGGCGAGGAAGACCTCGCCCGGGGGCTCGTGTGCCCCGGCGGCTAGCGCAAAAGCCAATAGGGCGATTGCCGTCAGGCCACAGGTGAAAAGACGCTTCATAGCTACCTCCTTGGGGTAGGTGGACGGTAAAAAACTAATCGCAAATGAACGACCAACTCGCAAATTTAGTCAAATGACTCGCTAAATACAACCCACTATTGCAAGCCGGCGTATAGTGTGACAAAGGTCTCAGTCGTCGTTTCGGCCTTGGCCTCTGCAAACGCCTTGCGCTCTACCACAAAGCCGGCCAACGCCTGGATCCGGTAGCCCAAATAGGCCGACTCGGTCGCCAACTGCAAGGCCCAGCTCAGAGAGTCGAAATCCTCCATATCGCGGTCGAAGTCGTTGAACAGCGCGTACTCGACCCCGGCCTGGAGCCGCGTGGCCTGCAATAGCTGCGTTTCCAAAAGCAGCGAAAAAAGCTCCATCAGCGTCGTGCGCTCCTCCTGGTCAAACAGCGACCGGCTCTGCTGGCGCCACTCGCTCTTCCAGCGCGGCGATAGGGTCAGCCCGCGCCAAGTGCGGCGATAGCTGGCCTTGTTGATCAAGCCAAAGAAGAAATCCGACGCAGCGCCCTGCCGCTGCGCGAAGAACACCCCGTTCAGCTTGCTCATCACCAGCAGTGCGTCGCTCGCCAGGCTGTGGCCGACGAATAGCTGGTGGACCCAAGCATCGCGCGCCAACAGCGGATCGGCGATGTGCACGAGCTTGCCGCCGCGCAGCGTGTTGTCTGGCTGCCACTGCAAAATTGGATCGGGAATGTCGTCTTGCACCAACTGGCTCATCTCAAACAGCCGCACCCGGCCTACCCGCGGCCAGACTCGCTCGTACCCTAGCTGCAAATACGTGCTGTGGTTTTTGCGATCCGCGGAAATCTGCTCCTCGCGCAGGGCACCCACCTTGAGCTGCCAGTGCCGACTCAGGTCGATGCCCCCATAGACGTTGAAGCCTTGTTGATCGCGGCGATATGGGTAGTCCGGCTCAGTGTCGTTTTCGTATAGATCGACCCAGAAGTTGTGGTTCATATCTACGCCGAAGAGGAACTCCGGCCGATCGACCAAGAAGCGGAGGAACGGCTCCTCGTAATCCGGAACGGAGTTGGCCTTGACCCGGTTGTCGTTTTGGTTGAAATCGGGCACTAAGTCATTGTTGAGATCCCAGCCGGGGAAGACCAACCGATCGTTTACCAAAAAATCCGCGCGGAACCCATCGGGGAAGCGGTCTTGATCGTCGTTGTCTTCCACCAAGTCAAAGCGATTGCCCTGTCGGGCGTAATCGAGGCCCGAGGAGGTGGTGACAAAGGACTGGGTGTTGTAGCGCGGGTCGATCGAATACACTTCCCCGAACAGCGACAGCCGTCCCATGTGCTTGCTCAGGTTTGCCATCCACGCCGGCGCGCTGGGCCGGTCGCCAATCCCCGCCGAGGAAGTGTGCGTCTCCTCGGCGACGTTGGGATACTTGCGGAAGTTCCAGTTCAGGTCGTATTCGCCATATAGATCGAAGCCAAGCACGTCTTCCACCTTGAGCGTGGCCCCAGCGATTGTCGTAGCCGTCGGTAGCCCGTAGTCAAAGCGAACCGTGCGCAGATTGGAGATGTCCTGTACATTGCCCTCGGCCTGCGCCACCAGCAAGAAAACTGGGTCATCCACATCCGCCCCGAATACATCGCCCAAGCTGATAGAGCGCTCGCCCGTCCAAGTAAACGAGCTCGATGGCCGACCGACCGTTACAAAGCCGCCGCCCTCGCCCAACTGCTGGTCCGAACTCATCCAGATCTGGTAGTCGTTGGCCAGCACGAGGCGAAATTCCACCGCCACAATCTCGGACTTATCGGCCGAAGCGCGGTTGACAAACGACGCGCTGTCAAAATCGTAGAGCAAGCTAATCTGCCCGTCGCCATCCGCGGTGAGAAACCCCTGCCGCTCCAAGCCGCCGCTGATCTCCGGGCCAAAGCGAATGTCGCGGCCCGACTCCACTGTGCCGTCTCGATAGGTGATAATCACGTCCGAAGCATCTGGGAAGAACGCTGCGCCGCCGCTGCCGTCCTCCGGCGAGTCGTCCCGCAAGGCGATGGCGATCTGGGAGATAGTCGCGTTCTGCTGCTTGTTCAGCCCGCCTTTGTACAGAGTTTCTATTAGCTGATCCGACTCGCTGTTGGTCTGGTGGGCGTTGACCGCGTGCAGACCCAACTCTACGAAATCCCCTAGCTGGGCCGTGAATCGCCCTCCCACCAGGGACGTCGCGTCCGTAAAGCGGCTCTCTTCCACCTGCAAGCCGCGCGGGCCAGTGATCAGCGAGTGGAGAAAGGTCAGTTGGTATTTGTCGGTGGCGAGGTCGATCTGCAAGCCGTTCAGGCGCGGTTTGGAAAACGACAGCGGCGTCAAGGTCGTCCGCAGATTGTTGCTCGCCGTCAGCGCGTAGTGATATTGACCCTTGTGATCGCCGGCGATGACCAGTTCGTTGAACCACCGCGCAAACCGCTCGGTCTTGAACAGGGAGCTACCAGCTTCCTCGGGCCGCCTTTGTGCCGTGTTGAAGATCAGCCATCCCTGCGTCAGATAGTTCCCGTACAGATCGTAGAAGTAATCGCCCTCTAGGTCGATGTTCACATAGCGCTGGTACGGCAGCCGCGCGCGGTTGGTGTACTCCCACTGTCGCCACGGGTATTCGGCGAACATCACCTGCGGCACGTACCAGCGCCGCAGGGCCGGGTCGAGCGCGTCGAGGTACACCTCCGGGCTTTGCGCTACGTCCTGTCGCCATCCCAAGCGGTCACCATAGACCCCGTCGGCAAAGACGAGCAATACAGCGCAGCAGGAAAACGTCCGCCGTAGGTTTACAGACAGCTTCTTACAGTGAATAGCCCTAGTCAAATCCATTTCTCCAGCCTAGTACGCCACACCCACCACACCGTTGGCCACTTCGCGCCCCTTGTCGGTGTCCCAATCGAGTTGATAGAGGTACATGCCGGGCGGCACGAGTGCGCCCTCTTCGTCGCGCCCATTCCAGGTTTGGGCAAAACTGCCGCTGCCGGTGTTAGTCGCAACTTGGCGCACCAGTCGCCCGGACAGGTCGTATATCCGCAAGCGGATCTGCCGCAGGCTCTCCAAATCGCGCAACTCGTATGCGATCGCGACGTGGTCGTTGACGCCGTCGCCGTTGGGCGTAAAGGTCGCTGGCGTGGCCTGCACGCTGCTGATGAGGCCGCCGCCCATGGGCGTGCGCACCGATACTACGTCGCCGCTAAAGCGGAACGTCGCATTGCCCGGGGCGACTTGCTGCTTGAGTTCGGGTTCGGCACTGTCGTACACCCAGCTTCTGAAATCCGCACCAAAGCGCAGGACCTTGGCGTCGAAGACCACCTCGATTCGCTTCTCATTGTCGCGCGGCCCCACCAAGCGGTCGAACGAGACGATCAGGCGGTCGTCCTCGATCTCGGGCGGGAAGCGGTCGCTGATCTCCTCGCCGTCAATGAGCACCGAATGCACCCGCTCGACCGGGATCTGGGTAAAAATCTCCAGCCGATCAAAGCCCAAGTCGCTCGCGCGCAAGACCGGGCGCACCACATAGGTGAAGGTTTCCGCCGCAAAGCTCTGCGTGGCAATCGGCCAAATCTCCCCAATCACCTCTTGGGCCACTGGATCCTCGGAGAACAGCAGGGACATGTTGTCGATGCGCGGAGCCGCGTCGCCGCTGGCGAACAGGATGGCCTCTA
>JAPPEG010000333.1 GCA_028875345.1 Gemmatimonadota bacterium
TCGCATTGCTGGACGGCTTTCGCCTGACGACGGACTGCCATCTTTCGCTTTTCACCTTCCAGTATGCCCCCGATGGCGAGGATGCCACCGACGCCACCGAGCGCCTGCTCCGCGCGGTCAACGACGACGGCCGGATCTACCTGACGCAGACAATCCACGAGGGCCAGTTCGTCATCCGCTTCCAGGTCGGGCAGTTCGACTGTAGAAGGGAAGACGTGCTCTTGGCGGTCGATGTGCTGCGGGAACTAGCCCACGCGATCCATTTGGAATAACATGCCAGCAATAGATGCATCTTGGTATCAACGGCCAACCGATGTCCCAGAGCGCGTAGCCAGTGGCGGTGTAGTCGTTCGACTTCACGACGAGCAAATTTTCGTTGCTCTGACGCGTGAGGGCGATATGGAAGAGTATGTTTTGCCCAAAGGCGGTGTCGAATCGGGTGAAGACCTGCTAAAAGCCGCGTATCGTGAAATAAAAGAGGAAACGGGCCTGACGGACTTGACCCTCGTCAACAAACTCGAAGTCGTCGAACGCTTAACCTATGATAAAGACTTTTGGGCCGTGATCCATCTCTACTTGTTTCACACCGAACAGATTGAAGCTACACCAACCGATACAGTCTATCACTATGAGATGAAATGGTTCCCGATTGATCGGCTGCCCGACTTTTTATGGCCTGAGCAGAAAGCATTATTGGAGCGTCATCAAGAGGATATTACTCGCAAGATTAAAGCGATTATTAGTAAATCTACAGCTCTAACAGAGTAGGAGAAGCCAACCTCAATGGAGAAGCTGACTGAACGCCTGTTCCTGAGGGAGTTCACCAACCAAGACATGGACGCCGTCGCCGAGTTTAGGAGGGACCCGAGGTATCTGGAATACTACTACCGGCCTCCCTACACTAGAGAGGAGTGCGTCCGCTTTGTAGACGAGTGCATCGCATGGTCCAAGGAAAGTCCGAGATGCAAGTTCCAGCTAGCCATCACGGACCGCTCAAATGGAGTATTACTCGGTGACTGCGGAGTGCGGACAGAAAGCGTTGAGAGCCGGCGGGGCGACATCGGCTACGAGTTGTCGCCCGTTTATTGGGGTCAGGGCTTTGCGTCAGAGGCGGTCCGGGTCATTCTGCAGGTAGGTTTTGAAGATTTGGATCTAGACGAGATTGAAGCCAGATGCGTTGTTGCAAACGAACGGTCTGTCCAGCTTCTCCACCGGCTAGGTTTCGAGGAGACGGAGCGCATATCGCTTGGACCCGGTAGAGGCGGATTTGCGGCCCGCATATTGCCCGAGCGGTGTGTATTTCTCTTGAATCGGGACAAATGGATTGAGCATACCCATGTCTTTTAGTAGGCCATTTCTTTTGGCTGTTTTATACAGCATCTTCCTCGTGTTTCCCAGTGCATGTAACGGCGAAGATCCTATGAGTAGTCCAGATAAAGACCCAATGGATTCACCTTATACCGTAGGCGTCTATTATTACCCTTGGTACAGCGGCGATTTTCACGGTGGTCACTATATGCGCAAAGAGTTGATACCGCCGCAGTTGCCGATGCTGGGCGAGTACGACGATCGCGATCCCGCTGTGATCGCACAGCATCTCAAGTGGAGCCGACAGGCCAATATATCGCTGTGGGTGGCGAGTTGGTGGGGCCCCGATTCTCGCGAAGATCAGACTCTGCTACAGCATATTCTGCCGCACGATGAATTAGGCGATATGCAGATTGCGCTGTTTTATGAGACTACAGGGCGCACAAGGGATTTTTCAGTGTTCAATCGCGTCGCACCGGACATCGACCATATAGCCGAACGCTATTTCGACCATCCCAATTATTTGCGGATTGATGGACGGCCAGTGCTCTTTGTCTATTTGACGCGGGTACTATCGCGCAATGGGACGCTAACTGAGGTGGTGGAGGCGATGCGCGCAACGGCTAGAGAGGCGGGACACGATATATACATCGTCGGCGATGAGGTTTTTGGACAACCACCGACGTCTTCTGAGGCGATTGGGCTACTGGATGCTGTGACGAACTACGACGTGTACGGCAGTATGGGGGCGAAGGGTTATGCGGGACAGGCGGCAGTGGATCGGTATTATGAGGCGCAGGCGAGTTGGCGAGAACTGGCTCATGCTGAAGGGACAGCCTTTATACCCGCTACGACGCCGGGATTTAACGACAAAGGTGTGCGTAGTGGACATGAGGCAGTCTCGCGGAAGTTGAGTGAGGAAGCCGCATTTGGCTCGCTATTTCGGGCTATGCTGGCGCAGGCTGTAAAGTACACGGATGAATCGACGGGGCGAATGCTGATGGTTACTTCGTGGAATGAGTGGCATGAGGATACGCAGATTGAGCCGGTTGAAAAGGGGGGAGTGACTCGGTTGGATGGCAGCGAGACGGGGAAGGCGTTTAGTGAGGGATTGGATTATGAGGGATATGGGGAGCGGTATTTGGAGATACTAAGGGAGGGGACAGAGTAACGTGTGGACCTCTACCATAGAGACGAGTGGGGCCATGCCGTGTTGGAAGGCGAACGCGGCAAAAGCGCAAGTGCCAACGCCCCTCACCCGCCCCGGCGCAGCACCTGCCCGCCCCGCGCCCCAGTCCACGCCCCGTCTTCGAGGGTGGGCACGCCGTTGACCAGCACGTGGACCATGCCTTGAGCAGTGAGATTGGGCGCGGCGATTGTGCCCCGTTCGCGGAAGGTCTGGCCGTCGAACACCGCTAGGTCGGCCCAAGCGCCTGGGCGGATCGTCCCCCGGTCTTCCAGACCCAAGCGGTCGGCTGGCAATCCGGTGAGGCGGTGGACGGCTGCCTCTGGGGACAAAAGACCCGTATCGCGCACAAAATGCCGGAAAAACCAGCCCGCCCAGGTATAGGCCCCGTGGAAGACAGCCCCCCGCAGCGGACCGTCGGGGCACAGGGCCGTGGCGTCCGAGCCGACCATGCAGCGCGGGTGGGCGAACACCCGGCGCGCCTCGTCTTCCCGGTAGCAAAAGGCGAGGATCATCGGCTCGTGGACTCGGTCCTGCGCCGCCAGCAACAACTCGCAGATAAGATCGACGGGCTCCAGCCCCATATCCCGGCCAATATCGGCCAAACTCTGTCCGGCCAGCTCGGGACGGGGCCTGTACTGCGACAGGAGAATCCGCTGCCAATCGCCTTGGGCCAGCCCCGCCACAATACTGCGGTACGCTCCCACTCGCCGCCGCACCTCGGGATCGCGCAGCCGCGCCGCCACTGCGGCTTGGTCCCCCTCCAGCACTTCGGGCGGTAGCGCCGCGCTCAGATTGGTCGTGCCGAACAACCGCGTGTGCATATCGAAGTCCAGGTCTAGACCGGCTCGCCGCGCTCGGTCCACCTGCTCTAGGGCTCCGTCCACGGCTCGGACGCCGTCTGCGGCCAGTCGCGCCACCACTGAGATATGGGAAATCTGCAGGGCCACGCCCGCGGTTTGAGCCGTGCGGATGGCCTCGGCAATGGCCTCTTGGTCCTCGCCTTCCCGATTGCGCGTATGGGTGGCGTACAAGCCTTCGCACTTGGCTACCACGCCACACAACTCAGCGATCTCCTCTTCGGAGCAGGCTCGCTCTGGCCCGTATTCCAAACCCGTGGAAAAGCCAAAGGCGCCCTCCTCTAGGCTCGCCTGCAGCAACTCCTTCATGCGCCTCAACTCATCCGGTGTGGAAGGCCGATCCACCAGCCCGGCCACGGCTAGGCGCAGCCGACCGTTGGGTACTAGGGTCAGCACGTTGACCGCTGGCTGGCGCTCTTGCAGCCGTTCGAGGTACTGGCCCACGCTGCGCCAGTCAATGGGATAGTCGGCCGCGTACCCGTATATATTCATCCGGGCGGTGGTCGGATCGGTTAGGGGAGCGCAGCCGTGGCCGCAGTTGCCCACCACTTCGAGGGTCACCCCTTGGGCAATCGAACTCATCGCCCGAGGGTCGGCCAGCAAAGTAAAATCGGAATGACTGTGGATGTCGATAAAACCCGGCGCGACCCACAGGCCCGCTGCCTCCAGCACCCGGTCCGCGGTCCCGGGCCAGCGAGGTCCCACGTGCGCAATGCGGCCGTCTTTGATCGCCACATCCGCGCTCAGGGGCGCTTTGCCCGTGCCGTCGATTACGGTGCCGCCCCTGATGAGCAGATCCGCTGGCGCTGGGCTCATGTGCTCTCGGCTACCCGCTTCGCCCGCAGGGCGACCGTAGCCTCGCGGTCCACGGCTAGGGACTCGTCGAGGACCACCCCGTACTGGTCCCGCGCCGCGGCGAGCGAAACCTTGTCGTTGCCTACGTCTCGGGCCACGGCCTCGGGATCGCGCTCCAGCGGGTCGCCCCAACCGCCGCCGCCGGCCTGGCGGTGGTAGATCACTTCGTTGGCGGCTATGGTGGTGGATATCATCGTCGGCAGGGTTTCGGCCTCGCCGTTGCGGTACAGCGTATTGATCGAAGCCGTGCCGGGTCCGCCTCCGTACAGGCCGTAGGGCAGGTGATCGCGCCGGTCCGAGCGGATGGCTAGGTGCGCCTGGCCATCGAGCAGGCGCCACGACCGCTCGATGGCTAGACCACCGCGAAAACGGCCCGGCCCGCCGCTGTCGCCCACCAGACCATAGCGCTCCACCCGCACTGGGTACTCGGATTCGGCCTGTTCCACGGGGATATTGCTGGCGACATTGGCCGGATTGCACAGCCCGTCGTTGCCGTCGCGGTCCGGACGGCCGCCCCAGGTCCCCGACAGCAGCTCGTAGTACACGTAGGGCTGGCGGTCGGATCGCTGTCCCCCGATAATCACCAGGGTATTGCCCCCTTCGCCAGCGGCCAGAACCCGATCGGGTAGCAGTCCGGCCAGCGCCCCGAAAATCGTATCGGCTAGGCGGAAGCCGGTGATGCCGCGCATGGACGAAGCCGCGGGCATGACTCCGTTGACCACAGTGCCGGGCGGGGCGACAATTTCGAGGGGGCGGAACATGCCCGCGGTGTTGGGGATATCCTCGCGCAGCACGGATCGCACGCACAGGGCCACCACCGAAGACGTGAAGGAAAGCGTGTTGTTGATGGCCCCGCTCACCTGCGGATCTGTGCCGGTGAAGTCGGCCCGCAGTTTGTCTCCCGCCACGGTGATCTCCACCTGCAAACGCACCGGCGGCCCTCCCACTCCGTCGCTGTCCATATAGTCGACAAAGGTGTGGCTGCCGTCGGGCCAGGAGGCGATTTCGGCCC
>JAPPEG010000146.1 GCA_028875345.1 Gemmatimonadota bacterium
GGTCCAATGTGCAGGCGAACCTGCTGTACGAGAATGGCGTCATCGGGCATTTGACCGGGTCGTACGACGCCGGGGGAAGTTACGGCTTGGAGACCTTGGAGCTAGTCGGCTCGGAGGGGCGGATCATCATCAATGAAGCCTGTGAGAAGCTGACGTTTTACCCGCGTTTTTCGCGCGAGGTCGAAAGCTACGATCACCTCGGGGGCATGGGCGGCTTTGCGGATACCTTTCCGGCGCGCATCAACGCTTGGATCGACGACTTGCTAAACCAAGTCCCGTCTGCGCAGGTGGATGCCAAAGGAGCGGACGCCCTGCGGGTCCAGTTGGTAATTGAGGCGCTTATCGAAAGCTGGGAAACTGGGCAGGTGGTGAAGGTGCCTAAACAGTAGGCGCAAATGGCGGCTAGGGGGGTAGTTTGTTATACTCAGGTCTGAGGAGATACTGCGGATGAAGCGAGCCAAGCCAAAGTCCGAACTTGGCCAATACTTGTATTCTATACTGACTGTCGTGGGTTTGTTTTTGGTTATTCGCACCAGTGTGGTGCAGGCCTTTTACATTCCTTCCAGTTCGATGGAAGATACGCTCTTGGTGGGTGATTATCTGCTGGCCAATAAGTTTGTCTATGGTGTTCCAGTCGATGTGCCCCTGACGAGCATTTCTCTCTTCCGTCTGCCTGCACTTAGGGAACCGCAGCCGGGCGACATTGTCATTTTTCGCTCTCCGCAGGACGAGGGGCGCGACTTGATCAAGCGCTGCGTGGCCGTTGGGGGTCAAGAAGTTCACATCATCAATAAAGTGCTCCACGTCGATGGCGAACCAATGCAAGAACCGCCGCTAGCCAAGCACACCGACCGGGCGTACTATCCACGGGAGCTCAATCCCCGCGACAACTTTGGTCCGTATATTGTGCCCGAAGACCATTTCTTTATGATGGGCGACAACCGCGACAACAGCTCGGACAGCCGCTATTTTCGCGCCGTGCCCAAGCGGTTGATCAAGGGCAAGGCCATGAATATCTATTGGTCGTGGGAGCCCGACACCCGCGGGCCTTACTATCGGGGCTTGACGTCCCTGCCCGCGGTGGTGGCCACCTTTATCTGGCGACTGCCCAGCCGAGTGCGCTACGGGCGTCTTGGCGACGTGATCTACTAGCGGGAGGATGCCATGAACCGCAGGGAATCGCACGAATACGACAAGGCCCAAGAGCCGGAGGAGCAGGTTGCCGAGCCGTTGCGCTTGGTCGATCAGCTACTCGCGCTAGCTCCGGACCGCGACCCCGCTCGGCCCCTGCTGTACCGTCTCCGGCGCCAGCTCATGGAGCGAGAGATTTCCTTCCAGGAGGCGCGTCGGGCCCTCGTGGAGATGGAAGCCGCGCTAGAGAAGGTGACGGCACCGGCCAACCGCGTCGGCATCTTCCTCGGGATGCCTAGCGAGGGGATTGCCACGGTTTTCGTCGGCAGTGCCGAGTACTACGCCAACATCGACCCACGCGTCGATGTGTCCCAGCTCAAGGTTGGCTGCCGAGTGCTGGTAAACGAAGCCTATGCAGTCGTCGGCAATTTGGGACACAGCCCCTCGGGGCCGGTGGCTAAGGTCGGCGATTTACTCCCGGAGGGCCGGTTGCGGATTGCCCAAGCGCACGGGACCCAAGAGGTGGTCGTGGAGCGCGCCGCGGAATTGGCTGACGCGGACTTGCAAATCGGCGACGAGGTGCGGATGGATCCGGCCTACAAGGTCGCGCTGGAAGTTTTGCAGTCGGCCGAGAGCAAGGAGTACTTCATCGAGGATGTTCCTCCAACTCCCTGGGAGAGCATCGGCGGCCAGCAAGAGGCGATCGAAGCCATCCGCGACACCATTGAACTACCTGCGTTGCACCCCCAACTCTTTGAGCGCTTCGAGTATTCGACGCCCAAGGGCTTCCTGCTCTACGGCCCTCCGGGCTGCGGCAAGACCCTCATCGGCAAGGCCACGGCGTACAACTTGGTGCAGCACATGCGCGAGGTCGAGGGGCTGGAGTTGGAAGAGTACTTCATGCACATCAAGGGGCCAGAGATCCTCAACATGTGGCTCGGCGAGACCGAGCGCATGGTGCGCGAGGTCTTTGCCCAGGCGCGCCAAAAGCGCAAGGAAGGCTATTTGCCCTTTGTCTTTATCGACGAAGCCGAGTCGATCTTGGGTACGCGGCGCTCAATGCGCAGCCACAACATCTCCAATACGGTCGTGCCGATGTTTTGCACTGAGATGGACGGCATTGAGTCGCTGCAGGATGTAGTGCTGATTTTGGCCTCCAACCGCCACGATCTGATTGACCCGGCTGTGCTCCGGCCCGGTCGCATTGACCGCAAGATCAAGGTAGCGCGCCCCAACTACGAGGCAGCCGGCGACATTTTGGGGATTTACCTCAAGCCCGAGTTGCCGATTGATCGCGCCGAGGTGGAGCAGCACGGTGGCGAAGCGGCTGCGCGCGAGGCCCTGATACAGGAGGGGCTAGACGAGTTGTTTTCCAAAGGCGAAGAGGCCCGCTTCTTGGAGGTGTCGCTGCGCAGCGGTCGCCAGGAAGTACTCTATCGCGGCGATCTGATTTCAGGGGCCATCATCGCCTCGGTCGTCTCGCGGGCCAAGGAAATGGCGATCAAGCGCGCCATTGCCGAAGAAGACCCCGAAGGCGGAATCCGCGCCGAGGACTTGCGGCGGGCGACGCGGGCTGAATACCGCGAGAACGAGGTGTTCCCACCCTCGGACAGCGTCGAGGACTGGCTCAAGCTGCTCGACTACGAGCCGGAGAACGTGGTGAGGGTGATACCCGTTAGACCTCAGCCGGAAAAGACACCGGAAAAGCGCATCGGTCAGGTGATCTGACTCAGCTCATGCAGCGGCTCTGCGGGCTAGAAACCGAGTACGGCATCCAGGTTGATGAGGACGAGTCCATGGACGTGGTGGTAGAGTCCATGGAATTGATCCGTTGCTATGTGCGCCAAGATTTTGTCGCGCTGTGGAATTACGCGCTCGAAAACCCGCGGCTCGACATGCGCGGCTTTGAGGTCGCCGAGCTCCTCAACGACAAGGACGAGACCGTCCACTTACAGAAGGATCGCCGGCGCCGGATCCAGCTCGCGGACCTGAAAAGCGACTTGATCGTCCACAACGGTGCCCGCCTGTACAACGACCACACCCACCCGGAATTTTCCACCCCAGAATGCTATAGTCTCCGCGATTTGGTAGCTGTTGATCGCGCCGGGGAGCGAATTCTCCTCCAGTGTGCGCGTCAGCGTACCGAAGACCGCGGCCGCGGCGTGGTGCGTTTGTACAAAAACAACACCGACTTTGAGGGGCATAGCTACGGCTGCCACGAGAACTTTTTGCTCAGCCGCGACATTCCCTTCCAGCAGGTGATCAATGGGCTGCTGCCCTTTGTGGTGACGCGGCAAATTTTTGCTGGGGCCGGCAAGGTCGGCGTCGAACAAGACGCCCGGGCGCGGCCCGCCACCTACCAGCTAAGCCAGCGCGCGGACTTTTTCGAGGTCATCGCCAGCGTCGATACCATGCACCGCCGACCACTGGTCAACACCCGCGACGAGCCGCATGCCGATCCAGCGCAATACCGCCGCCTGCACCTGATCATCGGCGACGCCAACATGTGCGAATACGCCACTGCGCTCAAGGTCGGCACAGCTTCCTTGGTGCTGGACCTGCTAGAAGCCGGTGCATTGCCCTCGTTTACCTTGGCCGATCCTATTGGCGCACTCAAGGCCATTTCCCGCGACGAGTCCCAGCAGTGGCCGGTGGCCTTGGCCGAGGGAAGGGTGAATTCGGCGCTGGAGATACAGACAGCCTTTATGGCGGCGGCGACGCGAGTTTTTCAGGGCCGCGACGAAGAGACAGATTGGGTGCTTGCGGCTTGGCGAGACGTGTTGGATGCCCTCGCACGCGATCCGCAAGAGCTGGTGGGACGCCTCGATTGGGTGACCAAAAAGTGGCTGTTGGATGCGTTTGCCGGGTCCGAGGGGCTCGATTGGGAACGGCTGGAGGACCGCGCGTGGCTGCAAAGCCAAGACCTCGAATACCACAACATAGACCCGGCTGAGGGGCTATACCCGACGCTCGAAGCCGCCGGCCAGGTAGAGCGCGTCGTCTCCGAGAAGGCGGTGTGCCGGGCGTTGGTTGATCCGCCTGAAGATACGCGGGCTTACTTCCGCGGCAAGATGTTGCAGAAATTTGCCGCCGCAGTGCGTTCGCTCAACTGGGACAGCATTGAGCTGGACCTCGATGGCCGCTGTGAGGTCATTGACCTCAAGGCTTGTGTCGGCAGGGAGACAGCGGCTTATTATAATCAAGCCTTAGACGCGGCTGCGAGCGTCGAGGATTTGCTTGCCAGACTGGGTAGAAAACCAAAACCGGAGGTGGCACCATGAGCGATTTTATTGAGTACCGGGAGCGTGCGCCCCGGCCCACCAAGCCGATCGACGACAACGACGACGGACCCGATACCGGCCCGCGCCGGCCGCGAGTCGAGCGCCCCAGCACGGACGACATCCTCAAACGGATGCGTAGAGTAGATCCCAATCAGGCGCGCCGCTACCGCCAGCGCACCGGACAGTAGCCCTTAGCATACGGAGGTCTCCCCTTGCCTTGGCGCAGGGAGCGGATTGAAACGATGGAAAGCTGCGACTTTCTCGACTTGCTCAAGGAGCGGGGGCTTTTGCCTGCCGTCCCAGTCGCCGCTGCAGAAGCGTCCTTGCAGCCGGTCGAGGGCACCACGATTGTAGCAGTGCGTTGCGCCGATGGGGTGGTGGTGGCTGGCGACCGCCGCGCTACTATGGGCAACTCAGTGGTGTACGACCGCGCCGACAAAGTGCTGATCATCGACGACGAAGCAGTCATGGCCATTGCTGGCTCGCCAGCGGTGGCGTGGGACATTGCGCGGATGTTGGAAATGTCGGTGCAGTACTACCGCCGCAGCCAGCTACAAGGGCTGAGCTTGGACGGCAAGGTGCGGACGTTGTCGCGGCTTTTGCGCCAGAATTTGCCGCTGGCCATGCAGGGGATTGGCGCGGTGGTGCCGATTTTCGCGGCTTTTGACCACGCGGCCGCGGAGGGCAAAATTTTCTTTTACGACCTCTTGGGGGCTGAATTCGAGTGCGTAGATTTCTGCGCCACCGGGTCGGGCGCACACATTGTGCGCGGCGCGCTGTACTACCAAAACCGCTGGGGGCCGC
>JAPPEG010000208.1 GCA_028875345.1 Gemmatimonadota bacterium
CTTTGATTTGGTTGGCCTGCGCCTGCCAGTTGTCCAACTCCAAGTGCTCGCACATCCCCTTGATCGCCGACAACTCGACGCCGTCGTAACCAGCGAGGTGGATATGGCGCATCGCCGTTTCCAGATCAAATCCTGCAAAGAGCACCGAATTGGCCCCTAAATGAATCATTTTCACAACTCCTCTTAGGTGATAAACAATTGATTTTACTGAATTACCGAGGGGCTAGTATAGGACGGTGAACAAGGGGCGTCAAGCGACCGCACAATTGGCCGGATTGCGCTTGTGCTCCTATATTACGACGCGATGAGGCCGTAAAGTTAAAAGGACAAAGAGGGGATTCATGGCCGATGAATTGAACCCACAGGAGGCCGGAGGCAACACGTATCTGGCGGAAGTCGAAAGGGCGCTTAGTGCGGATGAAAAGCGGCTCGGTAAGGTATGGCGGCTTAGCCGAGAGGGGCTAAACCCGAACGAGATCGCAGAGAAATCGGGTTACTCCAAGGCGTATGTTAATCACTGTACTCGGATGATAAAAGCACTTGTAGATAGTACTCTGCCGAACACTACTACACTGATGGCTCGACGTTACGGACCGATCCTGCGAGATTTCGTAAAACGCCACCAAGAGGAGTACCTCTCCGATGCAACAGTCGCGGAGATTGGGAAGCGAGCAGACGAGTGGGCAGACGAGTGCGCCCGTCGTGCGAATGATCCAGTAAAACGGGAAGAGGAGGAACAAAAATTCGAGCGCCAAACGAGTGCTGCCGAGCAAGAAGAGGTTCCGGGAATATACGTGTACGCGTTGCCGCATTATCTCCGCTATCCAGTCGAGACTTCTGAAAACGATGAAACAGACGACCGGACGTACTTGAAAGTGGGCATGTCCGAAAGAGATGCCATAAAACGCTTCCGGCAACAGCGAGGAAGCACGGCACTACCCGAACCGCCCATCTTGCTACGGATCTATGTCGGCTCAAACGGCATGGACATAGCGGAAGTTGAAAGGAAAATTCATCGCCACTTGGCTCACGCCGATCACGTCAGGAACTCAGAACGCGGTGCCGGGACAGAATGGTTCCTCACTCATCTGAAGTTCCTCGACTCGACCGCCGAACTCCTCGACCTCAAGACTCACTTTGCAATCGACGACTCGGACGATGATCAGAACGCACTAATCTAACGGGAGCACTGCCGTGGTCATCGAAGAAATTCGCATCCAAAACTTTAAGGCGTTAAAAGACATTCATCTGAAAAACCTGCCTGCACTGGCGGTGTTTATTGGCAAAAATGGGACTGGCAAAACCACCTTGTTTCGCGTTTTTGCGTTTCTGAAAAACTGTTTGTCCGGCAACGTCCGCATTGCATTGCAGAACGAAGGTGGCTTTAGAGGGTTCAGGGAAGTTATTACGCGCGATGTGGATGTCACGGAAAGCATCGTCATTGAACTCAAGTTTCGCTTGACGATAGCAGAAAAAGAGCGCCTTGTAACCTACCACTTGGAAATAGGCTTACAGGATGGAAAACCGCTCGTACGCCGCGAAATACTGCGCTATAAACGATCCTCTTATGGCAAGCCTTTTCACTTTCTCGACTTCTCCGCAGGCCGAGGCGAAGCCGTCAGCAACGAAGAAGATTTTAGCAAACCCGACGCTGAACTCACGCGGGAAGAACAAGCGGTTGCCCCCGATGTGTTGGCGATCAGCAGCCTCGGGCAACTGGAGCGTTTCAAGGCAGCGAAAGCATTCCGCGAGTTAATAGAAAACTGGCATATTTCGGACTTTCACATTAGCCAAGCACGTGGGAAGAAAAGCCATCAAGAGGGCCTTCACCTCTCCAGTTCAGGTGATAATCTACCTTCTGTCGCTTTCCAGTTGAAAGAGGAACATCCGGATATTTTTGCGACAGTCCTACAAAAGATGCGCGACAGAGTGCCGGGCGTTTCGAATATTGAAGCCAAAATCGGCGACGACGGGAGCTTGCTAATCCGCTACGCTGACGGCTCGTTCAAAGAACCTTTCTTGGACTTCAATGTCTCCGACGGCACCATCAAAATGTTCGCTTACATGTTGCTGTTGCACGAGCCTAAACCACACAAAATTCTCTGCATTGAAGAACCTGAAAACTATCTATATCCACTACTGATGAATTTGCTTGCGGAAGAATTTGCAGAGTACGCCCATAGAGGTGGACAGGTGTTCGTTTCCACGCACTCGCCGCAGTTTTTAAACGCCATACCGCTAGAAAATCTGTATTACATAGAAAAAATCGACGGCACATCGGTCGTTGCCCCCTTCGCCGCAGACCCACTAAGCAAAGGCCAAATGGAAGCTGGAGATAAAGCCGGCTATCTGTGGGAACAGGGCCTACTAACGGGATTCGGCGAAAGGGCTACAACGTGATTGTCGTACTCACCGAAGAAGCATCCATGAGAGAGTGCCTAGAAGTTCTCATTCCCCGATTGTGGCCCAACTCCATACCTGGGAAAGATTGGATAGCTTTGTCGTTTCAAGGCAAAAACGACTTGGAAAAGTCGATCCCCAGAAAAATGAGATCGTGGAATTACGGAAATCCGCACTTTATTATTCTGAGGGACAACGACGGCGGCGATTGCTTCGCAATCAAGCGCAGACTGCGCGATATAGCCCAACGTGGTAATAGACCTTTTCACGTGCGAATTGTGTGTCAAGAGCTGGAGAGTTGGTTACTCGGTGACCTCGACGCGATGAAACTGGCCTATCCGCGAATGGAAGACGTTAGTAGTCGCCCCAAATTTCGCAATCCCGACGCCCTAACCAATCCCTCGCAACAACTAGATTCTCTGGTCAATGAGCGTACGAAAACTGGCCGAGCGAAAAATATCAGCCAGCATTTTGACTTAACTGCTAATCGCTCCAAAAGTTTTAACGTTTTCATCGCCACCTTGCGAACGGAAATTCGCAAACGGAGTCCTGCCCCCTCAACGCCTCTATAAAACCCCTTCGCTACATTCTGTACTCCTCCGCTTGCCCGCTGCACATTCGTACAGTATATTTTTTGATTCCGTTCTCCGCCCCTCGCGCCTACACGAACTCATGGAAACACAAGATATCGTCGTCCGCGGTGCCCGCGTCCACAACCTCAAGAACCTCCACCTCACCCTCCCCAAAAACAAACTAATTTGCTTCACCGGCGTCTCCGGCTCAGGCAAATCCTCGCTGGCCTTCGACACCCTGTACGCCGAAGGACAGCGCCGCTACGTCACCTCGCTGTCGGCGTACGCGCGCCAGTTTTTGGGCCAGATGGAAAAACCCGACGTCGATCAGATCACCGGCCTGTCCCCCACCATATCCATCGCCCAGAAAACCGCCGGCCAAAGCCCCCGTTCCACCGTCGGCACCATCACGGAGATCTACGACTACTTGCGCGTGCTCTTCGCCCGCGTCGGCACCCCGCACTGCACTGAGTGCGGCGAGCCTATCGGCGCACAGACCCGTGCGCAGATCGCCGCCCGCATCCGCGCCCTGCCGGTCAACTCGCGCCTGCACATCCTCGCCCCAGTCGTCCAAGAGCGCAAAGGCGAATACCACGAGCTTTTTGCCGACCTGCAAAAGGCCGGCTACATCCGCGTGCGCGTCGATGGCCAAATCTTCACCCTCGACCAAGCCCCCCAACTCGACCGCTACAGCCGCCACAACATTGAAGTCGTGGTCGATCGCTTGATTCTCCGCGAGGGGGAAAACCGCCGCTTGGAAGAGGCCATTGACAACGCCCTGCGCCTCGGGCAGGGCACCTTTATCGTCGCCCGCGAAGGAGCCGACGACTTCCTGCTCAGCGACCGCTTCGACTGCACGGCCTGCGGCATCTCCTACCAGGAGCCGACGCCGCAGATGTTTTCCTTCAACAACCCCCAAGGCATGTGCCCGGACTGCCACGGCCTCGGCACGCAAGTGCTGATGAGCGATCGCTTGATGGTGCCCGACCCGGCCAAGACCCTGCGCGCCGGCGCGCTCGCGCCGCTCGGCGAACTAGGCAGCAACCGCTGGCGCTTGCACTTGTACGAAGGCGCAGCCGAGCACCTCGGCTTTGATCTCGACACGCCGTGGGGTGAACTCGCCTCCGAGCAGAAGCACGGCTTCCTCTACGGCCTCGGTGACGAAAAAGTCACCTTTACGTACACCAACCTCCGTGGCTCGAGTTGGTCGCACAACGACAAATACGAAGGCGTCATCCCATTTCTCGAAGAAAAGTTTCGCGGGGCCAAGGAGAAACAGCGCCGCGAATTAGAGCAATACATGGGTGTGCAGCACTGTGAGCGGTGCGACGGCGGCCGCCTGCGGCCCGAGTCCCTCGCCGTCAAAATCGACGGACGCAACCTCCCGCAGCTAACCTCCATTGCCATCGAAGAAGCGCGCGATTTCTTTAGCGCCGTGGCCTTTGAAGACGCCCAGGCCCTCATCGCCGAAGAGGCGCTCAAAGAAATCCGCGGCCGCTTGCAGCTCATGTGCGACATGGGCTTGGGCTATCTAACCCTCGACCGCGGCGCGCACACCCTGTCCGGCGGCGAGGCCCAGCGCATCCGCCTCGCCTCGCAGATCGGCTCCGGTTTAGTCGGCGTGCTGTACATCCTCGACGAGCCTTCCATTGGCCTGCACCACCGCGACAACCAGCGGTTGCTGGCCACCCTCAAGCGCCTGCGCGACATCGGCAACACGGTCATCGTCGTCGAGCACGACGAAGAGACCATGCGCGAGGCCGATGTGCTCGTAGATTTTGGCCCTGGGGCGGGCGACCGCGGCGGCAAGTTGGTCGCCTGCGGCCCCCCGAGCCACATCGAGCACAACTCCCAATCCCTCACCGGGCGCTACCTCGCGGGCGCGGAAGCCATCCCCGTCCCCAGCCAGCGCCGCAACGGCAACGGCAAGTGGCTGGTTGTCGAAGGGGCGCGCCAGCACAATCTCAAAGACATTGAGGCGCGCATTCCCCTCGGCTTGTTCACCTGCGTCACTGGCGTCTCCGGCTCGGGCAAAAGTTCGCTGATCAACGACATTGTCTTCAAACAACTCGACTGCGTCCTCCACCGCGCCCTGCACGAGCCAGGCGCACACGCGGCAGTCCAAGGCGTGGAGCACCTCGACAAAGTCATCCGCATTGACCAGAAGCCCATCGG
>JAPPEG010000168.1 GCA_028875345.1 Gemmatimonadota bacterium
TGCTGGCCTTGCGGAATTGCCACAGCCAAGCCACAAGGTCGAGATCCCAGCGCCACTTGATGTAGAAAGGGCTGTCTGGGTCGAACATCCACCGCAACCCCTGAGCGATAACCCCCGGCTCGGCCAGCGGTACGCTGTGGCTGGGGACGATCAGCCCAGCGTTGCCGTAGGAACTCCCCGCGCAGACCTCATCCTTTTCGACCACAGTAACCTCGCGGCCCTGCTCTTGGAGAAAGTGCGCCGCGCAGATACCAACGACGCCACCGCCGATGACCAGTACATCTGCCTGTTGAGCCATAGCCAAGCCTCGCGTTTGTCCGGCACCTTAACGCCGGTTGTGTCTCACTCTACGCATTCTGGGACATTATACACCTAAAATCTGCGTTGAGCCACTAGCTACTATATCGCGTCGTGCGCTGCATCATCCGCTTGTGCACCCCACGCGGACGGCTCGACGACACCCCAGCCGATCCACTCGCGGACGAGGATTATCCGTTAAGCCCCTTGACAGAGGGGTATTTTATTATATCATATATGCTATAAAAAAATAGCAAAGGTGCTATAAATGCCTTTTGATTATCAACAGGTCAAGAAATTCCGCCGGTGCCTCGGCCTGACCCAGACCCAATTGGCCGAAAAACTACAGGTACCGCAATGCACCATCGCCCGCTGGGAAACGGGCAAAACCGCGCCCAACGCCAGCCACATCGGCGAAATGTGCGATTTCGGCCGCGTCGCAGGCATCGAACCCGGTTTCTTCTTCCCCGCCTTCAGCCGCTATACTCCGAGGAAAGCACCACAATCATAATAAGGAGCCTAAAATGGCCAAAAACACCGTCGTCCTCACTGACGCCACCTTCGATGAAGAAGTACTGCAAGCGCAAGAGCCGGTTCTGGTAGATTTCAGTGCCGTCTGGTGCCCCCCCTGCCGCGTCCTAGAGCCGGTGGTCGAGGAACTAGCTGGAGAATACGCCGGTCGCGTCAAAGTGGCCAAACTTGACGCCGACCAATACCGAGAGACGGTCTCGCGCTACCAGATCCGCGGCCTGCCGACCCTGCTCTTTTTTAAGGACGGCCAAGTTCAAGACACCGTCGTCGGCGCAGCCCCTAAAGGTCAGTTGGTACAAAAATTAGATGCCGTCCTCCAAGCCTCGTAGCTGGTGGATCAATCACTAGTAGTGACCGCCGTTTTCCATTTTGTCATCTCTTCCCCGATAAAGTAACCCACGAGATCGTTGTACATCTTCTCAATCGCGTCTGGGCTGAGGCCTTCCTCCGCTGCCCAGCGTCTTCGTTGCTCTAGCATGGATTTTAGTCGTTCTGGAGCCTTCACACTCTCCGCACTCGTTTTGAATTGTGCTGCTGCTTGCACGTATTGAAACCGTTGACCTAGCAGCGCAATAACCTCTTTATCGATTCGATCAATCTCCGCACGTATATCTCCCATATCCGCACATTTATCTGGCGTTTTCATTCATGCCACTCCTCGCGTTTGTCCGGCACCTTGACGCCGGTTGTGTTTCGCTCTACGTATTCAGAGGGACATTATACTCCGAAAACCTGCGTTGAGCTACCAGCAGAAAGGAACTATTCATGCTAGATCGCGCCGTGCGCATCGGAATGATCGGCTGCGGCACCCAAGCCAACGTCCACTTTGCCAGCATCAAAGCACTAGGCGCGGACCAAGCGACGGTTGCTGCCGTCTGCGACCTCGACGACGAGCGCCTCGCCGCGGCCTGCCAGCTCTGGCCTGCAGCCCGCGCGGTCAAAGACTACCGGGACATGCTCGCCCCCGGCGACCTCGACTTAGTCATCGTCGCCACCATGCCCAACACGCACGAAGCCATATCCTTGGCCAGCCTCGACGCCGGAGCCTGCGTACTGTGCGAAAAGCCCTTTATGATGAATGTCGCCCAAGCCGAAGCCGTCCTCGCCAAAGCCGAGGAAACCGGGCTACAAGTCCAGCTCGGCACCAACATGCGCTATATGCCGAGTTCGCAGTACTTGCACGACCTAGTCCAAGGCGGCACCATCGGCGAACCCGTGTTCGCCAAGGCGTGGGGCTGCCACGACGATCCTCCTGTCTGGGGGCCGCACTACCACCTAGCCACCTCCGGCGGCGGAGTCCTCGCCTCGACCTTGGTCCACACCCTCGACTTGTCGATGTGGGTCGGCGGCTCGCCCAATCCGCTCACCGTCAGCGCAGCGACCCGCCGCCTCTTTCCCGGCAAACGCGGTCCCAAAATCGACGCCGCTATCCACGCGCGCTACGACGCCGAAGACCTCATCAGTGCCTTAGTGCGCTTTGACAACGGCACCTTTTACTCCTTGGAGGGCAATTGGTGCAGCGAAAGGACCGACTTCCACAGCTTTGAACTGACCACTACCCGCGCCACCATCACTGGCGAACCCCTTGCGGTCAAGGTCGATGTCGAAGGCGAGATTGTCGATCAGACGCCCCAACTCGACGGCGATGACTGGTCCCAAAGCGTCCACACCCAAGACGCCACCATCATCGCCCAACTCCGCGCCGGCGAGCCTTGGGACATGCAGGACGCCCGCCAGCTACTCAACCTGCAAAAGGTCGTCGATGCCTGTTACGAATCGGCGCGTACAGGCCGAGAGGTCGTATTATAACCTA
Source organism: Gemmatimonadota bacterium (assembly GCA_028875345.1). GTDB lineage: Bacteria > Latescibacterota > UBA2968 > UBA8231 > UBA8231. The sequence continues at coordinate 2,642 of JAPPEG010000168.1, forward strand.
CACGGCCACAACAAGTTGACACGAATTATCTATAAGGAAATCTCATGACCCAACCCAACGCCTGGACACCCGCCGAAGCCCACAGCACGGCCGACTTGCTGCACAGCCTACCCCGCCCCCTCACCGCCTTGGCCGACGGCAATATCCCCGCCGTAGTCCTGCGGGGAGCCTACCCACTCGACCACTGCCTCGGCCTGATGCGCCGCTTTGAGGAGCGGGGCTATTTCGATCCGACCACCGTGGGTCAAGCTTCCCAGCTAAGCGGCGGCCCCTATCTCGACTTGGGCACCAGCCTCGGACGGCTCGGAGCCGATCCAGACGCCTTCTTCGCCCACGCCGCCCGCACTCACGAGTTGTTCGCCACGCTCTTCGAAGGGTTTACAGACCCGGTGCGCACAATGTACGCGGCCCTATCCGACCTAGCCGAAGGCAAAGTAGTCCAAACCGCGTGCGAACCGGACGGGCGGCTCTACGGGCCAGCCATCTTCCGCATGTATCACGCCGCCGAAGGCCACAAACCTCACTACGACTCCGTGGCCAAGCGCTCCCGGCCCGGCTATGAATACGCAGTCGCGGACTTCCAGCGCCAATTCGCCGGGGTGTTGTGCTTGCAGACCGGCGATGAAACGAGCGCCGACGAACCCTTTATCTACCGGTGCTGGGGCAACCAGCCTCATATTGAGGAAGTCCTGCGCGAAGACCGCTTCGCCGAGTACACGGCCGAGCACCACATCCCTCGCGTCCAAGTTCGGCTGACACCGGGCGATCTCTACTTCTTCTGCACCGAAAACATCCACGAAGTAGAGCGCCTAACACGCCAGCGGCGGCGCGTCGTGCTAGCCTTCTTCTTCGCTATGTCAGAAGACAAACCGGAGATTTTCGTCTGGTCCTAAGGCGTCTTCAGCCTCCTAATCCCCCGCCTGCTCCACAGCCGCTTGATAATACTCCCGGAGCAAGTCGTCGAGGGCCGCGGAGGTTTGGTTGTAGTTGGTCCATCCGTACGGCGTGTTGTCAAAGCGCACATCGCCCACGAGGGAATCAGCTCCCCGCGACAGGAGGAAACGGGCCATTTCGAGCTGGTCGGCGACGACGGTTTTGTGCAGGGGCGTACTGCCGCGGTCGTAGGACCGGAATGCGCCGGCAAAACCGTTGATGTCGGCCCCGCGATCCAGTAAGAAAGCAGCCGCTTCCAACGCGCCACTGTAGGCGGCAAAGTTGAGCGCCTCGACGAGGATTTGCTCGTCTGTGAGCACGGTGTCCGGGTCGGGGTGATACAAATGGCCGATCCCCTGTTTCAGCTTGCCTTCGGCGTCGAAGAACTCGGCCATCAGATCGACGCGATTGGCTCCGGCGGCAAAGCGCAAATCGACCGTGGCACCGGCCTCAATCAACAGACGCGCCAGTTCGGGATTTTCGGCGATCAGGGCCTTCCACAGTATCCGGCCGCGGTTGCGGTCCAAATCAGCCCCCTGATCGACCAAGAGGCTGACCAACTCGCCTTTGGTACCGGCCCAGTCGAGCTGGGCACTTTGGGCCACCAGTTCCAGCACCGTAACCGCATCATAGGTAGCGGCGTTGGGATCGGCCCCAGCGGCGAGTAAGACAGCAGCCAGCTCAACGGCGTTTACGGGCAACGGTACTCGCTGCGGGTCGCCGGCCACGTGGTGCAAGAGGGTGGCCCCGCGGAAGTAGGGGTATTCGTAGTACTCGTCGAAATAGCCCTGCGCTGACGTTAGGTCTGGATGTTCGGCGAGTAGGTCCCTGAGCGTCTCCACGTCGCCGGCGTCGATGGCTTGGACGGCCCGGTAAAAGTCTGGGTGCCCGGCGTCGCCGCGGTCGTGGCCTTGCGGCGGCAAGGATTCGCCCGCGCGCGGAATGGCCAGTGCTACCAGCTCGGGCGGGCGTTCGGGATCGCCAAAATCATTGCCTACCGCGACGATCACGTACTGGCGTCCATCCGCCACATAGCTCATCGGCGCGCCGTAGGCATTGCTGGGCAGCTCGACGCGGCCGATTTCCCTGCCCGACGCCAGATCGTAGGCGCGTAGGTAGGCGTCGCGATCGACGAAGTAGTCCATACCAGCGTCGCTCAGATCGTGCGGGTCTTGCGAGGCCGCCAGCAGCAACCGGGGGGTGGTCAGCACGAAGGTGCGGTTGTCCCAGCCCATATCCGGCAGGTCGAGGCCCTTGAGCGCCGGATGGTCCATCGGCCCCTTGCCCACCGTCGTCCGCCACAGGTGCTCACCGGTATTGAGATCAATGGCGGTGATACTGCCATAAGGAGGCTTGACCAGCGGCAGCCCTTGCGGGCCGAGGACGTGCTGGTTGTTGCTAGCAGAAAACGCCGAATGAGCCTCCGGGTCATCTACCCGATGCAACTGCACGGTGGTGATGGCCATGTGCGACGGCACATAGAGGATGCCCGTCTCTGGATCCGCCGCGCCGCCAGCCCAGTCGGCACCGCCCCATTGCCCAGGCACCACCAAAACCCCCT
>JAPPEG010000040.1 GCA_028875345.1 Gemmatimonadota bacterium
GCGCGGATTGGGCAGTGGTGACGTAAGTAAGGATCTCGATGAGACAGTTAATCCCGGCCAAACCAAGGCTGTGGGCTTGGTTGTGGACATGGTCGATAACATCATGCACGGTATGCAGTTAGGGGCAGTGGGTATGCACGGTCAGGTCACACAGTGGTGCCAAGGTGGATACCTTGGGAAGCTCATCGACTATCTATTGGATCACGACTATGATGTATGGCTGACATCCGATCACGGCAACATCGAATGCGAGGGCAAAGGGCGGCCTGCTGAGGGAGTCCTTGCGGAAATACGCGGTGCGAGAGCTCGTGTGTACCAAACGCCCGAACTCCGTTCACAAGTAGCATCCGCCTTTACATCGGCCTGCGAATGGGAGCCGATCGGCCTACCCGACAATTACTTCCCCTTGGTAGCTGGCAGTCGAGATGCGTTTGTGAGTCCCGGCAATTCAATAGTTGGTCACGGCGGAATCACCCTTGAGGAAGTCATCGTGCCCTTAGTGAGATTTGAAAGGAGAACGCGGTGATGGGCAAGCGACATCAGGCCATTGGAATCAAGCAAGTCATACGCTATGAGTGGATGCAAAAGGCTGCTCAACTACAGCTTTCCGGGCTTGACTCTCAGTCAATTCGTCAAGAACTGCACGAATTTCTAACTAATCGAAAAGGCAGCGGATCTAATGAGGAGCGCAGTAAGTATACTCGGAGCTTCGTCGTTAATAACCTAATGAATATCTGGGTCTCTCCAGCCCCCGAATTAGTTGCTTTTAGAGACTCAGCTTTAGTCCTTCTCCGCACACATCTATCAATAGAACTGGCCGTTCACTGGGGAATGATCTCGGCAGTCTATCCTTTCTGGTTCAATGCAGCGTGGCAGACGGGACGCCTACTGACATTGCAAGACCAAGTCACCCAAGCGCAAATCGTCCATCGCCTCAAAGAGCAGTATGGCGACCGGGCCACCGTAAGCCGGTACGCGCGTTACGTTATTCGCTCCTTCGTTGCTTGGGGAATCCTAAAAGAAGCCACTACTAAAGGTTGCTACGAAAAATCAGCCCCGATGAACGTGGTCGACCAGGATCTGGTCATGCTGATGTTTGAAGCCGCTTTGCACACGACCCCCGAAGGCCAAGGAGAGCTGAGCTTATTGCTGAAGCATCCAGCGTTTTTTCCGTTCCAGCTTTCGGTAATAACAGGTGCCTTCATTGCTCAACACAGCGACCAGATTGATGTGGTCCGATATGGACTAGACGATGAGATGCTGAAGATGCGTACCGCGCTGAGGTATGGCTGAACAGTTCGATTTATCTACCAGCCCCGGCGCTAGCCAACGCCTAGTTTTTGCCCTATTGGGCGTTAGCCAGTTGATATTGAGCACCATCGCCTTCCAGCGCGGCGGCTTCGCGTATGGACTCGCAGTGCTCGGCGGCGGGATCGCGGCGTTTTGCGCGGCGGCGTTCTTCGTCCACCGTCTCCATCGGCGCTTGGTCTGGCTAGGACCGGAAGGCGTGACTGTCGAAGAGGGCCTGTTTGGCCGGCAGACGCTGGCGTGGGCCGAGGTCAAAAAGGTGAGCCTGTCGCCGGCCGCGACCGTATTCCACGCGGAGACGGGTGAGGATATAGTCCTCCCCAACGCGGCCAATCAACCGCAAGATATCGACCCGTTTTTAGCGCGGTTGCGCGCCTTGGTGGACGAGTACGAGCTGAACGGTTAGCCTACTCGGCAGACTCGTCCTGCTTGGTTTGGGCGGCGAGGTGGGTTTTGATTTTGCCGACGATTTCAGAGGCGGAGTTTTGCTTGGTCACTGTTTCCAGCAGGGTGTGGTCTTGGGCGTTGATGAGCAGGACGAGGCCGGTTTTGTTGTTGGCCTTGAAGTGGTCTTCTACGTCGAGGGCCGCGGCAAGCAGGCGGGCTTGGGATGTCAGCGTTGAGTCGGTGACGTCCAATTGGACGAAGAGGACGGGGTGATCGGCCACCCCGACTTGGACTTCTTCGAGGATTGGCACGAGGGCCGTGCAGGAGCCGCACCAATCGGCGTGGACTTTGACCACGTACAAGGCCGGGTCGCCTTCGCCTTCTACTGGGACGGTGCCGGCGAGAGTGGGGGCTGGGGCTAGTAAAAGGGCTAGAGCGGTGAGGGTGAGGACGTATTTCAGCATGATTTGCTCCCTATTTAAGAAGTTGTGGTGTGGTCGAGTTGAGGTCAGTCCGTCAAAAGACGTCCTGACTCGTCGGGAAGTTCCTCGATCTTGGGGTAATTCTCGATTGCATTCAACCGCGATTAGGCAGCGAGCGAGCGCAAGTAGTCGCGGAATTCGACGGTGTCGGTGAGGTTGTTGCCGCCGAATTCCAATTCGAGCCAGCCGTTATTCGTTAAGGCGCGTATATATTGTGCGACCGGTACTGAAAGAAGATCATCCGCCGATTCTGTTCTCCCGTCCACGGATACGCTCCGTGCGTCTGCGCCGACGCGAGGAACAGCAGCACGTCGCCCGCCTTCATGGCTACGTGTTTGACCAGCCCCATCTCGTTATCACAGGTGCGAATGCCGTCGGGCATAGGATAGGCGGTTTTGTGCGAGCCGGGCACACAGACAAAGCCCCCGTCGGCCGGCGTTACATCGCGCAATTGCCAAGCCACGTTGAGGTATTCGGAGTACACGCGGCCATTCTGCTGTCGGTAGTGATTGCCCACCTTGGCCGGCGTGCCAGCCGCGTGCAAAAAGTGCCCAGACGACCCTTTCCCAGATAGGAAGCCGCTGCACATCATGCACTCAAAGCCGCTGCCCATGATCCAGTTCAGGCGCTGGACGAGCGCCGGATTGGCGATCATGCGCTGGAACGGCTCGCCGTATGGCGCGGGTAATGCCCACGGGTTGCCCATGGACGAGCGGCCTACCCCTGTACCGGCCAGTGGCGTTGAATCGCCGGCAGCCGAGCCGCCGTGGCTGATCCGGTCGGGATTGTTGTCGATGGCTTCGTTGGCTGCGGCCAGCCATTCCTCGTCCATCACGCCGCGCAAAACGAGGTGGCCGCACAGATCCCAGTGGAAAAATTCCTTCTCGTCAATCTCGGAATCTGGGTCGCGGACGTAGATCGAGGGATGGAAAACCCCAGGCTCCTCCGCGAACCAAACCTTTTCGCCGTCCGAATGCACGACCGGCGGTGGGTACGGGCGGTTGGGATTGTGCAAGACGGCGCGCTGGATATCAGTCAGATCGTCGGCCCACTCGGGCAGCGCGGTGTCTTCGCCGTGGATTTCGGACGCTGCCCCTGGCCGTACGCCCGTGCTGATGTACCCGCATTCGAGCAGGCGTTGCGGCTCCGCGCCCTGCCAAGGCCGCACGCCCCGCATCAAGGAGTCGGTGCAGAGCAGGAGGTCACCCGCCTGCAAGACCGGCTGCTCGACGAGTCCCATCGGGTCGGTTCCGTCCACTAGGCCTTGCGGGGCTGGCACTGTGCTGTTGTGGCTGGCTGGCACTACGACCAAACCGCCGTCTTCTGCGCCCACGTCCGCCAGCGCCCAGAAGGCCCGGACTCCCTGGCAGAAGCGATGTCCGTTGTGCTGGCGGTACGCCCGAGACCAATCCACCCACTCGTCGCCCCCCGACAGGTCCGTCGCCTCGGCGCATGCCTCGACGAGTCGCGGCGATTCGTCGAGGCGGACCCCCTCGCCGCAAATCTGCTCCAGGTACTGCATTAGCACCGGATGCTCGCGCAGGGCGCGCAGGGGGTTGCAAACGGGCGACGTCCAGCGCAGCGGCCCGTTGTCAGACGCTAGTTGGTCCAGTGCCTGATTGCAGGCGTTCAGTTCGGCTGCCGTCAGGACGCCGGGGACGATCATATACCCCGCCACGTCGAAGCGGTAGTTTTCTTCGTTGGTCATCATCTTGTCGTCCATGAGGTCCTCCTCGCGGTTTTCGCGGAATCGACGGATCCCTTTGTGGTTACTCAGCAATTTGGTATCATTGTAGGCCCTTAACAAACGGCGCGCAACGGAAACCTTACCGAAGAGGAGACCTCCTGTGAAAATCACTCAAGTAGAGCTGTACGAAGTTGAAATCCCGCCGATCCCGGTGATCGCCCGCTACTTTCCCAAGATCTACGACATCACCCTCTGCCGCGTGCAGACGGACGAAGGCTTAGAGGGCTGGGGCGAATTCCTCAGCAAAAAGTCTGCTGGTCAGGAGCAAGCCGACGCGCTCGTGGGGCAGGACCCGTTGGCTTTGGACCCGTACAATCGTCCAGACGCCTTCACCTGCGCGCTGCTCGACATTGCCGGCCAAGCCTATGGCATTCCGCTGCACCGCTTCTTCGGGGCGCAGGTGCGCGACAAGGTGCCGGTGTCGTACTGGTCGTGCCCTATGACTCCAAAAGAGACTGCGGCCGAGGCGGAAATAGGGGCCGGGCTGGGCTTTAGCAACCACAAGCTCAAGGCGCGCTCGTGGAACATCGTCGAGACGGTGCGGCTGATGAAAGAAGCGGCAGGGGCCGACTACACAGTTGGCGTTGATCCGAATACTGAATTCGGCCTGCTGCCCACTGGTGCGCGCTTGGCGAGTGAACTGGAGCCTTTTGGCACGGTGTCGGTCTTTGAAGATCCGCTCCTCAAAAACAATCTCGAATGGTATCGCATCCTGCGTGAGAAGACCCACATCCCCATTGCCCTGCACTTGGGAGCGCCATCGGGCGTGCTGGCGGCGCTCAAGGCCGAGTGCATTGACTACGTGAACTTGGGCGGCTCGGCGCTGCAAGTGCGGAAGGCGGCGGCGCTGGCGGAGGCTGCGGATGTGCCTTGCTGGGTTCAGATGGGTGGGTTGTGTACTGGGGTGCTGGCGGCTTACTCGGTGCATGTACAGGCGACGCTGCCCAACGCCACGCTGCCCTGCGACGAGCTGCCTTTTACGCGGGAGGCCGATGTTGTGGCCGAGGGGCTGGCGCTGGAGAAGGGACACTTTGCCGTGCCGACAGGGTCGGGGTTGGGGATTAAGGTCGATATGGAGGTGGTGGAGCGGTACCGCGTTGCTTGAGATAGGGAGTGTTGATAGTGAATAAATCAAAAAGTTACGGGCCCGACCCCAAGCCGAGCATGCTGCTGTCACCGGCGCAGCTAGACGAGTTCAAAGCAGAGGG